>NZ_JBBOCA010000001.1:4865701-5169808 GCF_038002225.1 Paenibacillus sp. FSL R7-0204
TGCGCCGTGCGGAAGGAGTTGGCCCCGGACCATTTCATCAGATTGAAATCCATAATGTTCGCCGCTTCATCCAGGCCCCGTCCATGGAACGGGGTATCCTCATGTCTGCCGTAGCCCTTGAAGTAGAACGGCTCGCCATTGATCAGGAACTGTCCGTCCCTCACTTCGACCGTCCGCACGCCGAACGGCAGCTCATAGACATCAACCAATTGCCCTGATTGCAGCAGTTCGATTCTCAGGGTGTACAAGTAGGCGTTCAGCGGCTGCCATAGTCTGACAGATGGAATATCCATTACACCGGACGGCTCCGTCCCTGAGCAGACCGCCTTCCCCTCTTCATCTAGTACCGTAACCCGGATATCGGCTTCGCCGGTAATATCAGTACTATATCGGACGGTTCCGTTTTCGCCCTCGTAAGAAGTGACTAAAGTGACGTCCTCCACGAAGGTTCGCGGCGTAGAGTAGATCCGCACCGGCCGCTGCAATCCGGCAAAGTTGAAGAAATCAAAGTTCGGCTGGTTCTTCACCCTAAGCTTCCCGTCCGGCCCTTCGGTCTCCGTGTACAGGCCAACAGGCAATGTGGTGTAATCCACGACATTATGAACAGCCACCGTCAGCCGGTTCGTTCCAGGCCGGATATAGTCATTAATCACGCCCTCGAAGGGAAGGAAGCCGCCGGCATGCTCCATCACCAAGCTTCCATTGATAAATACCTTCGCCTTATGGGTCGCCGAGCCGAAGCGCAGCACCAGCCGTTCATTCAGGATGTTCGCCGGGAGCGTCAGCTCCCGCTCGTACCACACCCAGCCGACATGATTACGAATCTCCGGGCTTACGCCAAGATCATTGTAAGCCGAGGGCACCGCCATTGGGATCGTATCTGTGAGCTTCGATGCCTGCCAGCTCTCGTCCCAGCCGGAGCCATCGTCCAGCTTGAAATTCCATACCCCGCCCAGATCATACAGACTGCGGGTTTCCGTCATTATTGGATATAGCACGGGCAGCACTCCTATCTAATCTGTGATATCTGCTTCTTAGGATTTGGAATCAATAATCTTCTGAATCTTGGTTTGAGCATGCTGAATCGTATCATCAATACTTTGACCGGACAGCAGCATTTTGTCGAACTCCTCCAGCAGCACCTTCTCCAGCTCAGCGTGATAAGGCACTGCCGTAGCTGCAGTAGTAGATTTGGTATTCTCCAGAACATAGAGCAAGGAAGCTTTGTCGATCATTTCCGGGGTCTTGCTGCCTGCAATGATCCGGTCCACCACATCATTCAGATTCGCTTTTTTCCAGGACGGGATATTCTTCCCTTGCAGTACAATCCCTTCAGTGGAGAACCAGCGGATGAAGGTGTAGGCTTCGTCTTTATGCTTGGACTTGCTGTAGATGCTCAGGACATCCCCGCTCACGTTCGATGACATTGGATCTTCCGCTTTCATCTTAGGCAGCGGAGCGAACACGGTCTTGAAGGTAGCTGGAATGGTATCCGTTCCACCAGTCTCCGGGATCAGGAAGGTCCCCGTAACAAGCATACTGGTGTCCTGGTTGAAATATTGCGGTCTGTAGTTCAGCTTCTGGCTGACCACCTCGGAATACGGGGTTGCGGAGCCTTCCGCTTCTCCCCGAAGCCGCAGCTCAAGCGACTTGCGCATGAACGGATTGTCGATATTGGCGGTCTTTCCGTCATCGGTAGTCAGATTGGCATTCACCGGCTGGCCGAAGTTCTGCACCACGTAGCCATATTGAATCCAGCTGTGGAAGTAGGTTCCGTACCGGGTTTTATCGCCCGTTTTCTTCGTCATCGCCTTGGCGTAATCCATGTACTGATCCCAGGTCCAGTCCTTAGGCAGCTCAAGTCCCGCCTCCTTCAGATGATTCTCATTAATAATAACCAGACCCTGGGAGGACTTGCCGGGCAGTCCATAGACCTTGCCGTCAATACTGGTATCGGATGTATATTCGTCCTTGAAATTAATGCTGTCCTTGGCCAGATAATCATCCAGCGGCTCAATCATCCCCAGGCCTGCACGCTGGGACAGGAAGGTCATGTTACTGAACATGAGGATATCCAGATCATCGCCGCCGGCCACCGCAAGGTCCAGCTTCTTATAATACTCGTTGGAGTTGTTGTCCTCCGCAGAGGCGAATTCCACCTTGATGTTCGGATGCTGCTTCTCGAACTCGGCAATGACGATATCCCAGTTGTCCATTTTTTGGGCATACCAGTTGCTCAGCTTAATGGTTACCGCTTGTTCTGCATCTGTTCCGGCACCCGTTGCCGCCGGCTCCTTCTCTGCATTGCCGGCCCCTCCGCAACCGGATACCAGCAGGGATAACAGCGGTACAGCGATGAATAGATTGCGTTTTACTTTTGACATGATTTGGCCCCCTGTAATGTAATTAGTCTAGCCTTTGACACTGCCCATCGCAACTCCCTCAATCACCTGCTTCTGGCCGATCATGAAAATAATTAACAATGGCAGAATGGCGGATACGGCACCTGCCATCATTAAGGAGTAGAACTCGCCGCTGAAATCAGCGAATTTCCGGATGCCCAGCTGCAGGGTAAACAATGAATCGGAACGAAGGAAGATCAGCGGATTCTGGTAATCATTCCAGGTCCAGATAAAGCGGAGAATCATATAGGTAGCAAGGGCTGGCTGCACCAGTGGCATGGCAATCCGCATGAAGATCGTCCAGTGGCCCGCTGCATCAATCCGCGCCGATTCAATAATTTCATCATGGATTCCCAGGAAGAACTGTCTCAGCAGGAAGGTTCCCAGCACGCCGGAGGCGGCAAGCAGCACCAGCCCGAAATGGCTGTCGAACAATCCAAGCCAGCGGTACATGATGAACTGCGGAACCAGAATGGCCTGCGTCGGAATCATGAAGGTGGCCAGGACAACCAGGAAGAGAATGTCCCGCCCTTTGAACTTGATTTTGGAGAAGCCGTAAGCCGCCATAGCAGAAATAATCAGCGACAGCGCTGTAGACATCAGGGTAACCTTCGTCGTGTTCCAGTAATAGAGTGTGAACGGCACGGCTCCCGCCCATACCTGCTTGTAGTTCTCCACCGCATTCCATTTCGATGGAATCCATTCTATCGGATATTTCATGACATCCAGCTCGGGCTTGAAGGAGGCGGAGAGCATCCATAAGAACGGCATGATGAACAGGATGCCCGCAACCGCCATGAAGACGGTGACAATAACACGGTTAAGCTTGATCGATCGCATGTGTATACCTCCTAGTAGTTGACCCATTTCTTTTGTCCGACCCATTGAAACAAGGTCACCAGCAGGATGAGTATCAGCAGAATAATGCCCATCGCAGAAGCATAGCCCGACTCCAGATTGACGAACGCCACCTCGTACAGATAGTAGACAATGACTGAGGTTGAGCCTGCCGGGCCGCCGCCGGTTAACACCATAATCAGATCGAAGACCTTAAAGGACCCGACAACTCCTGTGATAAGCAGGAAGAAGGACGTAGGCGACAGCATCGGCAGTGTAATTCTGAAGAATTGTCTGAGCGGTGAGGCCCCGTCCACATCGGCGGCTTCATACAAATCCCGTGAGATATTCTGAAGGCCCGCCAGATAGATGACCATATTGAAGCCTAGTGAAGTCCACACCATAATAATCATGACCGAGATCAGGGCGAACTTGGGATCAGCCAGCCACATGGGCGGATGCTCGAACCCTATAGATCTGAGAAAACCGTTGATCGGACCATTGTTCGGGTGATAGAGTACTCTCCAGAGCAGGGCGATGGCCACGAAGCTCGAGATGAAGGGCATGAAGTAGATTACTTTGAAAAAGGTTTTGAAATACGTTGCCTTGTTGATCAGCACCGCCAGCACCAGCGCCAGGAACATCGCTACCGGAACGACGGCAATCATGATCAGGTTGTTGTAGAGCGAGCGGTGAAAGGACTCGTCCTGCACCAGCCGGGTGTAGTTATCCAGACCGACAAATTGAAAACCGTCCAGCCCGGATACAAAGTTCCAGTTCGAGAAGCTGATTACACCGGATAGTAGAATCGGAATAATTACCAGCGTTACGGTCAGAATGAGCATGGGGGCAATGAATAAATACCCTGCAATATTGTCGTAAAAGGATTGCTTGCGCATCTTGCTTATCCCGGGGCTGCCGGACCGTTTTGCCGTCCCCTCTTCAGTAATAACCTCCACTTTATCCACCTCTTTTTATGTTTGTAGCTTTATTATAGAAGGGCAAATTTTATTGCACATGCAACGAATTTATCTGTGGTGAAAACTTTGTATAGCATTATTTTTTCTAAATTGAAAAATTTATTGGATGAGCCGAACCGCAGAATCAAGTACCATAAGTCTGTGAAGGTCTACTACTGGAGGGATATTAATGAAAGAAAAGCACAGGCTCAGTCAGCTCTCCTTCCGGCAAAAGCTAATCCTTACCTCCATCGCCTGCCTCGTGATTCCGGCACTGGGAATGCTCTATATTACCAACGTCTATTCCAAGCTGATTATCCGGGAGCACTCCTTGGAGAAATCCACGCAGTCCCTGAGAATTGTCCAGTCGCAGATTGATGTCATCTTCGAAGAAATGGTGTCGGTGTCGAACTTCGTCCATTTCGATCCGGAGATCAAGACCCTGCTGGAGGATGCCAAGACCAATCCCGTAGCTGCGCGGACCCTGACCAGCCGCCTGGAGCAGGTGGCCGGAGACACCATCGATCTGCGGATCACCCTGCTGGACAAGGAAGGACATGCCTATTCCGATTATTCCTTCTATGATTATGATCCCCGGCAATTTCTGAAACGGCGCTGGTTCTCCACTCTGGAGCAGCTCCCGCCGTATGACACCTTATTTATGGGAGCAGAAGACAATTACCTGACCTCCCTGCAGGCTGAGCAGCCGTATATCTTCATGACAGCGCGTGCCTTAAGAGAAGAAACGACTGCCGCTCCCTACGCTTACCTGATTGTCAGCCGCAGCGAGGCTTCGATCCGTGAGCGGTTTGCTTCACTGGAAGAGGATGTGTATCTGCTGGACGAAGAGGAGAACATTCTGTCGAACCGGAACCAGGAGCTGATAGGCACAAGCTTTGACCATCTGCTGCCTGTAGATGAGCTGGTCTTCCCTGACATCGTCAAGTTCAAGGGGGAGAATCAGCTCCTCCTCTCGCTGCCGCTGAAGTTTGCCAGATGGAGACTCATCAGTGTCGCTCCCTATGAGCAGCTAACGGAAAGGTTGAACGGGATTAACCGGACCGGCCTGATTATTCAGACGATATTTGCGGTCAGCTTCTTGTTCGCGCTGACGGTTCTGCTGCGGAGATTCACCAAGCCTGTGCTTGTCCTGGGTAAGGCGGCCCGCCGGGTGGAGGACGGGGATCTCATGGTTCGCTCGGGCATCCGGGGAACCGATGAGATCGGCAGCCTCGGGCACTCCTTCGATAACATGCTGGACCGGGTGCAGCTGATGCTCAGGCAGGTGGAGACGGAGCAGGAACTCAAGCGCCAGGCGGAGATTGCGATGCTGCAGGCCCAGATTAACCCGCATTTTCTATTCAATGTGCTTAGTTCGATCCGGCTGAAGCTGCTGATGAAGCAGGATGAGGAGAATGCTGCGATCGTCGGCTCCCTCTCCGCTATGCTGCGGGCCAGCTTCTCCAGCCGGGAGGAATTCGTCTCCATTGCCAGTGAGCTTGATTTCACGAAGCAGTATATGGAGTTAATGCGGTTCACGATGAGATATCCTACGGAATATGCAGTGCATGTGGACAAAGAGCTGCTGCTGGAGACGGTGCCGCGGTTCATCCTGCAGCCCATTATTGAGAATGCTTACAAGCACGGGTTCTTGCAGGGCGGAGGGCGGGTCGTCATCACCATCCGACTCGTTCAGTCCAGGCTGACCATTACCATCGAGGATAACGGCACGGGAATGGAGGAGCATACGCTCGCAGCCCTGCTTCAGCACATCAGGCAGAAGGATGCGGAGATAGGCGCCCTGAGTGCTGACGGGACGCCAGTGGCAGAGTCCGCTCACGGCATCGGATTAATCAACGTCTACCAGCGGCTCAAGCTAATCTACGGGGAGCGCTTCGAGATGAACATTGAGAGCATTCACGGGGGGCGCACCACCGTACAGTTAATCATGCCCGTGAAGCGGATAGGAGCAGATAACCATGACCTATAAAGTAGTACTGGCAGACGATCATTATCCGGTGTTGGAGTATTTAAGCACTTCGATTCCCTGGGACACCCTCGGCCTTGAACTGGCGGCTTGCTGCTCGGACGGCAGACAGGCCTGGGAAGCCTGCCAGCTGCATCAGCCGGATATTCTGCTTACGGATATCGGCATGCCGGCGATGAATGGACTGGAGCTAATCCAGAAGGCGCGGGAGGTGAACCCCCAGCTGCAGACGATCATCCTGTCCTGCCACGGGGAATTCGAATATGCCCAGAAGGCTGTGAAACTGAATGTGGCCGAATATATATTGAAGGAGAGTCTGCAGATCGATCAGGTGATTGCCGTATTGACGGAGGCGGTGGCCCGGCTGGAGGTGAAGCTGAAATCCCGTAACCACTATCTCCAGATGGAGAAGCTGGTCAGCCAGAACCATGCCGCCATCCGGACCCGATTCATCCGCATGTTCGTGGAGCAGCCGGTCTGGGATGAAGCCGAGTGGTTCGGACAAGCCGAAGCGATGGGCATCAGCCTGCACCAAGGCACCCCGTATCTGCCCGTACTGGCCGTCCCGGAGCGCTCCTATGAGCTGGAACGGCGGTTCGGCGGAGTGGTGAACCTGCAGTTCGTGATGGATAATGTGCTGCAGGAATTCCTGGAGATAGACGGCATTATCCAGTTCTCGCTGACGGAACGGCAGTTCATCCTGTTCATTCCTTTGCCGCATATCCTCGTCCGCAATCTTTATGAGGAGTTCCGTGATAACTTCCGGCATGTCCAGAGAATGGCGAAGCTGCATCTGCGGATGGGGATTTCCTTCTTTTACGGGGAGGCTACTCCAAGTCTGATCGACATTAAGAAGCAGATTCAGGCGCTGCTGGATTCCCATGCCCTGCGCTTCTATACTGCCGAGGGAGCGGTTATGAAGTATGCGCCTGTCCAGACCAGCGGCGAGGACCTGTTCGTGCATTATTCGGAGATCCTCCAGCAGCTAAGGGACTGCATTCAGCAGGAGGACAGCCCGCAGCTTGCGGCCAAGGTCAGGGAGATCAAGCAGTATATCGGGGACCAGAAGTATCCGGTGGAGAGTGTGAAGAGCTGGCTGCTCAAGATGGTGATGGAGCTGGAATTGAAATATGTAGTCATGCAGAACTTCGTCAACAACTTCAACAGTGAGCGGCTCCAGCGCTCAATCCAGGAATTCGAAACGCTGGAGCAGCTCATGGAATGGCTGGAGGACTTCCTGAAGGATAAAATACTCATGCTAAGCTCCATGTGGAAGCAGAATGTCCGCAAAGAAATAGCCGAAGCCAAACGGTATGTAATGAATCATATCAGCGAGAAGGTTGGCATGGAGGAGATGGCGAAGCGTCTGGGCCTGAACCCCACCCATTTCAGCCGGTTATTCCGTCTGGAGACCGGGCTGACCTTCATCGAGTACGTGACCAGGGTGAAAATGGAACAGGCCCGCGATCTCCTGAATCAGACGAATCTGACCATCGTGGAGATCGCGGAGCAACTGGGTTATGACAACGTCAGCTACTTCATCAAGCTGTTCCGTAACTTCTCCGGCATGACTCCGGCGGAATTCCGCAAGTCCTTCTAGACTGGTGTATAACAATAAGCCGGAGGCAGACTCTAAGGGTCCGCTCCCGGCTTGTCCATTGTCTTATTTAGAATTATCGTGAAGTATGATACTCAGTATTTATCAATCTTGTACCAGAACAGAGGCAGCGGGAACCAGCCTACAGGTGCATCCACTGCCATATATCGGCCATGCTGGGTAAGCAGAAGCGTCTGAGCCTGCTGCTTGCTGAGGACAACTGCATCCGGCATGGCAGACCGCTCGACGCTCACGCCCTCTCCGTCCACCCGCGCCGTCACCGGCTGTCCGTCCATGACTGCGGAGAATTCTCCCGGGATAATGCCTGTGGTCTTGTACTTCAGCGTGAGGTAAGCCTTCAGGATGTTGGCGAAATCCAGAATATGATACATATCCGAGTTCTCGGTCACAAAGTCTTCCGCAATGCCGCCAAGAGCCTTATTCAGCGGGATGTCATATTCCGGCGCGTGCAACGTTATTCGCCCGGCTCTGCTGTAAGCCATGTAAGCCTTAATTGTCCGCAGAATATCGTCCGGATTCTCCACTGCGAATTCAGCTATATCATCGCCCGCTTCGTTGACAACCAGATAACCGATCAGCTTACCCTGATCCAGAATGCCGAGTGCCTTTTGACAGAGTGTACCGAAAATCAGCGGCAATTGCTCTAAGCTGCGTTCAACATAAGCAAGCCGCGAGGTGTTCATGTTATGCGCAAATTCTGCTCCTCCTTCAACCTCAAACAGCGGATGGAAGGAGATCCCGGTGTTATCCAACCCTCTTAAGCTGTGGCGCACATTGGCCTCTGTCACGATATACTTGAGCATGACACCGCCAAGCGTGAAGCCGAAATACTCATATCTCTGCCGCTGTCCATATAATACAACCATATCACATGTACCGCGCAGCTCTTCAAGCCACAGGTTCATCAGCGCTTTCATATGCCCTTCGCCGCGCGAACGCGGATGAACGGATACCGTACCCAAGTAGCCGGTGCGCAGCGTATGATCACATACCGTCAGAGACTCTGGAAAAACAGCCACCAGCGCGCGCAGCCTGCCTTGCTCATCCACAGCAACCTTATGCATCGCTGATGAATCTACGCTCTTGTCATACGCCTTGGGCATCAGAATTTCAAAATCAAAGCGGAAGGCAAGGTTGGCCAAGTCTATGTATTCCTCGCGTTCGTGCGGAGCTGCCATTCTGTATTTAACCATTGTGTCCTATCCTCTCAGTCTATATATTCAACTGCCTCCCTGACTATATTCTAGAGGCATCTCCCATCTCCTGCTCAGGTCACTCTGATTTCCGCCGCTTAGCCGCAGCCTCATCAATCGCCTGCTGGATATTGGCCAGTGCGGTCTCCATGGGCTGTCCGGCAAGATACTGGTTGACGCCCTCCAGAATCTTCACCTGGAGCGACTCGGTCGATACCGTATGCGGCCAATAGAGCGTGGCGTCCTCGCGCGTTACCGCAGCGGCAATGGACGAGACCGAATCGCTCCGGTCCGTCGGGGCCGAGATGACCGAAGGCACGGCCAAAGCGCCTGCGGCCAGCTTCTCCTGCGTAGCCCTGCCGTTCATGAACGCCACGAACTGCTTGGCCTCCTCGGGATGCTCCGTCCGCGAGCTGATCACCCGGTACGTGCCGACATTGATGTTCGGCACCGTCCGCACACTGCCCGGCACCATCATGAACCGGATATCCTGAGCCGGATTCCGCTCCTTGATGCTGGGGATGTCCCAGGTTCCGGTAATAATCATGGCCGCCTGCCCTGTGCCGACCAGATCCTTGGCCTGCTCATGCTTCAGGCTCTTCCAGTTCGGCGGCACGAACCCCCGGTCGATAATCTCCCGGTGCTTCTGGATGGCATCCACGAACACCGGATCATGGGTCCGGATCTCCCCGCTCTCCAGCTTCTTCGTCCAGGCGGCATCCGCCCCGTTATCCGACATGATAGACCCCCAGAAGAACTGGGCTGTGGACCACTCCGCATCCATTGCCACCGGAATAAGCCCTTCCTGCTTCAGCTTCACGCAGAGCGCAAGGAACTCGTCCCAGGTGCGCGGAACCTCCAGCCCGAGAGAGTCGAACAAGGTTTTGTTGTAGAGCAGCCCGTCACTGTGCATGACCTCCGGCGCTCCGTATACCCGGCCGCCCACCGTAACCGGCAGCAGGGAGTTCGGGTAGAATTCCTTGAGAAAATCCGCTCCGGTCAGGTCCAGGTACATATCGCTCCGCAGAGCGCGGAATTCCTCGAACAGGCTGGGCGACCACGTATCGAATACATCCACCTTCTCACCGCCAAGCAGCCTGATCTTAATCCCCGCCGTATAATTATTGTTCTGGATGAAATCTGCATCGATCTGGATATGGGGATACAGCTTCTCGAATTCGGCAATCGCATCAAAATACACTTTGCCTGCTTGCGCCGTATCCAGCAGATAGCTGGAGTACCGGAGGATGACGGGTTCACGGATGTCTGCCGCTCCGCCTCCGCCGGACAGCAGGGAAGCGTCTGTACTGCTCCGGGTATCACAGCCGCCAATCGTGAACAGCAGCAGAACAATGCTGACTCCGATACCGGGTCTCCACTTCTTCATGACGCTTCCCCTTCCTTAATCTATTCTCCGTTCGCTTCTGTAACGTTCTTGCCCTATCGTTATATTCTGACCGATCCAATAGATTGCAGTCAACGGACAATCAGAGCTTGCCCCCCGAAGTTGCAATCCCTTCGATAAATTGCCGCTGGAACAGGATGTAGATGAGCAGCATCGGCCAAATCGCCAGCACGGAAGCCGCCATCAGCTCCGGGTAGTCCACGGCGAAGGCGCTTTGAATCTTAGCCAGGGCCGAAGAGAGGGTCGCCGCGTCCGAGCTTGTGTTGACGATCATCGGCCACATCAGGTCCTTGAAGGAGAAGAGGGCCGTGAATATCCCGAGGGCCACCAGACCGGAGCGGACCAGCGGGAGCATAATTCTGGCAAAGGTCTGGCCGATATTGCAGCCGTCGATCTTCGCCGCCTCCTCCAGCTCCTTAGGTAGGCCCATGAAGAATTGTCTCAATAAGAAGGTGCCGAAGGCACTGACCAGCCCTGGAAACAGCAAGGCAAAGATCGTATTGCGCATCCCCAGCGCATCGACCATCAGATATTGCGGGATGATGAAGATCTGGGTCGGCACCATCATCTGGAACAACACCAGACTGAAGCAGAAGTCACGCCCCGGAAATCTTAGTCTGGCAAAAGCATACGCCGCCATCGCGCTGAACATCACCGCGCACAGCACCCTTAGAGCCATCATCGCAAACGTATTCCAGTACAGGATCAGGAAGTTATTCTGCCGCCATACCTCCAGGTAATTCTCCACCCGCCAGGTCTTGGGGAAAAAGATAAACGGATTCATCGAAGTGGACTCCGTAACCGACTTGAACGAGGTCAGCACCATCCAGACGAACGGCAGAATCATCGCGGCTGCTCCCAGGAGCAGCACAAGGTGGGCTAAGATACGGTTAAAGTGTTTATGTTTGGCCATCGTGCCGCCTCCTACATGTAGTTGACCCATTTTTTTTGCGCTCTCATCTGGAAGAAGGTGATGATCATGATCAGCGCGAGCAACACCATTACAATTGCTGAGCCATAGCCCTTATTCGAATACTTGAACGAGTTATTATAGAAGAGATACACAAGTGATACTGTATGGTCATAGGCCGGGTTACTCACATCGATCATCATATAGATGACATCGAACACTTGCATGGCCTGGATAATCGTGGTCACCACAACAAAGAACAGGGTTGGCGTTACAAGCGGCAGGGTGATCACGAAAAATTGGCGCACCCGGCTGGCTCCGTCGATATCCGAGGCCTCGTAGTAGTCCTTCGGGATCTCCTGCAGACCAGCGAGCAGCAGCACCATATTATAGCCGATGACACTCCAGATTCCGATCACCGCGATGGATAAGATCGCTACCCCCGGGTCCGTCGTCCAGTTGACGGCTGGAAGGCCCAGCTTGGATAGCCCGAAATTAATGAGGCCGTAGTGCTGGTTATACATCCAGCGCCATACCATGGTGACTGCCGCAGGAGCGGCGACCATCGGGATGAAATAGATCGTGCGGTACAGCGAGCGGCCCGCGAGCTTGCCGTTCAGCAGCACGGCCACCAGCATGGCGATGGCAATGCTGACAGGCACGACCAGCAAGGTGTAGAGCAGTGTATTACCGACAGCATGCCATACCTGGGGATCATGAATCAGCTTGCGGTAATTCTCCCATCCGATGTAGATATTGCCTCTGCCGAAATCTCCGCTCTTGAAGAAGCTAAGGTAAGCGGTCTGTACTATTGGAATGAAGTTGAGGACCATAAGGCCGATCATCGTTGGCGCGATCAGGAACCAGCCCCAGGACCATTCATTCCAGGTTTTCGCTCCAATTTTCCTCTTGACGGTATGATTCATCTGCGTTCCTCTCCTATCAAACTTGCGGCAGCCCTGAGGCTGCCGCAGGTATATGACTCTTGCTTATTTCTCTTCCGCCAGACTCTCATTCATCACTTTGGCTGCATTACGGGCTGCTTCCTCCACGGTAACCTTGCCGGAGAACGCCGGCTTCAGCGCTTCATAAGCCTTGTCTTCCCAGACAGCCGTTGTATTGGAATATGGACGGATTACACCATAATCCACCATATCGACGAATGCCTTGATGTTGAAGGTCTTGTTCGAATCCACCCACTTGTCAGCTGCACCTTTGTACGCCGAGATGGCAACGCCCAGCTCCGCCTGGCGCTCCTGGCCGCTCTTCGAGCTTAAGTACTCCACGAACTTCCACGCTTCCTCGGGATGCTTCGTCTTGGCATCAATGGCATTGCCAAGGCCGTTATAGATCGAGGCCTGCTTCTCCTTCTTCGGTAGCACAGCCACATCGAAATTCTTCGCCATGAACTCGTTCTCTGTGAAGCCGCTCAGGTTCCACGAGCCGAACAGGCCCATTGCCGCCTTGCCGTTCTTCAGCAGATCAGCCCGCTCGGCATCTCCGTACACCTCAGGGGATAGTCCGTCACGTACGAAGCTTATATAGAAATCCAGCGCTTCGATCGTCTTCGGATCGTCATAGCCTGACTTCTTGTCCGCTGTAATAATGGTGCCGCCGTTCTGATAGACGAAGTTGTAATACCCCTCCTGGTTGTGCATCGGCGCAAGGAAGCCGTATACCCCGTCCTTCGTGAGCGCTTTCGCTGCGCTGTGCAGATCATCCCAGGTCCAGTTCTCATCCGGGTATTTCACACCCGCCTGGTCAAACAGCGTCTTGTTGTACCACAGCCCGATGGTGTCGAAATCCTTCGGTACCGCGTACTGCTTGCCGTTCAGATTGTAAATCTGGTTCAGCCCTTCGGGGTAATTGTCCAGCTTGACGTCAGTGCTCTTGCCGATGCGGTCCGTAAGATCAAGCAGCATGCCGTTATTCGCATAGCGGTAGATCTCATTGGAATGCATCCAGAAGACATCCGGCAGCGAGCCGCCGGTGGCTCCCGCTTCCAGCATCGTCCAATAATCGGACCAGCCGGTCACCTCGATATCGACCTTGATGTCCGGGTTCTTGCTCTCGAATTCATCGGCAATGGTCCGCAGACCCTTCTCCTGATTGGAATCCCAGATCGCGTAGGTCAGCTGGACCTTCTCTCCGCTTGCCGCCTGGGTGGCCGCTGCGGCATCCGTTGCCTCTGCGGGTGGTGAAGCCGATGTACTGCTGTTGCCGTTGCCGTTGCCACTGCCGCAAGCGGTCAAGGTGGCCGCTGCAAGCAGGATGGACAATACGGTTGCTAAGCTTTTTTTCTTCACTAGAATTACCCCCAACTTCCATTTAGGATGTGCTGCATCTGCTGCACCTCCAATAGTAGGTGAAGGGGGCAGGTATCGAAATGGCTGTTTTTTACGGAACATTTCCTTTTTTTGACCAATCCCCGGAAGCGGCAAAAAGTGCACCCGCAGCGGATGCACTTCTTTTACAGACTCTGTTCTTTTTTTGACAATTGCCATTCTAGTACAGCGGCAGATTTATACTGTTGGATGGGGCACTATCCTGCCTGAATGACTACAGGAGTGGGGCCCCCCTTCAGGTGCCCTTCCCAGATGAAGACGGGAGTTGTCCATTTAAGGCGTATTGCCCGGCGTACCGGACTGAGGCGCGCTTATTCTGGTTTAACGTCACCACTTGGGCAAGTAACGGACCTCATGGTGCTTATTCTTGGAATCTCTACTCCTAAACCTCTCGTAGAGAGACGATAAGGGCTACTGTGGACTTCTGTCAAGAAAGTAGACTGTTACGCAACGGATTTTTTAGTGAATTGCTTAGCAAAGCGGGCGGGGGAAAGATACCCCAGTGAGCTGTGCATTCGCTTGCGATTGTAATAGAACTCAATGTATTGGAAAATAGCATCATATGCCTGTTCCGGGTTTTTGAAGCGCGGATTACAGTAGATGAGCTCTTTCTTTAAAATACTGTGCCAAGACTCAATGCAGGCGTTATCGTAACAGTTTCCTTTACGGCTCATGCTGGATTTCATGTGGTATGTCTTTAGTTGGTCGACATATTCTTTTGAGGTATATTGAGACCCTCGGTCAGAGTGGTGCAGTAGGCCCTCGCCGGGTCGCTTCGCCGTGTACGCCGCCTGCAGCGCGTCTAAGACCAGGCTCGTCTCCATATGGTTATACAGCCGCCACCCTACAATTTCTCGCGTGCATAGATCCATGACGCTAGCTAGGTATAAGCGACCTCCACGACAAGGGATATACGTGATGTCGGTGACCCATACGGTATTGGGCTTAAGCACCTTAAACTCTTGGTTCAGTGTGTTTGGTGCAATGGGATTATTATGCTTGGAATCGGTCGTCTGCACTCGGTATGGCTTAGATACAATAGAGCGGAGCTTCATTTCTCGCATGTACACACTCACTGTGCGTTCCGTGACCGTATAGCCTTCCTGATGCAGCAGGCGGGTGATCTTCGGACTTCCATACCGTTTTTGATGGTCGTCAAAATGGTACCGGATTCGCTCCATAACAGCAGCCTTGCGGAGGGCTTGCACACTGGCTTTGGCGTTCAGCCACTTGTAATATCCGCTCCTGGATACCTGTAGGGTACTGCACATCTTCTCCAAGCGAAATGCGGAGCGATGGTCCTTCATAAACTGGAATCTTAATTCCTTGGTTTGCTGAAGATGTGCACTGCTTTTTTTACGATTGCCAATTCTTCCTCTGTATCGGCAAGTCGACTGTCTTTCTCTTGGAGCTGACGGCGCATCTCTTGGAGCTCGGCTTCGAGTTCCCGTACCCGATCCATACTGGCTACCGGTTCATTCTTTAGCTCCCGGTATTTCCCCATCCACTGGTGCAGCGTACTTTTCGGAATGTCCAGCTCTTGCGCGATGTCCCCTATGCTCTTCGTCTGCTCTTGAATGAACTTTACCGTTTGCTTCTTATATTCTTCGTTGTACCGTTGTCGTTTTTCTCCCATAGGGATGCACCTCCGTTGCCCTTATTATCCCTCCGTCCGTTAACTGTCGTCTACTTTCAATTCTAATCCCACTGAGTCCGTTAATCCGCAAAAGGTGGCGTTTTGCTGGGAATAGGGTCTCTCAGGTCCGTTAATCTGATACTGTTCTAGCCCCGGTATTCCTCCGGACTCATCCCGCTCAGCTTCTTGAACAGCTTGCTGAAGTACGCGGTGTTCGGATAACCCACACGCTCAGCAACCTCATAGACCTTGATGTTCCTGTCCCTGAGCAGGCTCTTGGCCTTCTCCATGCGCAGCCGGGTCAGGAAGCTGACGAAGTTCTCGCCGGTCTCCTGCTTGAATACCCTGCTGAGATAGGAGGCGTTCACGTTGATCCGGTCCGCCACGGATTGCAGGGAGATATCCTCCGCATACAGCTGCATGATGAGTTCGCTCGCTTGCTCTGCATAGCTCCGGGAGGATTCGCCTTCCGACATCTGCGCCCTGCACTGCTCCAGATAACTAGCGACGGTCTGGTGCAGCCCCTCCAGACTCTCTTCATGGAGAATGCTCTCGTACACCGTAAGCCCGGCTTCATTCGGCTCGGGAAGCGCCGGGAAGCAGGACAGAATCGCGCCAAGCATCCGTATGTAGGTCGAACGCGCCGCCTGCTTCGTGCAGCCCTCCAGCAGCATAGTATCCTTCAGGCTGTTCAGGAAGGCAAGCGCCCCTTCGCTTCCGCTCTCGGTATCCTGCCTGAACTTCCGCATGCAAGGCTTGTCGATGAACAGCCGCTCCCCCCTTCTCTGACGGCTCCTGGCCTTATCATAGAAGGACAGGCCGCTCCCGCTGGCGAAGAACAGCTCGTCAAGCGCCATGTCCGCCTCCTGATAGGCCTGCTTCAGGCCGCCAAAGCCGGGAGCCGGACCGCTGACGCCGATAGACAGCGTCAGCTTCAGGAAATCCTTCATAGCCGCCTGAATCTTGGCGGCCGCTCGTTCAATCTCCGCGCGGACAATCCGCCCCTCCGGCCCGAGGTCCAGCAGCAGCACATATTCCGCAGAGTTCATCACAATGATCTCCTTCGCCCGCTTGCGCGGAAGAATTTCTTCAAGAATATTGGTGACTGAATAACGCAGCAGCTTCTCATCCTGCTCCACATACTTGCGTCTATGCTGTTCAAAATGGTTAATCCGCAGCTTCAGGAGCACCATCGGCTCATCCGCCAGGCGGATGCGCAGAGATTCGCGGTTAACCCGCACATCCCCGGCGGCCTTGAAGCCGCTGATCAGCTCCTTAAAGAGCGTTTCCTTCAAATACCCGATGCTCTCCTTGTAGGAGCCGGGCGGCATTACGGAGGAGCTGCCTGCGGAGAGGCGGACCGCCCGCTTCTTAACCGTCTCCAGCACATGCACCAGCTCGTGCGGCTTCATATCGCTCTTGATCAGATAGTCCGCCGCCCCGAGCCTGAGCGCCTCCTGGGCATACTGGAATTCCTCCAGACAGCTAAGAATGACGAATTGCCCGCCGATGTCCAGCCGCCGGGCCTCCCGGATCAGCTCCAGACCGTCCATCACCGGCATTTTGATATCCGTAATAATCAGATCCGGCTGGTGCGTCCCTGCCAGTTCCAGTGCTTCGCGCCCGTTTGCGGCCTCCCCCAGAATCGTAAATCCTTCATTTTCCCATTGAATAATCGATTTCAGGCCGATACGCATTAGCAGCTCGTCATCCACGATAAGCACACCCAGCATACTCAATAAGCCCCCTTCCTGTCCCGAATGGGAATTGTGATCACGAATACCGCACCTTGCCCCGGAATGCTCTCGAACGATACCCCGTACGGCTCGCCGTATAACCGGCGTATCCGCTGATGCACATTGGTAACGCCGATGCCGCCGCTGTCCTCTGCACCGCCCAGTCTGCTGCGCAGCTTCGCTGCCGCCTCAGCGCTCATGCCCGCACCGTTGTCTCTGACCGTAACGGTGAGTTCCGCATTCCCGGCCCGCCGGACCTCGATAGACAGCAGCCCGTCCTCCTGGTCGGCAATTCCGTGGAAGATCGCATTCTCGACCAGCGGCTGGATGCTCAGCTTCGGAATCTCCTGCTCCGCAAGCGTCTCCTCCACTTCCGAATGGAACTCGATCCGGTTGAAATACCGCACCTTCTGAATGACTATATAATGGCCGATGTGCTCCAGCTCCTCACGGATCGGCACCAGCCGGTTGTCCGTCTTGGCGGTATAACGGAGCATGGAGATCAGCGCCCCGGTCATCTCAACAATCTTCTCCGACTGCTGCATGGTGGCGATCCATTTGACTGAATTCAGCGTATTATACAGGAAATGCGGACTGATCTGGGCCTGCAACGCGCGAATTTCAGCCTCGACCTTCTGCTCCTGCTCCACGTAGATCCGCTCCACCAGCTGCTTGAGTTCAGCGGACATCTGCTCGAACCGGCTGGCCATGACACCGATCTCATCATTCGAGCGGACCGCCGGGAGATTATCGAATTTCCCTTGCTCCACCAGCGTCATATTGCGGATCAGCTGCTTGATCGGCCGGGTGATCAGATTCGACATGTACACCGAGCTGGCCAGGGCGAACAGGATAAGCACGACAGCAATCGTCCACAGATTCCGCTTCAGGATGTCGCCTTCCACCGCGAGCTCTTCCACGGGCATATACATATAAGTCTTCCAGTTATGTTCCTCAAATGGCGACTGGATCAGAATATAGTCCTTGCCGGATACACGGACAATCTGCCTGCCTGAACCTGCGGCAAGTTCTTCCTCGCGGACCGGGAAAAGTGTCCTGAACGGCTTGCCGATCAGGTTATAATTGTTGTTGAATATAATCATGCCGCTGTCATCGGTAACGGTGAAGGCCGAACGGTTGCCTGCCTCCATCCGCTTGTTCAGCCGGTTGATGAAATCTATGTCTACACTTACCGCCATGACGCCGATCAGCTTGCCGTTCTCCATATCGAAGATTTTGCGCAGATTATAGATCGTCCAATTGCTGTCCGCCTTGGTCTGCAGGTCCAGCCGGGTCGGCAAATCGCGCGTAATATCGTCAGAACGCAGGAATTCGGTGAACCAGTCCTCCTTGCGGGGGTTGTACGTATAGTCGACAGGCTTGTTCGGGGCCACATAGAGGTCGCTGCCGTTCACCAGATTGTAGACATAGATAGAGATGGCGCGGTCCTTCATAGTGATGTAATTCATCAGCAATTGCGTGGCCTGCAGTTCGTTCGTCACGGAGCTGTCGTGCAGATAGTTCTGCACCGGGTAGTTCTCCTGCGAGACCGCTGAGATGTAGCTGTTAATCCCGTAGCTTGCGATGAGCGAAATCTGCTTCGTGTCCCCCAGGAATTCCTCGATGCGGATATTCGACTGTCTCGTCACATCGGCCAGCAGATCCGTATATTTACGTTCAAGCATCTGCTGGGAGGAGATATAGGAGTTAGCGGACAGAATCACAACCGGAATCAGAATGGCCAGCAGGAAAAAGAACAGCATCTTGTTCTTCACGCTCACAAAATGGCGGCTGGGCTTCAAGGTGAAGGGCGCTTTCAAGTCATAACCTCCGGCGGCAGAGTTGGTGGAATACCTTTGTAGAATACCTTTGTAGAATACCTTTAATGATAGACTCCCGGCTGCTTTCCCGCCACCCTGCTCTGCATGTCTTTTTTTTACTCTTTTTGTTCCCTTTTTTACATGTAGGGGGATTACGGGGAAAGGGCTGGCAGGATTCTACGGCTCCCGCCTCAGCTTCTCTGTCTGCCCGCTCCAGGCAGTAACCCAGAGACGTAAAGAAAGGAACAAAAACAGTAAAAAAGCTTGATTTTATAGTAAGGGTCATTCACTTAACATTCTCGGTGAAGCGAACAGCCATGACAGGGAGGTTGCGGTGCCTATGCGGAGATAGTGGAGATAAGTGTTAGTGAATAGAGAATTGTTTCAAGTGCGCAGACCGTTCTATTAGGACAGGTATCCCCAAAAAACAAAAGAGGTGAGTATCTATTGAGGCTATATCTTAAGCGTTCACTGATATCTATACTGGCAATTCTGACTCTCCTGCCCTCCAGTTTGGCAAGCGCTTCCACAGCTCCGTCCGCAGACCCGGTTCCTGTGGAAGATTCTGTATGGGTGACTGATTCGGAGTTACTGACCAATCCGGTTACGGCACCTGATTCCGATGAAGTGCCTGCTTCCCCGGCGGAGCCGGAGGCTGCTGCGGTGGCGGATGCTGCTGCAATGCCGGAGGCTGCTCCTGTTCAGGAGACTGTGCCGGATCAGCTCCAGCTGAAGACCGCTGCTGAGGCGGCCCCGCTGTTCCAGTGGAGCTTCCGCTCCGGGCAGGTGCTTGACCGCACCTCGGTGGTAAACAGCGTCTACCCCGATGCGGCCGCTGAACGCGCCGAGCTTAAGGGAGTAGCTGCCATTGTCTATGACGACCAGCGCGGAGATGTCCTCTCTTTACCCGGCGGCGGGAACGGTACCGCCTGGCTGAAGCTGCCGGATCAGCTCTACAGCAGGATCAAGGATGAACTGTCCATCTCCTTTTGGGCCAACATCGACTCTTCGGCTAACGCCTATAACCGTCTGCTGTCCTCCACAATTGCCGGGAAGGGGCTGAGCAATGCCGGGGTAAGCGGCTGGCAGGACTCCGAGTTCATTATCATCGCCGGGGACGGCACGTTCAGCAACCGGATCTATACCGGCACGAATCCAAGTCAGATTGCCAGCTACAAAGGCGATATCGTCTGGAACCGTAACCCGGCCAAGGGCAAGTGGCAGCAGGTGACCGTCACTATGACCAGCAGCGGGGCCTACGAGGTATACCTGGACGGTGTTCCTGTTGGCATCAAAGGTCTGGATCAGAGCAAAAGCTCATCAGGAGCGACCATGCCCTCCGTTCTGGAGCATTTCTTCTCGCGTGATTATCTGAACGCCCTGAAATTCAATGATTTCGGCAGATCGCTCTATACCTCGGATGGAGATATCAAGGGGAAATTCGACGATCTGCGGATCTACAATATCCAGTTAAATGCCGCTCAGGTAAGCGCACTCTATGCGGCGACGAAGCATGAAGAGAACACTTCAGCCAAGCCGGCCAAAATCTCGGTTGATCTGGCAGACCGCTCGCTCGGACCTGTATTCCATGGCTCTTCCGGCGCACTGTATGCGATCAGCGAGCCGAATGTGCCGGATATCAATACACTCATTCCGATCAAGCCCTCGCATATCTCCCAGAAGCCGCCGAACGGCATCCAGCACCCGACTGGTGACGCGCTACGGGTGTCGGACTATTTCTTCGAGGCCGGCGGGGAAGCTGTCAATATTGTCATGCAGGATTATTATCAGCATTGGTACTATCCGTCCAGAACGGCTGACGAATATATTCAGGAAGCCGTCATTCCGATTACAACAGCTGTCAAGGCCTACAAGCAGCAATGGGAGGCCGCGAATCCGGGGCGGGATGCGGATGCCAGATTCATCTATATCCCGTTCAATGAGCCTGAGCAGAACAATACCCGTTATCCCCAGCTGCTGGCGGATAATCAGACAGGCAAGAATTCAAGAGCCGTATTCAACAGCGACTGGCTGGCGGTAACGAAGAAAATCAAGGAGATTGACCCCGGTGCAGTCATTTCGGGAGTGAATCTAACCCAGTACGGAGCCAAGGTATTCGAGGATTTCATTCCCTACTGCGTAGAGAATGACTGTCTGCCGGACATTATCAGCTGGCATATGCTGTGGGACAAAGCCTTCAACCAGGCTCCCTCGAACGTAGCCACCTTCCGGACCGTGGAAGCAGGGTCCGTGCAGCGCTATAAAGAGCTGTACCCGGACCGGACGGTTCCCTTCCCGATCAAGGTGGACATCAACGAGTATGCCGCTACCTCGGAGATTGCCGTAGGCGGCTCGCTGATTCATTACATCGCACGTTATGATGAGCTGAAAATGAACAGCATGCTGCCGTATTGGAACACGGCCAACTCCTACGGGTCCCTGCTCGCCGGGCAGAACGAGCCTAATGGGGCATGGTGGCTCTACAAGTGGTATGCCGATATGATGGGCGGCGACATGGCCAAGATTGAGGTCATCAACGCGAGACATGAGAAGGACGCCTTCGGCCCCGGCTTGTACGGGCTAAGCTCCATTCAAGACAACAAAAAGCAGGTCAGTATCGCGTTCGGAGGCACACAAGGAGACGGCCAGATCGTGTTCAACAACGTGACCGGCAATGGGAACAGCCCCTCCTTCCTCACAGAAGCAGAAGCGGTGCATATCACCGTATGGCATGCTGGATATACGGGCTTGACCGGATTTCTCGTAGAGCCTACCCAGATCCTGGACCGTGATTATCCCGTCAAGAACGGCTCGGTCACACTGGATGTCAACCTGAACGATTACACCTCGGCGTATTATGCAGTCATTACTCCGGCTGTAGATCATGCCCCGAAGGAGACTTTCTATAAGCGCTTCGAGGCTGAGAATGCGCAGGTGCGGACCAATGTGACCCTGACGGATCACTATCCGCGCAAGAGTACCGGACGCTCCGCCTCGAACGGCCAGTACGTCCAAGGCATCAAGGCTGCGGACAGCCTGGTGAAGTGGACCGATGTTACGGTTCCGGCAGACGGGAGCTACCGTCTGGATCTGATTGGCGGCAGCGGCGCAACCTCCACCCTGCGCAATCAGTCCAATACCGGAGATGCGAATCAGCGCATCAATTCCGAATGGTTCATCAAGATTGACGATCAGCCGGCAACGAAGTTGGTTCTGCGTGCGGATTACAACATGCAGCTGCTGGGAGGCAATACGATCTTTGCCGATCTGACGCAAGGGACACATTCCATCGGCATCAGCAAATACAACCCGGATACGGGAGAAGCAGGCCAGGGCGAATCCACCCTTGACGCAATCGAACTAACGTATAGCGGCTTACCGGGCGCACACCCCAACTACCGTGTGCAGGCGGAATTCGCCGACTACGACCCTGCGCTGGGGTTGTCGAGAGAGAGCAGCCTTGAAGGCTTCGAGGGAGCCGGATATGTGACCGGTTACGGCAGCAGCCAGGACGCCAATACCCGCTTTGTGGTAAGTGTGCTGCAAGACGGCATGTATGATCTGCAGATCCGCTATGCCGCATCTGGCGCGGGCAAAATTCAAATTCAACATGACCGCAAGCCGCTCGTGGATCTGCCTGTTACCAATACCGGCGGACAATGGCAGACTGCTACAGTACCAACCTTCTTACGCACAGGCATCAACCTGGTTGATGTTCGTTCCAGCGCTGCGCTTAGTCTCGATTATATTAACGCAGCCTTCGTCAGCCAGACTTCTGTATATTCCGTTGAGGCAGAGGCGGCAACGGTCGTAGGTACTCCGGCCGGCTCCGAGCTGCCGCTCATCCGTGAGGATGCCTTTGCCAAATACGCTTCCGGCGGCAAATATGTGAACGGTATCACCTCCTTCGACGGAGCAGAGCGGTATCTGGAGCTTAAGGACATCACGGTGTCCAAAGCAGGCACTTATAAACTGGTTGTTACCTACGCGAACGGTGAAAGTGCGGGGACACATGCCTACAACAATGACGTTGTTGAACGGTATGCGCAAGTAAGCGTTAACGGCGGCGAGCCGCAGACCGTCTTTTTCAAGAACACCATCTCATGGCAGCAGTTCGCCACACAGACCTTTGATGTTGAACTGAAAGCAGGCACCAACAGCATCCGTTTCTCCAACAATAATACGTATGACGGCGGCTCCAATCCTTATGGAGGAACCGGGGCACAAGGCTTCACTCCTTACACGGCGGTTCCGCGCCAATACGCGCCTGCGTTCGACCGGTTCGATATTTATGCGCGGCATACGCTTGCGACTGACGGCGGCGGTGATCCTGGCGGCGGCAATAACGGCGGCGGTGATCCTGGCGGCGGCAATAACGGCGGCGGTGATCCTGGCGGCGGCAACAACGGCGGCGGCGATCCTGGCGGCGGCAATAACGGCGGCGGTGATCCCGGCGGCGGCAATAACGGCGGCGGTGATCCTGGCGGCGGCAATAACGGCGGCGGCGATCCTGGCGGCGGCAATAACGGCGGAAGTGGCAACGGCGGTGGCACTTCCGTTGGTTCGGTCACCCCTGTTCAGCCGGAAGCACCAAGCGGCAGCGGCCATTTGACCGTTGAAGCAGAGGTTACAGGAACTACTGCTACAGCCACACTGGATGCGCAGAAAGTAAAAGCGGCAGACCAGATCACCGTCTCGTCTACGCTCGGCACCTTCCACTTCCCTGTAAAAGCGGTTGATACCGCAGCTTGGGGACAGCAATTGGGAACCGGGGATTGGAAGCTTAAGGTCAGTATGACGGTCCTGCCGGAACAGCGGCAGCAAGAGATCCTTCAGGCTGTTCTGGCAGCCCAGGGCAAATTAATCAGCCCTGCCATTGAATACACGGTAACGGCTGAAGCCAACGGACGCACAATCGAGATTCCAGGGTTCAAGGGCAGCTATTCCCGGGGCACCCTGCAGCTCGACAGTCCGGCAGACAGCCGGAATACGACCGTGGTCCGGATCGGGAAGGACGGAAGCTTCACCTTCGTCCCGGCGGTCTTCAACGGCACCGGTGTCACGTTCTATAGTCCGAGCAACGGCACGTTTGCAGTGATTTCAAGCAACAAGACATTCGCGGATATCAAGGGGCACTGGGCAAAGGCATCCGTCGAAAAGCTGGCCTCCAAGTACATCCTGACCGGCTTAACAGACAGCAGGTTCGCACCGGACGCTACCACTACCCGCGCGGAATTCGCTGCGATGATGGTTCGTGCGCTGGGCTACTCCTCCTCTAGTTCGGCAGATGTTGCGTTCAAGGATATCGCCTCCGGCGTGTGGTACACCGGAAGCGTCGGAACAGCCGCAGATCTGGGTCTGGTGCAGGGCGGAACGGACAATACCTTCCGGCCAAACGACATCATCACACGCCAGGAGATGACTGTTATTCTGGTTAAGGCGATGGCCCTTGCCGGCTCTCCGCTCCCAGCTTCAGAGGAGCAACCCGCAGCGTTCAAAGATGCCGAAAAGATCGCGGGCTGGGCGAAGCAGGATGTCGCCAAGGCGGTGCAGGCCGGCCTGATCACCGGGACACCGGCGGGGCAATTCCAGCCGGGTCAATCCGCAACCCGTGCGGAAGCGGCAACCGTCATCCTCCGCTTGCTGATGCAAGCGGAATTAATGAACTAAGCTATGCTATCGACACCATAAAAATCAAGCAGAGCAGCGATTCTCCAATAACAGGAGAATCGCTGCTCTGCTGTTTTTGGTTTATGGAGGCTTGTTTTAGGCGAAGCTCATGCTGCTGCAAGTAATTTATTCCTCGGCACTAGCTTGTATGTTATAATATATTATAAAATGTTATGACATACGTCAGGAGTGATGCAGTGCAATCGCCAGTATTAGCTATTGGAGAACGGTTAAAAGAAATACGAGCAACTAGAAATCTTACACTTGAAGATGTTTCTAAACTTACCGATGTAAGTAAGCCCATGCTTGGACAAATTGAAAGAGGGCAGTCTTCACCAACTATTACAACTCTTTGGAAAATCGCAGTGGGCTTAAAAGTTCCTTTATCTTTATTATTGGAAGAGCTAGAAGAGGAGTGTAGTGTGGTTGATACACTGTCCAAAAACGCTATCCTCGAAGAGGATGGGAAAATGAGAGCCTTTCCTGTTTTTCCTTTTGACCCTACCCGTAACGTTGAAATATTCTATATCGAATTTGATCCCGGATGCCAGCATCCATCTAAAAAGCACCTTGATGGTGTGGAAGAATATGTTTTTGTGGAGCAAGGTATGTTAGAAATGGTAGTCAACAATAAAAAAATTGTTCTAAAAGAAAAGCAAGCACTCCGCTTTCGGGCTAATGTTTCTCATTCCTACAATAATCCCTATCAAGAACCATGTGTTATTTACAACATGATTTTTTACCCAAGAGCATAGGCAGGTTTCATCTATAATCTTCTGAAAAATATTTAAAAATGAGGTGTGATGATTATGGCAATTGAAAAAGTAAAAGATTTTTTCAAGCAATATGGTATGGATTCTCAGATTAAAGAATTTGAAGTATCTAGTGCAACCGTGGATTTGGCTGCATCTGCATTAGGTTGTGAGCCAGAGAGAATCGCAAAAACACTTTCTTTTATGGTAAATGGACAAGCTGTTTTAGTAGTTGCCGCCGGTGATGCACAAGTGGATAACAAAAAATTCAAAGAGTATTTCAAAACAAAAGCAAAAATGCTTTCTCCTGATGAAGCCATTGATAGGGTTGGTCATGCAATTGGAGGTGTTTGTCCATTTGCTATTAAAAACGATGTTTCTGTTTATCTAGACATCTCTTTAAAACGTTTTGAGACAATCTATCCAGCTTGCGGGAGTAGCAACAGTGCTATTGAACTTACAATAAAACAATTAGAACAATACTCTAGTTATTCAGAGTGGATTGATGTATGTAAAGGATGGAATGATTGCACATAAAACTGGTTTCCTTGGTATCTAAGCGCATAGCAAGGCACTGCAGCTCATTTCGCTTCTACAGCTATCTTAGCCAAGTTTTCATCCATGGGGACGCTCTCATAAGTGAATTGGAGGTGCGATTAATGAAACTAATACGTTTAATGAAATCATTCCGATTGTACGAAAAACAGACATTCCAATAGCAGTAATCTATCTCACAACATTAGCTTTCTGGTATCTTGTTGGTTTCATTTTAGATCGACTGTTACAAAAAATAAGGAACAACAAATCCTAAATAAAGGGGCGTCCCAAGCAGCCATTACATGGCTTATGGGACACCCCCTGCTGTTTCGGCTTACTACACCTTGCTAAGGTACACTTCAAACCCAGACAGTGTCGGGCACCAGCGTGATTGATCAATGGTGAGGCGTATATGCCGTGCCGTAACCTCCAGGAATTTGAGAATGCGCTTATGTCCGACAATTGTACATTCACTGAATTTTTTCCAGGAATCCCCGTCCAGATACTCCAGATGAAGCTGCTCTATCCGCTGGCCCGACTGAATATGCTCTTTAAGCACGATAGTATCGAAGGACTGCTCCACATTCAGGTCAAGCTCAATGGAAGCCTGCTCCGTTCCTTCCTTGGGGCACCAGAATGTATCTCTGTTCCCGTCCAGTACCCGGCCGGCCGCATTGGCCTCTCCCGCCGTCTCCGTTGCGGTAGCCTGAGCTCCCGCAGCCAGATTATACTCGAAGGTGGACCGGATTACCTCTCCCAGTTCGGCCATTCGCCGGGCATCGTTCTCATGAATGAGACCGCGCTTGTCGGGCGGAAGATTGAGGAGGAACGTCGAGTTGCCGCCAACCGACTTATCATAGATGTCCAGCAGCTCTTCGAGGCTGCGGACCTGGTCGTCCTCAGCAGCGTGGTAGAACCAGCCGGGCCGGATCGAGGTATTCACTTCCGCCGGATACCAGACGAGCTCCTTCCCGGCGATGGCTTCCCGGCTGCCCAGATTCTCATCGCGGGAGTTGCTGCGTCTGGCGAATTCGCCGTCGTCCACATGCTGCGACTCTTCCTGGATTTTCTCGCAATCCTGCAGCTCTGCCGGAACGACACTCCACTCGGACTCACGGGTATGGCCGGCCTCATTGCCGCACCAGCGGACGTCCGGACCGCATACGGAGATCACCGCGCCCGGCTGCAGCTCCCGGATCACCTCATAATATCCGTCCCAGTCATAGACCTGCTTCAAGCCATTCGGGCCTTCACCACATGCACCGTCGAACCAGACGCAGAAGATGTCTCCGTACCCGGTTAACAGCTCACGTAATTGATCCTTGAGATATTCGTTATACTCCGAAGTCCCGTACCGTCCGTCATGGCGGTCCCACGGAGACAAGTACACCCCGAATTTCAGTCCTCCCTCACGGCAGGCATCCGCTACCTCCTGTACCATATCGCCTTGGCCATCACGCCATGGACTGTGCTTCACGGAATGACCGGTATGGCTGCTGGGCCAGAGACAGAACCCGTCATGATGCTTGCAGGTCAGGATCAGGCCTCTCATTCCCGCCGATTTACACACCTCCACCCACTGTTTGGCATCAAACTCTTCGGGATTGAAGATCGCCGGTGCTTCGTCGCCGAGCCCCCATTCCTTATCGGTGAACGTATTGACGCCAAAATGTATAAATGAATAGAATTCCAGCTCCTGCCAGGCCAGCTGCCGTGGAGAAGGTACTACTTGCGCTGCGTTTCTGATATTATCATTCATCCCTATGCTCCCCTTTGATAGTAGTTTAGTAAGTTACCAGCTCTACCTCATAAGCGCCCAAAGTCAGCGAATCCGCGAAGCGGCTGCCGGACAGCAGCCCGGATGCCTCCCTCTCCAGCTGTATCGTCTGCTCTATACCGGTGGTGTTCACACAGAGTAAAGAGCCGTCTTCCAGGCTGCGTGCGACCACGCCTGAAGGGGTAACCGGACCTTTCTGGATGCCAAGCGCCGGGTACAGCCTATCGAGAAGCAGACTTAGAAAATCGGCATCTGCCGGTATCGCGACATAGATCGCCTCTCCCTTGCCATAACGGTTCCGCGTGACTGCGGGCGACTTCTCGAGTGTATTCGTGAACGAAGCCACAGTCTCTGCCGTGCGGGCTTCCAGTATCTCGTAATAGCTTATCTCAGGCTGACATTCCTGCTCCCCGAGGAGAATAGCCGGCTTTTCCCGTTCCAGATGAAGCTCTGTCTTCTCAAGACCTCCGGCATTCTCCGAAGGCGTATGGCTTCTGGTTCTCATGAAGGCTCCGCTGCGGATGCCGAAGACATCGCTTAGCCCGCCGGGCATCGGGGTATCGAACGCGCGGTTATGCTCATTGACCTTCGCAGCATACGCCGTCATCACAGCGGTGCCTCCTGCCTCAACGAAGGTGCGAATGGCGGCCGCTGAGGCTGCATCCATGACGGCATGTCCCGGCACGATCAGAAGCTTGTAATCCTTGCGCAGACTGCGCAGATTCACAATATTACAGTCCAGATTGGCCCGCTCCAGAGCCTCATAGGCCTCCAGGACTTGCCGGGTATAATCGGTTTTGTAGTAGCTCCGGTTGCCGTCCATCACCTTCAGGCTCTCGTACGAGTAGGCGATGGCAATCTGCGGAGAGGTCTGTCTGGGAAGCCCGCGTTCCTGCAGCAGCTTGAATTCCTCCGCGATTTGTTTGAACTCCTCATACTTCCAGCCCGGCGTGCCGTCATGATCCACCAGACCGAATACATATTGCTCCTCACCGCCCAGCATCGTCCGCCAGGTCCATGCGCAGACAGCCTGAGCCCTGTGGACAAGCGAGAGATAGGCATACATTCTCATGGCCAGGCGCGGGGAAGCGTAGCCTCCGAAGTCGCCAGTCTGGAATTCAAGGCACCAGATGGGCTGGTCAAGCTCGCCAATGCGGTGATCCATGAAGAAGCAAGCGGCGGTCAAGGCCCGTCTGTCCTCGGGATTGGTGCCGGGGTAGAACCCGATACCGGGGAGATCAATGATCTCCTCATATTGCTTCAGATAATCGAACCCATAGCCGGGATTCTCTGACCAGTGATTCGTCGATTCCCTGGCTTCAGGCGCGAACTGCCTGACAATCCGGCTCAGACCCTGCATATAAGCCAAGACTTCATCGGAATAAAATCGCCACATGTCCAGCACCCGTTCCGGCGCGCCTTGAATCTGGCCGGAGACTGGAAGCACGACATCGTGGAAGCTGCTCAATTTGCGCGACCAGCGCTGGGTAGTCCATGCCCGGTTCAACTGGTCTACCGTGCCGTACTTGTCTTTCAGCCAAGCTTCAAAGCGGTCTCTGGCCTCTCTGGAATAGGAAGGCGCTCCCGAGCCCAGTTCATTGCACAGTCCGAAGGCATACAGGGCCGGATGATTCTGGTATTTACATACCAGTGTCTCGGCGAACTTATACGCGTATTCCTGGAAGGCCGGGTGGCCGATATCCTCCATATAGCGTGTTTGCGCTTCCATACGGATGCCGTTTGTATCGGTCCGGTCAATCGCCGGATACTTCTTGTGGAGCCATGTCGGAGCCGGGCGGGTTGCGATATCCAGCACGACCTGTATACCCGCCTCGTGAAACAGATCCATGACTTCATCGAACCATTCAAACGTAAAGTTGCCTTCAGAGGGCTCAAAGCTGTCCCAGCACAAATGCCCCAGCCGGACAACGCTAAAGGATGCTGCCCGCATCCATTCAATATCTTGTGCCCATCTCTCCCTGGACCAGTCATGCGGATGGTAATTCGCTCCTGCATACAACAATCTAATCACCGCCATATAAAAATAGTAAAATACACAAACTATATTAAATGCTGCCTTGATATTATGAAATATAATAAATGAATTAATTCATATAATAAAATGAAAGTAAAATAGAACGGCCAATATATTTGCATGAATCTCGCAATATTGTTATTTATCCCTGGGTCCCATGGGCGATATACTAAACAGCATCACATACAGGGAGGTCAATACATGAAGATAAAGTTTGCGAAGCAGGCGTCTATCGCCCTTGTGGCCGGAGTCCTGATGACAGCTGTTGCCGGCTGCAGTGCGGCATCCGATCCGGGTCAGGCTGCACAGGGAGATCAGGGAAATACCGGGCAACAAGCAGCTACGATTACCTTAGGCCGTGTAGTCGGCTCCGACAACAAATTCAAGAATGGGGAGACCATCGAAAATAATGTCCACACCAAATGGGCCAAGGAGAAGTTCGGCATTGACTTTAAGGTAGATTGGACCGTAGGAACCGGAGATGCTTACACGACCAAGCTCCGCCTTCTGCTTAACTCCAATGAAAAGCTGCCGGATGTCTTCACCCTGAACGATCCGACGCTTGAGAATCAGGTCGTCGATTCCGGCAAGGTGATGGATATCGACGAGGCTTTTGACAAGTACGCTTCGCAGCGGCTTAAGGATCTGTACGCCCAGTACCCCGAAATATGGAATACGGTTACTTATGACGGCAAGCATTACGGCCTGCCCACCTTCAACGCCAACAGCTCTTTCAGCGTGCTCTGGATTCGCCAGGATTGGCTGGATACCTTAGGCCTGAAGGCGCCCAAGACTATCGCGGATATGGAAGCTGTAATGGATGCGTTCGTCAACCGCGACCCTGACGGCAATGGGATCAAGGATACCCTCGGATTATCCCTGTCGCTCAAAAAAGGCGTCACGGCCGTGAAGGACACCTTCATGGTATCCAGCGATTTCCTGTTCGGACAATCTGCTATCCCTACTTACTGGACAGAGGGGCCGGACGGCAAGCTTCAGTACGGCTCTGTTCAGCCTACAGTCAAGGAGGGCCTGATCAAGCTTAGCGAATGGATGAGCAAAGGCTATCTGGATAAAGACGCCGGGATCATGGATGAAGCCAAGGCGGCGGAGAGCTTTGTTCAGGGCAAATCCGGCATGGTCTTCGGCCCGACCTGGATGGCTTCCTATCCGTTCAGTGCGGATATGACCTTTGATTATGTACCGGTTCCCATTCCTGCAGGCATTGACGGAAAAATGGGCTTTGGCAGTGAACCGCAATCCTCCGTCCGCTTCTATTTCAACAAGGATTTCAAATATATGGAGGCCTTCTTCAACTATCTGGACGCCATCATGGGACCCGGCTTCTACGATCCTTCCTCCGAACTGGCTAACGGCTGGGCCGAGGGCTACGACTATGTCATCGAGGACGGCAAACCGGTCTATGACCAGGACAAAATCCCGGGCGGATGGATTGATGTGAAGAAATACACCATCTACGGCAACGACATTCAGACGCCCAAAAAGGAGCTGGAGGTCATGGCCAAGCTCGGCCAGGGCAAAACACCCGAAACCCCTTACGAAATGTATTTCTCGGCCAGACCGAAGAAATGGGCAGAGGCTGCTGCCGTACTGCAGACTTACATCGACGAAGCTTCCGTATTCGATAAATATACCGGCCCTCCGACAGCAACCATGGCCCAGAAGGGAGAGCTGCTCCGCAAAATGGAAAGTGAAGCTTTCCTGAAAATTATTTACGGGCAAGAATCGCCGGATTCGTTCGACAGCTTCGTGGAGAAATGGAAGTCCTCCGGCGGAGATGATATGACCAAAGAGGTGAACGAGTGGTATCAGGCGCTTAACCATTAGAAGACTTTTGCCAAATGAACCTATAGAGGAGTTGTCCGGATGATGGAATGGAAGAAGAGCAAGACGCGATTTACTCGCCAGCTACCTCTTCATTTGCTCATACTGCCATCTGTAATCTGTCTGCTGATCTTCAATTATGCGCCTATGGCGGGGCTTTTGATGGCTTTTCAGGACTTCAAGCCACGGCTTGGGTTCCTGCATTCACCCTGGGTTGGCTTCGAGCATTTTCAATATATGTTTACTTATCCTGACAGCGTGCAGGTCATCTATAACACCCTGCTTATCGCTTCGCTCAAGATCACGGCCAACATTATAGTTCCGATCCTCTTTGCCTTGCTGCTGAATGAGGTTCGCGCGCTGCTGTTCAAACGGTTCGTGCAGACACTCGTGTATCTCCCGCATTTCCTGTCCTGGGTGATTCTGGGAGGGATTCTGACAGATATCCTCGGCAACAAAGGAATTGTCAATCACCTGCTGACGCTCCTTGGCGCCGATACTGTATTTTTCCTTGGAGATGGAACCTGGTTTCGGATCACCGTAGTGGTCAGTGATGTCTGGAAGGAGTTCGGCTTCGCCGCAATTATCTATCTCGCCGCCATGAGCGGCATCAATATGTCGCTGTATGAAGCCGCCGAGATCGACGGCGCAGGCCGGTTCAAGCAGACGCTCCATGTCACCTTGCCGGCGCTGGTTCCCGTTATCCTGGTTGTGGGCACGCTCGCGCTGGGCAATATCCTCAATGCAGGCTTCGACCAGATCTTCAACCTGTACAATCCGCTGGTCTACCGGGAAGGGGATATTATAGATACCTTTGTATATAGGGTAGGTCTCATGAACGGCTCTTTCAGCTTCGCGACCGCCGTCGGCTTATTCAAATCGGTCATCAGCTTCATCCTGATCGTTACGGCTTACCGGCTGGCCTACCGGTTCGGAAATTATCGCATCTTTTGAGTAAAGGCAGGCGGAATCTATGTATCGGAAAACAATTTCTTACCGCTGGTTTACAGTGCTCAACACTGCGCTTCTTGCAGTTCTGGCCGTATTATGTATCCTTCCCCTTGTGCATGTTGCGGCCGTATCCTTCAGTTCCAGTGCGGCGGCTACGGCTAATCAGGTGTTTTTCTGGCCGGTCGGATTCACGGCTGAAGCCTACTCCAGAACACTTACGAATCCCTTGTTTCTGCGTTCCCTAATTCTATCTGTGGAAAGAACGCTCGCCGGAACCCTGCTGTCTATGGCGTTGACCGTTACCGCCGCTTATACCCTGTCGCGTTCATTTTACGGCAGAAGCTTCTACTCCTGGTTCTTTGTCTTCACCATGCTGTTCAACGGCGGCCTGATTCCAACCTATCTGCTGATCACGCAGCTTCATTTAACCAACACACTGTGGGTACTGATTCTGCCGTCTGCGGTGAACGTGTTCAATACCATTCTGATGATGCAATTCTTCCGCGCCATTCCCAAAGAGCTGGAGGAGGCGGCAAGCATTGACGGGGCGGGTTATCTGAGGTCTCTGATCACGATCTATCTTCCCTTGTCGCTTCCCTCCCTGGCCACCTTATCCTTGTTCTCGATGGTCTGGCATTGGAACTCATGGTTTGACGGGCTGATCTATATGACTGATTACCGGCAGTATCCGCTGGCGACATTTCTGCAGACGATCATTCAGAGCGGCGACATGCGCAACACGAACATTGACCCCAGTCAGCTGAAAATTCTGTCGGAACGCACGGTGCGTTCTGCGCAAATCCTGATAGGAGCATTGCCGATCCTGCTCGTCTATCCGTTCCTGCAGAGGTTCTTCGTACAAGGGTTGACGATGGGCGCGGTTAAAGAATAAGATGAGCACAAAACTTAGGAGTCAGAAGCAGATGGGCAACAAGGAACGTAGTCTCTTCTCCAAGCTGGTCGGCTCGCTGGTGTTATTATTGCTGCCTGTTCTGATCTTGTCGGTGTATTCGAGCAGAGTCAATGAGAATGTCATCACCAGCCAGATCAAACAGTCGGGCATCAGCAGGCTATCTACCTTAGCCACACAACTGGACAGTATTATTACGCAGCTGGAGACCTTCACCTACCTCCTGATCCGTGATCCGAACGTCATTGAATTTCAGGATCTGTCCCTGCTGAACTCCAGCTACTACGAACAAATCAGCCGCAAAAAGCTCATTCAGGATAAGCTGTATCTGCAAAGCGCCTCGACGGAATGGATCAATGAAATCACGGTCTATTCGCCGCGTTCAGGGCAGACCATATCTACGGTCAACGGAACCTCCTATGATCTGGAGCGTCTTCAGCGGCTGAGCAAGGACAACTGGAATTTCATTATGGATGACGATCACGGAGATAAACAGGGCACGGTCATCCACTTGACCTTTGAACCCTACCAGTCCAGCAGCGGCATCGCCAGAGCCAATTCGATCATCGAAATCAGCTTTCACATGAACCATGTGATCCGGATGCTGGAGCAGTTTCAATCACAGGGAATCGGGGAAGCGCTTTTTTATAAACCTGATGACATCTTCTTATCCACGCCCTCTTGCCCGCCTGAGCTTCTCCAGGAGGCTGTATCCGCCTTAAAGCGGACGCAGCTGACGCATGAGGGCAATATTACTCTGGATGTCAGCGGAATTTCCTACCTTCTATCCTATTCCGATGTGCAGGTGCTGGACGGGTATGTGGTCAACATTGTGCCTTTATCCGAAATTCTGACGCCACTTAGGGTAACCAACCGGTTCGCCTATCTTGTCCTCGGACTGATCCTTATCGTGGGTATTGCCTTATCGTGGCTGCTATACCGGAATGTTCAGGTCCCGCTGCGCGCTCTGGTCAGAGGGGTTCAGCTCATCAAGATGGGACAATACAAGACCAGAATTCCGCTTCAGGCAAATAACGAATTCCGGCTCATTGTATCCAGATTCAATGAAATGTCGGCGCAAATTCAGCAGCTGATCGAGAATGTGCTGGAGCAGCTGCTGCTCACGCATGAAGCTGAGCTGAAGCAGCTGCAGTCACAGATTAATCCCCATTTTCTGTATAACAGCCTGTCCTACGTGATCAGCATGACCAAGCTGGAACGGAAGGATGCCGTGCTGCAAATGGCCTATCACCTGTCCGATTACTACCGCTATACGACCCGGTTGGAGAATCAGGCAGTGAGGCTGGCGGATGAGCTGAAGAACGCTGCCGATTACCTCAGCATCCACCGGATGCGGATGAGCCGCATCCGCTACAGCATCGAGGTGGCGGACCTCATGCGGGACCTTGAAGTGCCCCGGCTGATTCTCCAGCCGATCGTCGAGAATGCGCTGATTCACGGGATTGAAGCCCTGGAGGGCCCCGGGAGGATAACGATTAGCGGGAGCCTGGACGGCAGCGGATATTCGTTGATAGTTGACGACAACGGCGGTACTATGACCACTGGCCGGCTTCAGGAGCTTCAGCAGCTGCTTGCGAACCGGTATGGAGAACGGCCGGAAGCCTGCGGCCTGCTGAATGTGCACCGGCGGCTCCAGCTCCGGTACGGGGCGGATTCAGGGATGAGGCTGTCGGTCAATGCGGACTCGGGACTGCGGGTAGAGCTGTACTGGACAGAGAAGGCGGTGGAGAATGAAGCTGTTAATCGTGGATGATGAAGAGCACTTAGTGGAGAGCATGACCGCAAGCATTGCCTGGGAGACGGCTGGCATTACCAGCGTATTCTCTGCCTATTCCGGCAAGCAGGCTATGGAGCAGATGGACAAGAACGCCGCAGACATTGTGGTGACCGATGTCCGTATGCCCGGCATGAACGGCATTGAGCTGATCCGGGCAGTCAAGCAGAAGTGGCCGAGGACAGTTAGTATTCTGCTTACCGGCCATGCCGAATTTGAATATGCTCAGCAAGGGCTGAAAGCTAAGGCGGCACATTATTTCCTCAAGCCTGTGAAGGATGAGGAGTTGCTAGCTGCCGTCTCTGATGCGGCCCGTGCGCTGCAGGCAGAACGGGAGCAGATGACTGCCTACGTGCAGTCGCAGGCAATGGTTCACCGCAATCTGCCTATCCTGCGCTCCAACCTGCTGAACCATCTGATCCAGGGACGCATGTGGACTGAACGCAAATTGACAGAGCAGCTCCAGTTATACGGCCTTCCAATCGGATTAGGCGATACGATCTCCCTGATTCTGATCCGCATCGAGGACCCGCAGAAGCGCTACGATCCGTCCGATATGTCGCTTCCGGGCTTCGCTGTTACCAATATCGTGGAGGAGCTGGTGTCCCAGCACTTCAAAAGCTGGAGCTGCGAGGATGTATACGGCCATCTTCTGTTCATTGTGAACGGCGGCGGGGACGCAAGCGGCCGTCAACTGGAACAGACCGCGGATGAGATGAGGCAGATTGTCAGCCGGTTGCTGCATCTCACGGTCTCGGTCATTCTCTCCCCTTCCGGCACCTTTCCGGCCAGTGTGGAGGAGCTGTATCAGCGCTGCGTAGCCACGGTCCGCTCGCAGATCGGCTACGACAACGACTTCGTCGTTCAGCTCGGCGGTCATCATATCAAACCGGCCTCCCTGGTGGTCGCTTCCCTCTACTCGCCTCCCTTGTTTCCGCATCTGCTTGAGGCCGGGAACTGGGAGGCGGCAAGAGAGAAGCTCCAGGAGGTGTTGCTGGAATGGGGCACGAAGTATAGCGGCTCGCATGAGCATTTATCGGAGATTGTTTACGCCTTGAAGTCCGCGTTCTCCTACTTTGTGCATAAGAACGGCGGTCTGCTGACAGACTACCGCCTGCATACGCCGCTTGATATCAGGAGCATCGGAGAACTGGAGTACTGGGCAACGGGCTTGCTGGACAGACTTCAGCATGAGATGAACACCGAGCTGTCCGCCTCCCGTCACTCCGTTGTCGCACAGATTCATCAATTCGTACAGGAGCATCTGTCGGAGGATGTCTCCCTTCAGGCTATCGCCGAATATGTATATATGCACCCAACCCATGTATCCAAGGTCTTCAAGCGGGAGACGGGAGAGAACCTGTCCGATTACCTGCTGCGTCTGCGGATGGAGAAGGCTGTATTCTTGCTGAAGGACAGTAAATACAGAGTTTATGAAATAGCGAACCGTCTGGGATATAAGAACCCCACGTATTTCATCAAGGTCTTCAAGGAGCATTTTGGCGTCACACCCCAGGAGTTCAGGGAGAGCACGCTTCTCTAATTGAGATCCCGGTAATTCTGGGGAGTCATGGCTTCGATTTTGCGGAACGTGTACACGAAATGACTGCTGTCCAAAAAGCCCACCAAAGAGGCAATCGCCTTGACGGTGAGCTTTTTGTCGTTGATCAGGTACTCCTTGGCCTTCTGGACCCGCAGGTGGATCAGGTATTGATACGGACTCATTCCTGTGGTTCTCTTGAACAGGTAGTTCAGCCGCTGTGAGCTGATGCCGGCATACTCCGACAATTGCGCGAGGCCGAAGGCCGGGTCGGCATAATTCTCTTCCAGAAAACGGATGAAGGGCAGCATTCGTTCCGTATATTGGGAGAAGGAGCGCTGATTGTCCACCTGCCCGTATCTTTTGAGGTCCATCAGAAAACGGTATACAAAAGCGGAGCCGTCCATCCCGTTGAAATCGAAGCTCTGTCTCGCCAGATTCCGGCTTCTCTTATGCAGAGCAGACAGCCGTGATCCGGGTTCCCAGCCAATTACTGTGGAAGTCGGTAAGCCAAGAGAAGATACAATGAAGGGAGCAAGGTTCCCGTTAAAGGTAATGTACCAGGTGGACCAAGGGTGTGAGCGGGTTACATAGCGGTGTGGAGCCTGGGGCGGCAGCAGAATACCCTGATTGGACGCAAGAGTGACAGTTGTATCCGAGATTTGGAATTGTCCTTCCCCTCCGGTCGTCTGCAGCCAATGGTAACAGTGATAGCCCTGCGGACGGCTGAACTCCTCCTGCCATTCATTCCACCCCATCGTCTCGATGAACAGGGGCAGCGAACGGTCCAGGGAGGTGACGAACATCTGCTTCATGTAGTGTTCCATTCCATCACAACTTTCATTTTATTATATAGTAATTGAATTATACCTGATGTTCCTGAGTTCAGTCATCCTGCTCTATATGCCAAAAACCCCCTACCGGCAAGCACGCGGTCCGCAGCAGTCTGTCCGCTGCTGTCTTCCGGTGTCTGCCAATAGAGGGTCATGCAAGGGTACAACTAACGGAACAGCACACATTTCCCCGATTCCCTGAAGTACTTGATCAGCTTCTCAATCGGCTCACGGCCGCATTTCAGCTGCTCGCCAAGACAGTCGATGCACAGGAAATCCTGGGCATTGCGCGTGACCAGCTTCAGGTAAATCGCCACATCATCGGTCATTAAGGGGACGCCGCATTGTCTGCAGGTTCTGCTCATGCTCATACGCTTCTCTTCTTTCTTATCTCTAGACCAATGAGACCAATTTCGCCCGCACGATCAGACAATCATGGGCCGGAACGACCGGAGCGAACCGTTCTCTGAACACCCCAAGCTCCTTCTGCTCCCAGCAGTCATACAGCGACAGCGATTTGCCGGAGGCATATGGAAGCCCGAAATCCCAGAATTGCAGCGACATCTCTCTTTGACCATCACTCAGATTGAAGAATCCGATCGCGAGGTCACCATCCGCCAGCACTTTGACCAGCATGAATACTTCATTAGTATGGAACCACTGCGGCTCAGGCTTAATGCGGTAAGCTCCGCGGCCCTCGATATCCTGGTTGATGGCAATCAGATCCGGGTTCAGCAGAATGTTCTTGGTAGCTTCATTCGCCTTGCGGATGTCACTGCCGATCATCAGCGGAGAGCCCAGCAGGCTCCACAGCGAGAAGTGCGTCTTGTACTCCACATCCGTGCAGCCGCCGATCTGGCTGCCGATGAAGTCGCTGTTGCTGCCCCCGTACATGCCGACTACCAGCATATCCAGATCGTTATGGCAGTAGGCCCCGGTGTAGGCGGCTTTATCAAGCTGTGACAGCGCCAGCGTCTTGATCGATTCCCAGCTGTCTTGGATATCGCCGGTGGAACGGTACATATGCGCGCCGGATTCACGAATCCACTGGTAGACGTTATCTTCACCCCAGTTACATGCGGAGAAAAGAATATCTCTTCCGCAGTTCTTAAGTGCGAGACTCATCCGCTTATACAGCAGCTCCCCCGACATATGTCTGGGTTTGAAGCAGTAGTCATACTTCAGGAAGTCTACACCCCATTCCGCCAGCGATGCGGCATCCTGGAATTCGTGCTCGAAGCTGCCCGGATAACCTGCGCAGGTATGCGTTCCCACACAAGAGTACATCCCGAACTTCAGTCCCTTGGAGTGAATATAATCTGCAACCGCCTTCATTCCGTTCGGGAATTTGTCCGGGTCAGCCACCAGCTTGCCATCCTTGTCCCGTTCCTTCAGGCTCCAGCAGTCGTCAATGACAATGTATTCGTACCCTGCATCCTTATAACCGTCCGCCACCAGCGTATCAGCCGCTTCCCGGATCAATTGCTCATTGATATCCCAAGTAAAAGTATTCCATGAATTCCATCCCATCGGCGGCGTTAAGCCGAGCTGTTGCTGTTTGTCCATCATTCGTATTCATCCTTTCGCATTATGACAGGAATTGATCCCTGGGAAAATGCTGTATTATTTATGTATTTAAACACATCCGCCCCTTGTAATCTATAGCTTGACGTTGCTTTCATATGGATGAATGTTGCTTTTCTTATATAATGAGTGAGAGAGTCGAAGGTGTAAAGATCTTGGTTTGTTTTATGCGGATTGTGATGCTTGTGGGCGCATATGCAGCAATTTCGACGGGAGTGGGCGGGAGTAAGTGTTGTTTTTCCAACCGTTGCTGTAGGAGAAGCCTTCCATTCATCAGTAAGTGTATAAAAGGCAATTGTTTCCCTCCGCACATTTCCGCCCGGCGCTCCAGCCTCCGCCACCCGTCTCCCGCGCCTCCGCACACGCCCGATGTAATCGGTTTTGCGATTACATTTCGCCCGCACGCCTCCGCAGCGCTAAATGTAATCGGTTTTGCGATTACATTTCGCCCACATGCCTCCGCAGCGCCGAATGTAATCGGTTTTGCGATTACATTTCGCCCACGCGCCTCCGCAGCGCCGAATGTAATCGGTTTTGCGATTACATTTCGCCCACGCGCCTACACACACGCCCGATGTAATCGGTTTTGCGATTACATTTCGCCCGCACGCCTCCATCCTGCCCAATGTAATCGGTTTTTCGACTACATACGGCACTCGCACCTCCCGCACGCTCAAAAAAGCCCCCTTTCCCCGCGCGGCAATCCGGTACTGTCCCGGACCGCCCTGCAGATGGAGAAGGGGGCTCTTACCATAAAGCTCTAGTTCACCTGGACCAGCTTCCATTGCTGGTGCAGGTCGCCGCGGTAGAGGTTCTGCTGGAGCTTCGCGCCGTCTGCGGTGGAGGCTCCTGTGACTTCGACTGCCTTGTTACTGTTCACATTGAGAATGCTCCAGTAGCCGTTGCTCAGCTTGATGAGCCGGAACTGCTGGGCGGTGTTGTTCAAATCCTGCATCAGTTGAATGGCTTCGCCGTTATTCTTCGACCCGTTACGCACATCCATCACCTTGTTGTCAGAGGAGTTCACACTGCGCAGCCGGTAAATATTATTGTACGTGCCCATATCCGTGACTGTCCATTGCTGAGCCAGCGCGGTGTTCTCCGGCCACTGCTGGAGCTGAAGGGAGTTCGTATTCTGCCCGTTCGGAACATCAATCGCTTTGCCTGACGCCCGGTTGATCAGCTTATACTTCGCATTGTTGGTGACTCCGTTCCACACCCCGTTCCAGGGGTTGAACTGTGCCCGCTCGTAGTACCATTCGAAGATAAAGCGCGCCATGCCGTCGCGGACCGTATTGCCGTCATAGAGCAATCCGCCGTCCGGATCGGCGAAGGAGCTTTTAGGACCGGGGTCGAGCAGGAAGCCGTTCATATGGACGGCAATGCTGACATTGCCGGCGGCAGTGAAGATCGCTTTGGTATTCTTGCCGAAGCCTGCGTTCGTACCGTTGAACAGATCCCAATATGAGGAGTCGCCCGGCTGATTCTTGAACCAGGTGGTTTCAGTAATATTGATCGGGTAAGCATCGGCCGCTGGCTTGATGCTGCTATCCCAGATCTGCTGAAGTGAATTGAAATTGTCATACGCGCCATAGCCCGGGTACCAGTGAACGGCATACCCGTAATTGTTAAGCGGATCGGTCAGCGGACTGGATGCCGTCAGCTGATAATGCTGATCCCAGCCTAGTCCTGAAGCCCAGATCACATTGTCCGCGCCCTTGCTGCGGATGGTCGAGATCATCGAGTTCTGGAAGTTCTTCAGCGAATTCCAGAACGCCGCGAAGTTCGGCTGGGAGGGATTTCCGCCCCATTGTCCGTTCACATCGCTCAGCACCGGCTCGTTCACCAGCTCGAACATCACATTATCCGCACTCTTGAGGCCAGGCTGTGAGGCCAGGTAACCCCAGATCTGATTGAACTTGTCCAGATTGGCCTGGGTGGTCGCCTTATTGTCCAGCAGGGTGAAGTCCAGCCCCAGCGTGACATACAGCCCCTTCGTCTTCGCATACTCTACATAAGGAATGATCAGATTCTGGGTAACTGCCTGAAGGCCCGCGAAGTTATACGTTCCTGCTGCGACATCGCCCATATCCTCCCGGTCGATGAACAGGCGAACCTGATTCGAGTACCAGCCGTGGCTGTTGCCGTATTTGCCGGAGGTGCTGGTGAAGGTATCCGTGATCTCCTTCAGGTACTCCAGAGTAGCTTTATGCCGGTTCCCGCCGTTGCGGTTCAGATAATAATTGCTGTTCTGATAAGTCCAGTAAGCCCCGGTAGGCTGATGCCAGCCGCTAAGCAGCACAGGCTGCCCGCTGCTGTTCACCAGCTGATTGCCGCTTACATGCAGCTTGGGAACAGGCGAACCCTCCCAAGCGCTTGCAGGGCCGCCGCCGGACTGCATCGGCGTCAACAGCAGGGCCAGCATCACCAGCAACTTCATGGATAAGCTTAACTTCCTTTTTCTCACAGATACCCATCTCCTTCTCATGAACGTGAAATCGGCGGATGCCGTCTTAATGAAAGCGAATACATCTGAATTGTACTCTGCGCGGAGACGGGCGGAAACCTGTGTGATTATAGTTGATAGACTTACAGATTATAGTTAATACACTAACAAATTATAAATTTATATGCAGAGACTCCCTGTATTCCTGGGGGGTCATTCCCGTCATTTTTTTGAAGAACCGGGTGAAGGAATGGTGGGCTTCATAGCCGACAAACATGGCTACATCGCGGATTTTGAGCACTTCATTTCCCAGGAGCTCCTTCGCCTTGACCGCCCGGCATTGATCGATGTACTCTGACAGGTTAATGCCCTGCTCCTGCTTGAAGAAGCGGGACAGGTACGACGGATTGAAATAATGGAGCTCGGCCAGCCGCACCAGAGACAGGTCTTCGCCCAAATGGCTGTGGATATAATCGCAGATCCGCTCAATGACCTCCGAGGAGCGTTCCTTCTCGGCTGTGCTTCTCCGTTCGAAGAGATCTGAGGCCAGCCTCTCCAGATAATAGATGCCCTCCCCAAGGGACGAATGTTCGTCCAGCCGCATCAGCTTGCCGTATTCATTGACTAGGCTGTAGAGCTCCGAGCGGTTCATATGGGACAGCAGCACAAGGGCAACCGTATAATACAGCTCGGCCGCTTCTTCCACAGAGACGCCCGAATGAATGCCTTCCCGGATTTCCTCCAGCGTCTCCGCGAACCGCTCCCGCCGTCCGGCATCCAGATGGGCCGCAAGATTCTCCACCCGCTGGTGAAGCCGGACCCCCGTCTCACGGATTACGTCAGGCTCGGGCGGTCCGCTGCGGTCAATCTGCACCATAGAGATGCCGTCCCCGATCTTCATCTGCTGCAGCCGGTGAAGCCGCTCGTAATGGCGGCCGGTCTCTGTCCAGGCACAGGCTGAACCGCTGACGGTAAAAGCAACCGGCAGGCCCAGCGTCTGCCGGCAGGAATCCTGAATCATCTCCAGCGTTCCCTCCAGATACCGTGCGAAATTCCCGCCGAAGGCAGCCTCAGCATTATGCAGAGGCTGCAGCAGCCACAAGAGATCCCCGTGTCTGTCAAGCATCCAGACATGCCGGGTCATTTCCGCCAGATAGGAATTCCAGATCAGGCGGGAAGAGGTCAGAAGCTCGCGCCGGTCCATGTAAGAGATGCCTTCCGGGTATGTAGGCCGTCCAAGAACGAGCATCACCGGGGATTCTGCCTTAAGAGTGATGCCCAGCTTGCTGAAATCTGCACGTAACGTGTCCGTATCCGCACACAAGGCCTGACTGTCCTGAAGCAGATGGCGGAGATACTCGCCCTGCGCCGCCGTCTCCATGGAATCACGCTGCTCCCTGGACTGCTCCAGCAGCTCACTCAGCATATTGCCCTGCTCAATCTCCTGCAGCACCTCCTGCACCGTCTCAATAATCTTGTCGAAACCTTCCGTCTTCAGCAGATAACGGGCCCCGGGAAGCTGCAGCGCACTATAGGCGTAATCGAATTCGCTGTAGCCGGTCAGAAAAACAATCCGCGACCGCGGCCAAAACTCCCGGATCTGCTCAGACATCTCCAGCCCGCTCATGCCGGGCATGCGGATATCCGTCAGCACAATATCGATCCGGGTGCGCGAGAGCCACTCCAAGGCTGCTTTTGCCGAATAGACCTTGTAGACATCAAGCTTGTCCGGAAGCAGCTGGTTGAACGCCTCGTATAAGCCGTCCGTTATAATCTCTTCATCATCAACGATCAATAGTCTGTACAAGACCTTCACCTCCCGTGAGCCTGATCCGGATTGTAACCCGGAGGCCGTTCAATGTGCTTCTGTACAGGAACAGGCCGCTGCCTTCCCCGTAGATTAACTGGATGCGCCGGTGAATATTGCTCATGCCGGTGACTTCATGCGTGCCGCCGTTCTGATTCAGCCGCCTTCTCAAGGTCTCGATCCGTTCATCGGTCAACCCGCTTCCGTTATCCTCAACAATAATGCGGATCTCCCGTTCATCCTGTTCAAAAGAAACCCGCAGCTCCCCATCCTCCGCCTGCTTCTCCAGACAATGCTCATAGGCATTCTCGATAATCGGCTGGAGAATCAGGCGCGGAACCCGCAGCTCCTCCATGGCTTCCGGCAGCTCATCGAACTGAACCTGAATGCGCCTGGAGAAGCGCATCTTCTGAATCTCCGTGTACATCCGCGAATGGCGCGTCTCCTCCGCAAGCCGGACATTATCCTCTCCGTTACGGGTGATGAACCGGAAATATTCGCCCAGCATGCCCGCGAACTCCTCAATCCGGGAACTGTCCCCCTGCTTCGCCAGAGCGCTGAGAATGAAGAAGCTGTTATACAGGAAATGCGGGTTGATCTGCGACTGGAGCTGCTTCAGCTCCGCCCGCTGCATCATCAGCTTCTGGGTGTAATCCTGGTCGATCAGCATTCGCAGCCTACTGAGCATCTGGTTGAACCGGAGATACAGATAGCCGAATTCATCCTTGCGGCCATGGTCAATCTGAATATCTAGCGAGCCGCTCTCCATCCGCTTGAAGCTGCGGATCAGCACAAGCAGCGGCTTCTGGACGAACTTATAGGTCGCGTAAGAATAGATCAGCACCGCCAGGAAGGATACCGCCGCGAACAGCCACGCCCAGACCACGAACTTGGTCAGCGGGCGCTTGACCGCCTTCTCCGGCAAATACGTGGCAACAGCCATCCCCAGCTTGTCGGAGGTGAAGCTGTCGATATGATACCGGATCCCGTCCAGCTCCCAGTTGTACAGGTTCCCATCATCAACCGCCTGGTGATAGCTCTCAATCAGCTCCGGGGAGCTGTTCTCTGTACCGAGTGCATAATCTGTCAGCCGTGAGACCAGCAGTGAGCCGCTTTCTTCGTACGCGTTAATCGACCGGAGCGAATCCCTCAGCTTCTCGTTGTCCAGCTCAATCTGAACGATGAACAGCGGCGGCTCATTCTTCCTGCCGCTGGATTGGGTAACGCTTAGCTCCAGGAAGTTGTTCCAGTTAATCAGCCGCCCTTCTTTTCTAAGATCGACGGTCTGGAAGAAATTGAACTTGCTGCTGTCAAACTGATCAATGCCGTTCATCGCGGACAGCGTCTTGTTAATGGTACGGATATGAACGAACACATCGCCGATATAGGCGCTGCTGTTCTTCAGGGAGGTGAGCCGCTGCGTGATGTAGTTCAGGCTCTCCCGCTTCTGAACATCATCCATGTAATTCCAGGTGACAGCAATCTTGTTCAGCTCGGTATCCTGGGCAAGATCATACTGCTGGATCTCCATCCACTCCACCTCGCGGTTCAGGTCCTCCAGATAATAGGTTAATTGCGACAGAGTCGCTCTGGACAGGTCCTGGCTTGCATTTCTGTAGCTCCAGTTGTAGAGGTAGAGTCCAAGCAGCAGAATCGGCAGAATAATAGCCAGATAAGTGACAACCATCCGGATAAAAATAGTGTGGCGCATCGACACCGCAGGAAACTTAAGCACGTGTACCGCCTCCATTGCTCTCCTCATGCCCGATCATTTGCCGCTCCCGCCCTTCTCTGCATACCAGTCGTTGACCTCAGCCGTAATCTGCTCGCCGCCCAGCTTGTTCCACTGTGCCACGAAATTATCGAACTCGCTTATCGGTCTGCCCTGAATGATATCAAGAAAGGCATCAATCTGAAGATTATTTAGAATATTCTGCTTCTCGATCATCGTCTCTGTAGGTGCACCGACGAAGCTCTCATAGAGCAGCTGAGATTTGCGCTCATACCCGTCCAGGATGGAAAAAGCGCCCGAAGGCCCATACGTCCGCTCCCAGCCCCAGCCTGTCTCGCTGTCCGCACCTCCGGCCTCGTAAGCGGCAATCCGCTTCTGGATCGTCTTCGCTTCATCCTGAAGCAAGGAGGCGTCGCCGGTACGCCGGAAGGTCTCCAGCTCCCGGAAGGCCTCCAGGTTCTTCTGCACCGGAAACGGCGTCACCGGCGACAGCTTCCACACCGCCTGCGGAGCGTTATAATACCGTTCCACCTCACTCGTAGTCCCCCAGTTCTTCTCCAGATGCAGGTTAATCAGCTTGATCAGTGCTTCAGGATGCTGGACGCCTTGCTTGACCGCCAGGAACTGGTTGGTGCTGAACGGAAGCGGCACCTTCGGCGCGGCCCCGGACTCCGAGACCAGCGGGAAGGCCTGCCACTCGGCCTGCGGATTATGCTCACGGCTGACCTGCACGAGGAAGGAGCCCCACTGCTCCCCGTACATCATTCCGACCTGCTCTTGCTCAATCCAGTCACTGGCCTTGACCCCGTCCTTGAAGGCGAATTCCCTGTCAATCTGTCCCGTCCGGTACAAATCCTGAAGCACCTGCAGGGCATGCTTGACCTCCGGCTGGATACCTCCATAGACCAGCTTGCCGGTCTTGTCCTTAATCCAGATTCCTGGATAAGCACCATAACCGGCCATAAATCCGGTAAGTCCCATGACCGGGTCCCACAGATATTTGGTTGCCGCAAGGCCGTAGGTATCGTGCCTGCCGTTACCGTCAGGATCTTGCTGCGTAAACGCTTTCGAAATAGCCAGCACCTCTGCCATCGTCTGCGGCGGCTGCATGCCGAGCCGCTCCAGCCAGTCCGTCCGAATCCACAGGAACATCGCGCCCTCAATGGAGGAATTGGTCTCAGGGATCGCCATAAGCTTGCCGTCAAGGGTAGCCGTCTCGAACGGACCTGTCCCTTCCTCGCTCAGCACCTTGCGGGTTAACGGGGTTGCATACTCGTCATAGACTCCGCTCAGGTCCTGGATCAGCCCTGCATTGCTCAGCACCCTGAGCTGTGAAGCATTCACCCGCACAATATCAGGGATATCCCCGGAGGCCAGAGATACCCCCAGCTTACGGGAGTAGATGGAGCTCCACTCCGTCCAATCATAAGTAATCTTAATACCGAGCACCTCTTCATACAGCTCGGTCCAGCGGTTATGCTCCAGCGACTCCCCCGGCAATTCCTTCAGTATTTCTTCCAGTGCATCGTTGTTCTCACGTACGAACGACAGCTGAATCGGCGGATCATATTTGCTTAGACCCGGCTCCTCATAGAGCGGAGCGCTCCCCGGCTGTCCCTCAGGGACCGGAGAACGCTCCGCAAGGCTATCGCCCCTCTCACAAGCGGTCAACAGTTGTACGGCCATGCACGCAGCGACAGTCCAGGCCATTGTGTTCTTGAATGTTATGGGCACCAGTTGCAACCTCACTTTGCAAGATTATTACTACCAGAATATTATATTATCCCGGCAAAAATAAAGGAATTGTAAGGTGCAATTCTTGTTTGGCTTACCCGTTCTTTACCAATCAAGTGGAAACGGCTTTACCGTCCTTTTTAAGGACGGTACCGTTTCAGCGGGAAATAGAAGGATAAGTTATCGTGTGCAACATATAAATTCTTATATTTTTAGAAATCGGTGACCGCCTGGAAGGCCGGTTTGGGCTGATGCTGCCTGTCGAACAGCATCGGGGCCTCGGTCCGCTCGGTCGGGAAGGTGCTCAGCCAGGTATGATCATCCGCAATGCCCCAGAACATGACCCCGCTTACAAGCTCCTTCCGGTCTCTTAGAGCAGCGAATATCTCGCCGTACCGCGCTGCCTGCCGCTGCAGGATATCCTCAGGAACTACAGGGCCGACATCGCTGAGATCATTATAGATATACAGGCTCATATCCAGCTCGGTGATCTGATTATCCAGGCCCAGGGAATGGAACTTCTCCATGGACTGGATAATGCTCTCCACCGAAGGATACTCCAGATTAATATGGGTCTGGTGGCCAACCCCGTCAATCGGCACTCCCTTCGCCAGCATATCCTTGACCAGCTCGTAGAGCCGGTCCCGCTTCTCCGGACTCTCTGTGCCGTAATCATTGATGTACAGCTTAAGCTCCGGTCCTCCAGCCTTACGGGCCGCCCGGAAGGCGGTCTCAATGAATCCGGTACCGGTAATCTTGTACCAGTCGCTGGCCCGCATACCGTCAGGGTCGTTCGGCTCAATCACCTCATTCACTACATCCCAGGAGGAGATGTTGTCCTTGTAACGGCTGACAACAGCGGTGATGTAGCTGTCAAGCCGCTTCAGCAGCAGCTTCTTGTTCGCTTCGCGCCTCGCCGCATCGGTCTCATCCGCCATCGCCCGGCCGGCTTCATCCCGGAAGAACCACTCCGGGGTCTGGCTGTGCCACACCAGGGTGTGGAAGCGCAGCCCCATGCCGTTCGCCTTCGCGAAGGCGACGATCCGGTCGGCCCGTTCCCAGGTGAAGGTGCCCTCAGCCGGCGCAATCGCATCCGGCTTCATGGCATTCTCGGCCACTAACCAGTTCACATGCCGCTTCAGCAGCTCTGCCGTGGCTCCTTCTGTCTGGTCCGGCTCCACCGCGGCGCCTATGGGGAAGTAATCCGCATAGGCTGCCGCCAGCGGTGCGGCCTCCTGCTGCACCGGAGCTTCCGCCGCAGCTTCAGCCGAAGCTGTAGCGGAAGCTGCCGGAGTCCCGGCAGGTGAAGCGGCCGGGGATGACACTGCACTCTCCTGCGGCTCCGGCGAGGGGGCAGCCGGAGCCGCATCCCCGCCAGAAGCGGAGCAACCGGATAACCCTAGAAGCGCCGCTGCGAAGACTATACTCCGTGCCAGTCTGGCCGGAGTGCTTGTTCTGTTATTTTGGCGCACAGTCATCCTCCTTCTATGGTTAACCGACAATTCCGGTACGCTCAATACTCTCTACGAAATACCGCTGCACGAACAGGTAGATAATGATCAGCGGCAGAATCGCCAGCAGAATCCCTGTATCCTGAACCATGCTGAGGTAGAACGGATCGGCCTTGGAATTGGCGCCGTCCTCCAGCAGAATCTGCAGATTATACGGCAGCGAGCCGAGCTGGGTCGCCATCACCTTGCTGGATGTCAGATAGGTCGTGGTGAAGAAGCTGTCGTTCCATTGCCACACAAACGAGAAGAGCAGCACCGTAACAATAGACGGTATCGCGTTAGGCAGCATAATCCGGTAGAAGGTCTTGCCTACCCCGGCCCCGTCGATATAAGCCGCTTCCTCCACCTCTTTGGGAATCCCCCGGAAGAACTGCCGGAAGATGAAAATGTACAGCCCCGCCTTCAGCGAGTTCGCCGTAGCAGAGGTTAGAATAAACGGCCAGTAGGTGTTGAGCAGATTCACCGATTTGCCGGTCAGCAGCGGAATCAGCCCCATCAGGCTGAAATCCTTCAAATTCAGGTAGACCGGAATCAGAATTGTGATCGGCGGAACCAGAATGGTCAATATGACTCCGGCGAACAGCAGCTGGCTTCCCTTGAACTTCAGGCGGGCGAAGCCATACCCTGCAAGCGCGCAGGAGATGGCGGTCAAGATCGTAGTCAGTGCCGACAGGCTGAAGGTATTCAGCAAGGCCTGCCAGTAATCCATAATTCCAATCGCTTTGACGAAATTGTCGAGCGTGTAATTCTCGGGAAGCCAGACGACAATCGGCGAATACAGATCGCTCTTGGCCTTAAAGGCCGTGGATATCTTCTGGAGCACCGGATAGAGGATCACGAACGACAGGCCTGCAATGAGCGTCAGCCGCACGAAGGACCATACCCATTTCTTCCAGTGTTCGAGCGACAGTAAGCGGGTCGCATGCATTAGTCCCATCCTCCCTTTAATCATAGTAGAAGACCTTCTTCGAGATCAGATAGCTGCTGACGGCCAGAATTAAGGCCACTGCGGCGAAATACAGCCAGGCCATCGCAGAGCTTAGACCGAAGTTGAACTGGGTGAAGCCGGTCTCCCGGATCAGGTCAGTCATGGCGTTATTCGAGAAGGAATCAATAATCGTATAGATAGAATTTACCAGAATGAGCGGGCTGACCATCGGGAAAGTGATTTTCCAGAAGGCCTCATAGCCGGTTGCCCCTTCCATCTTGGACGCCTCATACAGCTGCGGCGAGATGGTCTGGATGCCGGCCAGGAAAATCAGAATCTGTACGCCGGACTGGCTCACAATACTATAGATGCGGCTCACGGCGCTGGTCAGATAGTTCACTACCCATTCGCTTAAGCCCGCGTCCAGCATCAGCCCCTCCAGCTCGAAGGTGCCAAGTCCCTGAATCGCTCCCGCACCGGCATTCTGATCGTTGACCGCCTGAATCAGGCTGGTGCTCTCCAGGCTCAAAATGACTCCGGAGGCCAGAATGACAGGCAGGAAGAAGATCGAGCGGGCCAGCGAGCGGCCGATGAATTTCTGATTCAGCAGCACTGCCAGAAACAGGCTGAAGATCACGATCAGCGGCACATTGATGACCATATTCATAATGGCATCGGCCAGCGAGCGGTTGAATTCGGTATTCACCGTCAGCGCTTCCACATAATTCTGGAAGCCGCTGAAATGAACAATCAGTCCGTCGGAATTGGCCTGCACCGAGCTTAAGCTGTAGCGCAGCGAAGACAACAACGGAATCAGGAAGAAGAAGATGAACCCCAGCAGCCAGGGCAGCACATAGAAGAAGCCCATTAATGCCTTTTGCTCATTGTAGGATCTGCGGTCCAGTCTAAGTATGGATTTCAAGATTGCTCACCACCCGTAATATAGCTTTCGGCCTCAACCGTCCGGCCCTCTGCAAGGACTGCGGTCTTATTGTAGTTGACGATGACAGACATCCCGTTACCGTAAGTGCTTTTATAGACACCGTCTGCCAGCTTCTCATGACCGGTCAGCCGCTGATGCTGAACGTTCTTCATCACTCCGTTCACTTCGGTGTATATCTCAGCCGCCTGGTCGATCCACTGCTCATAATGGACCGCATACAGGTTATCGAAGTCGGTATCTTTCACCTTGTAATTAGGCGCATACATCCATTCATAATAGAGGCCGGAGCCATACTCCAGGCTCTTCAGGATATATTGCCTTGGATTCGTGAACGTGGACAGGTTAAAAGGCTTGCCGGTGTAATTCACATATCCCCGCACCACCATCGGATAGAACGGAATCTCCTCATCCTCCAGCTTGAACCGGCTGCTGGACACCGGAGCATCCGTAATGTCAGAGAGATACGGAAGGGCGTAGGCATTCCCGCCGTCCGCGAGAATGCGCATGGACGCTCCGGTGATCTTCTCCAGCGACTGGACCGATATCTGTTCGGACGCAGACCGGTCAATCTCCTGGTTCTTGCGGAAATCGCTGTTCAATTGATCGGCCATATCCCTTAGCGAGATGCCGCCGGTCTGAAACGGCGCTATCTCCTTCAGCGTGGCATCGACATATCCGCCGATCCTGCTTGGCGAAATAATATAGGCTGGGGTAAAGGAACGGTCCCGCCGGTTCAAGGCCATATTGTATGGATAGACGGCTGCCGGAATCTCACTGAGCATCCGGGAAGCCTTCTGGTTAATCCGGAAGCCTGAGGTCTGGTTCGCCCGCAGCAGTGCCACGTCAGGGAAGAGCTCAATGTCTTGCTCCTTGGCGTATGCTGCCAGCCGGTTCAGCCCCTTGCTGCCGCCGATTGCCTTATCCACCGACAGCCGGTCCGGCACCTTGTGATCCAGGCCCCGGTTGAACCAACCGGCATATTTCAGCCTGATATTATCAATGCCGCGCTGCTTCATCTGCTTCAGAATGCTCTCGGCCTCTTCGAAGGTGGTCAGTGCCTCCAGCGATTGATAAGGAATGCCCAGGACATGCTTGGTCTTCGTGATTCCGCCCACCAGCTCCAGATAGAACGGCGTATTCATAGGTGCTTCTGCGGAAGCGGCCGGTTGTGCCTCAGGCAGTCCGCCATGCTTCGCCAGATAGCTCTGGTAATAACGCGCCATGCCCGGATAGGAAGCTTCCTCTCCGCTCAGGAACGCATAACGGACAACGTAATCTGTCTTGGGCGGCTCCTGCTGGAATTTCGGCAGGGTGCGGTTCTGATCGCTTGACGTCAGGGTAAGATCTCCCTTGGCAATCAGAGTAAAGCTCGGATACACATAGTTGTATCCGTTCAATCTGCCGCTGGTATCTGCGTTGATGGTGGCAAGAGAAGCCCCTTGTTCAATAATGCCCAGCATGGCGCCTTCCTCCCGGATCAGGCCGAACACCGGCAGCTTGACCTCCTGCTGCTGCGCATAGGCATCCGTGGTCTCCATCGTCCCGTCCACACCATACACCGCCTGCTTATAAGCGGGATAACGGGTCTTGCCGTTGTTGAAATGAATCAGCGCTCCTGAGCCGTCCGGCACCAGGATGGACCCGGAATCCTTGCTCCCTCCGGCACCCAGGAAGCTCAGCAGGGAGATGTCATTCACCGGATAATCCGCAGGATAGCGGATATCCGCTGACGGAACCTTGACGACCAGCTGGTCCCCGTCCAGGGCATATTCAATGGCGAGCTGGAAAATACGCGGCGCAGGCTTGGTCTGGCTGAGGTTGTTCTCGGCGATATCCTGCTGCAGATCCTCCTCGGTATATCCCGCCTTCTCGAAGCCCTTCAGCGTCCGCTCCAGCTGAAGCCCCTTCAGCGCTTCATCGTTTCGCGTATAGACTCCGTTCTCCTCATCGAAGGTGTAGGCAATTTTCATCGTCCGCTGCCCGGTCTTATCCATCTTGCTCATGATCTTCTCCTCGAACCGCTCCTTGCCCATCTTCATCGGCAGGTCCTCCGCTGTTGCAGCGGTCGTTCCGAACTGGTAGAAGACCTTGACGCCCTCAGGCGTCAGTTCCAGCTTCATTTGCTTATGGGCCACGCTGTCCGTATATGAATTCACAGAGCTGACCTGACCCAGGTTGTTATAGAAATCCAGCTTGAGCTGCGCGGACAGCAGGTCTTTATTATCCCCGCTGGCCTTGGCATCCGCTTCACGGTCCAGCGGGTTGCTGTACCAGACCGTCCCGTCCGACAGATTCTTGACGGCGATCCCTCCGGTAGCTTCATCCATGAACAGGCGGAGCTGCGCGTTCTCGAGCACACCTGTCATCCCGCTCACCCCAGTATCAGTGAAGGCAGATTTCAGCGCGCTCCCTTCCGTAAAGGACACTTCAAGATTCGGTTCATGCCCGCTGGCCTGGCTGTCTGAACTTGATGCCGAACAGCCAGCCAGCACACTCATACTGAAGAGAATCGAGAGCAGCATGATTAACGGCTTCCTCATTCCCGGTCCTCCTCCTATCTCCTCAAGACAATTTCTTGGTATATGGTCGAGACGAATGCAATCATCTGCTGAACCAGACTGAAGAACAGCAGGGTCAGGAAAGCCATGAAGGCCATAGCGAGCAGCGTCAGCAGAATCGTCCCGATCGTTTTGGACGGGGAGAACTGATGAACGGTCATAATGCCCACATACAGCAGCAGTCCCGACCAGAGGATGGCAAAGTTTTTGAAAAAGTAATAAAAAGAGCTCTCCTGGGCCGAGATGAAATTGCTGATCCAGATCCATGGGAAATTAATCAGCACGATCGGAAGCAGTGCGAAGCAGGTGGTAATAAAAATCTCCACGAACTTCCCCTCCCCGTCCATCAGCGTGGTCAGCGACCAGTTCGCCACACACCAGAACAGAACAGGAACCAGCACATAGACCGCTTCCAGCAGGCTGTTCAGATACCGCGGATTATTCATGTTTACCAGGAATCCGCTGTATTGATCGCCCAGAACATTCGTCAGAATCAGCATAAACAGAATGCCGAAGGAGATGATCAGACTGGTTTTTTGACTGCGTTCATATTTGAGGTCCCAGTATCCGTTGAACGGATGAACCATCACATACAGCGGATGTTGCAGCGCTTCTCTGTTCAATGGAGCTCCACCTTCTTTCTGGCCTTCATTTTCCGGTACATTCTCAGGCCCAGCCATAGGGCTAACAGTGCGATCAGAGCCGTCATAATGGTGGAGAAATGTCCCCGAAGCACTTCTTTACGGTAGAGCAGGAACGCTTTGGAATAGTTGGTCCGGTCCATGCTGCGCTCGAAATACTCCGCCGATTCCTTGTACTCGCCTTGCCGCAGATACGCCTTGCCTATACCCGCATATGCATATTCCATATTCGCATTCAAGTTGACGACCTTGCTGAACTCCTGGGAGGCCAGCTCCTCATCACCGTTATAGTAGCTGCGTACTGCACTGTTCAGCGTTCTTCCGTACTCTGTGGTCTGGAATACCGTAATCTCACCCAGTGCCTGGTCCAGCACCAGAATATCGTCACCGCTATGCTCAATGGCAACCGGAGTGTTGAATTCGCCCAGACGGTTACCGATTCCGCCGAAAATGTACAGCAGATAGCCGTCCCCGTTGTACGTGAACACCCGGCCCCGGCTGGCATCCAGCACTGCGTATATTTCACTGTCGCTCACATCAATATCCACGAGCCGCGGGGCACCGCCTGAGCGCGTGGAGTAGAGCAGATCACCGCTGGGCTTGTAATAGCCCTCTCTCCGCAGAATATCTGCTCCCTGCGCATTCAGCTTCTTGATCGGGTCCCCGTAATCGTCACCGTTGGTAGCGTACAGAAAGCCTTCGTCATTAATGTCCAGATTCGTGAACTCGGTTGGCGTATACATGACCATCTGCTCGCGCTGCGCCTTGGTGGAGATCGATTTCCAGAAATACTCCACCGCATCGACATGCACCCGGTTCGCGCCAATGAACGATTTGAACACACCATCCGCCCCGAATTCCATGAATCCGTCGAAGACGCCGGCTGACATCACATAGATGCGGTCCGCCTTGTCTACAGCAACACGGACAGGCTGAAATTCAAAGTTCGCCTGCAATAGCTCGGACTTCGGGGCTTCAATGATCCCCACAGCCTTGAAGCTGCTGTCGAGATGGACGATACGCTTATTGCCCGTATCCGCGACATATACTTCCTTCTGCTGCGTCACATAGATACCCTGCGGATTGTTGAACTTCTCCGCCTTCCCCTTGAACTGGAATGCGTCTACCGCCTTGACGGATTTGTAGTCCTGATCCAGTATTACAAACCGGTTATTTCCGCTATCCAGAACATAGATCTGCTTATCCGCCGTAACCTGAATATCCTGCGGATTGTTGAATGGGCCCGCACCGGAGCTGGCACCCGTGATGAGCTTAGTAGCCTCGTAGGCGGACGGAGCCGCCACCGCATTCCCCCAGTATGAATAATTGTAGGAAGGGGCTGCGCTCTCTGCCAGGGCCAGCTCTCCGCCAAGCCCCAGACTGACCAGGCAGCACAAGGCCAGCAGACCGGTTCTCAGTTTCTTTATCCTTGCGACCATTGTCACCGTTCCTCCTCTCTACTCTTTCATACCGGATGTGGCCATCGTCTGGATGACACTGCTCTGTGAAATAATGAACAACAGAATCGGCACGGTCATCAGCAGCAGAGCGACTGCCGCTCCGACCCCGGCACGCGCAATCCCGCCTTGGATGACCTGGCTGAGTGCGTAGTGAAGTGTCTTCAGGTTCTCACTGTAGATGAAGCTTCCTCCATCGGTACCCCACAGCGCCGGAAATTGCAGAATCATCAGCGTCAGCCAGGCCGGCTTCACATTCGGCATTACGATTTGCCAGAACACGCGGTACTCGTTCGCACCGTCGATTTTGGCCGCCTCAATCAGTGCATCCGGGATCTGCTCCATGAACTGCTTCATCAGGAACAAACCTAGCGAGAAGGCCAGTGACGGCACGATAATCGCCGCTTGGGTATTGATCCACCCCAGCTGTGACATGACCAGATAGTTCGGTATTGCCGTAACATGCGGCGAGAACATCAGGGACAGCACTACAATTTTGAACAGGACGCTTGAGCCCGGGAATTTGAACTTGGCCAGCGGATACGCCGCTGCCGACGCCAGCAGGATATGTCCTGCGGTTCCTACCAGTGTGATCAGCAGTGTATTCGCAATGTATCTGGTGAACGGCACCCAGGAATTGCCCATGATCACCATCAGATCGGTGAAGTTCTCCAGCGTCGGGTTCCGCACCAGGAATCTCGGCGGGAAGATGAACAGCTCATCCAGCGGCTTAAAGGCATTGTTCACCGTGTAGATCAGCGGAAGAACCATGAACGCACCGAAGCCCAGCAGCAGGCCGAAGAGCATAAAGCTGACAGCAAAGGACCGGTTCAGTCTTTTTTGAGGGCGAAGGGCCCCTATCACTCTTGAATACAGGGTCATTCACCCACCTTTCTGAGCAGCTTCTGGGTCATCATGTTAGTTCCGAGCATAATTGCGAAGAGAATGGTAGCAATAGCAGAGGCATAGCCCATCTCAAAGCGCAGTGTCCCGTAATCCATCAGATGCGTTACCACCGTATGTCCCGCATAGTTGACGCTCGGGAAGCCAGCAAGTGCAATGGAAACCTCAGCCACCGCGAAGGAGGCGGTAATCTGCATGACCGCGCCGAACATCAGCTGCGGACGCATGGACGGCAATGTAATGAACCACAGCTCCTGCCAGCGGTTCCTGATCCCGTCCATCGCTCCCGCCTCGAACAGCGTCTGGTCCACGGTCTGAAGTCCGGCGATGAACGCCAGGAAGCTTGTGCCGAGACTCAGCCAGAGCTGCACAATAATGACAATGGCGAGAATGTACTTCTCGTTCTGCAGCCATTGAATCGGCTCCAGCAGCACCCCGATCTTCATCAGGAAACCGTTGAGATAACCATAGCTGTCTCCCGAGAAGACGATCAGCCATATGAAGAACACATTGCCCGAGATGGAAGGCGCATAGAAGACCAGCGTCATCAGCGACCGGACAAAGGGCGACAGCTCATTGATCAGCCAGGCGAACAGGAAGCATGCAATATAGCTTAACGGGCCTGTGATGACAGCGAACAGAAAGGTGTTCTTCAGCGCGATCATGAACACATCATCGCCCAGCAGCAGCCTGGAATAGTTCTCCCAGCCTATGAATCTCGGCGTCTCCAGCATATTGAAGTAGAAGAAGCTCAGCCCGAAGGAGACGACCACCGGGATCACCGTGAACAGGAAGAAGATGATCATATAGGGACTCATCATGAAATAATAATGCTTGCTCTTCTTGATATCTTTCCATAGTTGCGCCAGGCGGGATTCCTTGAGCGGACCGCCAGCCAGCCCTTGCAAGGCTGGTTCAGTGGTATTGTGTATTTGTACCATCAGCTTGCAGCCTCCAACCTAATACGGAAGTTTGAATTCCTTCCGTTTGATCTGAATTTCATCGTTAATGTAGATCAGATAATCCGACAGGGCTTCACGCGGATTCACCTTCCCGTTGACCACCTTGCGGAACGCATTGTCCAGATGCCGGCCTGTGAAGTACCCGCCCGGAACCTGAGGGTTACCCTTCACCCATTGCCACTGGCTCTCCAGCTCCTTGTAATCCTTCACCGGCCACGGCAGCTCCTCCAGCGCTTCAATGTTCGCGGTCGGATAACGTGCCGCCGCGCCCATCAGCCCTTCCATTTCCCGGCCGTACTGGACCTGCGTGTCCTTGTCTGTCCACCACTTCATGAATTCCCAGGACGAATCCTTGTCCTTGGCATTCTCCAGCAGCATGACGCCGGTTGTATGGCTGGCCACGCTATGGTCCACCGTGCCGTCCGCCTGCTTCGTTCCCGGCACCACTGTGAATTCCCACAAATTACGGATTTCCGGCGCCATTACCGTCAGGCTGTTATAGATGGTATAATCGGCAATCCCGATCGGGATCTCGCCTGTACGGAAGCGGTTCGGAAAGTCCACCTTCACCGGGAACTTATAATTGGTATAGAACTGGGTCCACTTGTTAAATTCACTCATGGAGGTCTCCGAGTTCAGCGCGCTTCGCTTCTGGTCATCTGTGTAGAGCTGCCCGCCGTTCTGATAGAGCAGCATGGTGAAGGCCGCATTGGGCACCAGCGTCGCGTTGTTCAGTGTATCCTCCAGCGGAAGATAGAACTCCAGATTATGTCTCTGCAGAACAGAGACCACATTGTAGACTTCCTCCCACGTAGCAGGCGGCTCCAGGCCAAGCTCCTGCAGAATATCCTTCCGGTAAAAAAGCATCGGGAAGATCTGCTGCTCAGGCAGCCCGTAGACACTTCCGTTGTACTTATAAGGCGTAAGCGCACTGTCCCGGAAGCGTTCAGCCACTTCTTTGAAGTCGGCGAACTGGGACAGATCGGCCGATGCTTTGCGCATCGCATAGTTCACTGGAAGGTCCTCGCCAATCTGCATGGCTACATCCGGCCCTTCGCCCGCCAGGGTTGCCGGCAGCAGAATGTTCGGAGGTACCAGCCGCAGCGCCACGGAGATGCCCGTATCCGGTGTAAAGGTATCGTCAATCATGCTCTTCATCACTTGAGCCTGATCCCGGCCGGTCGAAATCCAGACCGTAATCGCCTTCTGGTTCTTCGTCACGTTACCGATACTGTCGTAGTCTTCGGTATACGAGGCTCCATAGGCTCTCAGCTCATGCTTCAGCTTCTGGAGGAAGGTCGCCTGTGCAGACGGAAGGGGCTTATCCGGCGCCGAGACCACCAGCGAATCCAGTGTTAGCGGCTGTTCCCGCACGCTAAGAATCCAGGTCCCCAGACCGCCGACATTTGTCTTGAAGGAGACCAGCCGTTTGGCTACCGTATCCGGGTGTTTAGCCATATCTTCCAGCTGGGTGACCATCGAGTACAGCACTGATACCTTATCGCTGCGTTCTCCGGTGGCCTGCTCCAGATATTCGCCGACACTGCGGATTATCTCCGCTTGCTCCCGGAATACCTTGGTCATCTCCGGTATCCGTTTCTCCAGCTGATAGTCGCGGAACTTATCCGGGTTATTGGAGGTAATCGCCAGAATATTGCGGTACATTTCATTCAAGGTCAGGACACTGGACTGGATGGTGCGGACCAGCGGCGCGATATCGCCCAGGGTCACGGTCAGTCTCAGCTTGTGCGTCCCTTGTGTAAGATGGAACAGGTAAGGCTCTTCCCCGCCGAGTACATTCATCTGCCAGCCGGGAGAGTAATTGAAGCGGATCTGCTTCATCTCGGTGAACGGATATTCACCGTCAATGGTCAGGCTGCGGTTGGCATAGACGCCCCGGAGCTGATTCTGCTTCTCCTTGAGCGCTATCCGGTACAGACCTTCTTCAGGGACATCAATCTCCCATTCGATCCATTGCCCCGGAAGCTTCCAGTTCACCCCGCCGATGGTGTTGATCCTTAAATTTGAGACGGCATAAGGAACCACTGCCGGGCTGGAGCGGTCGGATAACGGGTATAAGGTCGGTGAGGATTTGGCGGATGCCGCTTCGGCCTGGACCTCGATATAAGGCTCTTTTACCGGCTGAAGGCCCTTAGTCTCATACTGCTGCTTAGCCTCTGCGTAAGACTGCACTGTCCGGTCCTGGAACAGCTCAATATAATCAATGGCCATCGGCTCACGGAGCGCGGTCAGCGACAGGGTCTGGTTTCCCTGCTCCAGATAGAAGGCATATGGCTCCTCATAGAAGCCTTCACTGTCCGCAATGACCGTGGACTGCCACACCGGCTGCTCCACCTGTCTGGGGCGCAGATCATTGCCGCGGTCATCCTGCTTAATGACCTCTTCACGGTTCCCCCAGACCCGGTCGAAGAGCAAGGTATCCGCTCCCTTGAAGGGCACCTGCCCGTTAATGGAGAGGGAACGCTCAACCGACGAGCTTTTACCTTCCACCGGATAATAATGAACCCGGAGGTTATACAGACCGGATTCCGGAACCGGCACCTCCCAAGAGATGGTTCCCGATTCCGGAGTAATGACTGCTGTTCCGTCAAGCCCCTCGAATTGCTGCTTCACCTCAAAGGCATCTCCGCTGCCAGGGGAATACATCTCCCCTTCGATGCGGATCTCCCGGTCAGGGCGCGGAGCGTCCCCGTGTTGCTTCAGATAGGCTTCATAGCTGCCTTCTGCGGCGTCCTGCGCGGCTGCCGTGAACTTGCCTTCTGCGGGAGAGTCGGAATGCACAGGCTGCCCCGAGGAATTAAATATCCAGATCGTCCCGGCCAGCAGGACAACAACCAATATAATCGCTATGTTCCTGATTCGAATATTCAACGTACTCCTCCCCTTAAGCGATGGATCATAAGTTGGTATATTTCAAGCTCCAGCTTAATTTCAGCAAGAATGGGAACAACAGTCCGCGGGGGACTGTTGTTCCATGCGGGTATCCGTTTATTTTTTGTAGACCGCGTCTACAGAAGCCTGAACCTTCGCCTTGTACTTCTGAATGACAGTAGATGCCGAGGTTCCCTTCTTAAGCTCGTCAATCATCTCGTAGTACGGCATGGTCGAGAAGGTGTTATGGTTCGTTAACAGCATGCCGCCTTCGACCAGCTTGGCGTTGTTGATATCATCCTCATTGTCATACGTACTCTCCAGGGAAGCCTGCTTAGGATAATCGTAGATCGACTCGATATCGTTGATCTTCTCCCAGATATACAGCAGCTGGTCCGGATTCTCGGCCTTCTTCGGGATCGTCAGGAACTGGACATTGGATTCCACACTGTGGTATTCGGTAGCATTAGGCCCTTTTGGAAAAGGAACAAAGCCGATGTCATAGTCCTTCATATCCGTCTTGAAGCCGTTCGCCTCATAATCTGCTCCCGCATACATCAGTGTGTTCCCCTGGCGGAAGAACTGCGCCGGTTCCTGCCAGTCCCCGCCTTCAGTCGGCCGCGCTACCTTCTCAGCACCCAGCTTAGCGATGAACTTGAAGACCTCCAGCAGCTTGGGATCATCGAGATTCTGTTTGTCCTCAATGGTCAGATCGGTCTCATTGGAGGCCATTGCCATCTCCAGGAACCCGCCTGAGGCCAAGCCCCAAACATCAAGTTTTCCGTTGTTATCTGTATCCTTGTTCGCTTCTTTGGCGACTTGGGTGAAGGTCTCCCAGTTCCAGTTATCCTCATTCACATATTCCTGGAGCGGCTTCATGCCCAGCTTCTTCATCAGAGTGCGGTTATAGAATACCCCGCTGATCAGGTTGCCCGCATTCTCCGAGAAGCCATAGCCCCGGCCCTCATATTGCGAGAATTCCGTAGTCATCCGCTGATTGAAGGCATTCTCATTCTTGGTGTACTCGTCAACCGGCCAGAACATATCCTGCTTCGTCAGCACCGGAATCATATATCCCTTGCCCATTCTGACAATATCGCCAAGCGGTTCACCGGCGACCAGTGAAGCCACTACCTTCTTCTGGTATTCACCGAAATCCAGCGCTACATATTCAACCTTGAAATTATGCTTGGCCATCAATTCCTTCAGATTCTTCGAGCGCTGGATATTGTCAGGATTGTCCTCGGGAATCTTCATATCCCACCAGGAGACAATCTTGATCGTTCTGCCGCCCATATCGAAATCCTTTTCCGGTGTAGCATTGCTCGGCTCTGCAGCCTCTGTAGCTTCCGCAGTGGCTTCAGCTGCCGGAGCCTCCGTGGCTGCCGCCGGCTGGGCTGATGCTCCCCCTCCGGCGTTCCCGCCGTTCCCTGCTCCGCCGCCGCAAGCCGTTGTTGCAGCTAATAACAACATACTAATGAATACTGACATTACTTTTTTTGCCCGCATGATCTGTCCCCCCAAGTATGAATGACTTACCTCGAAAGTTTAGCGCTTACATTTTCAGGCAGCAACCCGTCTAACTTCAGGTGTTCACCTGTCAAATTATAGGTCGGGTCCGCAAGTCCTTATCCACCGGGCAACCGGATTTCGATCAGGTAAACAAATGGAGCCTGGTGCAAGAATTGCACATTGTAGCGCCCGGCTCTGTTGCACATAATGAATGAAGTAAGCTTAACTTCTCTCTGAAAGCGGGGTCTTCATGTTGTACAGAATCTTATGTGTAGAGCGAAACCGTCAGGTGCGGGAGATCGCTTCTTATATGGCAGGGAGCAGACTTAAGAATTTCATTATTCATGCGCATGCTGATTATTCATCCGATATTCTGCGGCTGATCCGCAGCGAGGGGATATCACTGGTTCTTCTGAACATCAGGGACGCCCATGCGCCGGGCATGAGAGTCTGTGAGCAGATCAGGCAGGGAAGCTCCGTTCCGATTATCCTGCTCGGAGGCAGCGGGGATTTCGGGCTGGCGCGCCAAGCTTTACTCTATAATGTAAGCGATTACTTGACAGACCCGGTGGACCCGGCTGAGCTGGGCGGAAGTCTGGAGGCGGTTAGGCGGTTACTGGCCCCGGCCGGCAGACCGGCTGCTGCGGAGCAGGATTATGCGGAGTTCCCCCTTCAAAAAGATCCGCCCTCCCCGTCTCCAATTGTCAGTACGATCAAGCAATATGTGGATGAGCAGCTCCATCGTAATATTACGCTTAAGCAGATTTCCGACTCCTTGAACTTCAATTGCGCTTATCTTGGACAGAAGTTCAAGCAGCAGGAGAATATGTCCTTCAACGAATACCTCCTGCGCCAGCGGATGGAGAAGGCCAAGCTGCTGCTGGAAACGACCGACATGAAGATCTATGAGATTGCAGACGCTGTGGGGTATTCGGAAATCGACTGGTTCTACAAAAAATTCAGAGAATACACGGGAACCAGTGCCAATGAATACCGCAAGCAATGCTTCGTCATTGCCTGAGACAGAGGGGGTAGAGGGAGCGGCCTGTACGAAATCTGGAGCAAGGCTCTGAATAAGTACGGCCTCTGCCTGCCAGACCATAGAAGCGCTGCTCCCCGTCCATTTGATGAAATCAGGTGTTAAAACCCCTCATTTGGCTCATCCGCCCACTTTTTCCGAATTAAGGTGCACTAATACCCCTCATCACTCTCTGGGTTTCCGTTTAGCCTCTCGTACTCCTTTCTTCCCACTCCTATAAAGTCCCGTTTTGTCTGCGCCCCTTGCTTCTCTCGCTCCCCCTCCCATGCACTTTCCCTTCTCGTCCGCGTTTCCTTCACCTGACAATAGATCAATAATTGGTGAGGATCGGTCATTGTAGGAAGATAGACGATAACTTATTATAGTTTCATACATGAAAGCGTTATCAATTGCTCCGAATTTGCTTTTCATTGCTTTTATTATGAAGGGGGATGACAGCCAGACAAGTTACTCAGGATTGCTTGCCCCGGCTTAGCTTCAGGAAGCAATCATACAAAGAGAATACGATGAGGAGTGAAACAATGCGCAGCCAGAGCATGAGAAGCAATTCGTTCCGGAAATTCCTTTACATCTCTCCCTTTATGCTTTTACTCGCTGTCTTTGCCTACTATCCGCTCTATGGATGGGTATATGCATTCTTTGACTACACCCCGCCTATCCCATTGTCACAATCCGAGTTTGTCGGCTTCAAATGGTTTCATTCCCTGGTTGAGAATCAGGTCAAGATCGATCAGCTGATGCAGGTCATCTGGAATACCTTCGGCATCAGCGGACTGGGTATCCTCTTTTCCTGGCTCCCGATGATCTTCGCCATCTTCCTGACCGAGATCAAGGCGGTACGTTTCCGCAAATTCATCCAGACGGTCACCACGCTGCCGAACTTTATCAGTTGGGTGCTTGTGTACTCCCTCGCCTTCTCCATGTTCTCCAGCGAAGGGATGGTCAACGGCTTCCTGCATATGACCGGGCTGACCGATTCTCCAACCATGTTCCTGCAGAGCTCTGAGCATGTCTGGTGGACGATGTGGGCATGGGCTACCTGGAAGACACTCGGCTGGTCCGCCATTCTGTACATCGCGGCCATCATGGGCATCGACGAATCGCTGTATGAAGCGGCTTATGTAGACGGGGCTACACGGATGCAGGTTATCCGCCATGTCGTATTGCCAAGCATGATGCCAACCTACTTCGTCCTGCTGATGCTCCAGATTGCAAGCTTCCTGAACAACGGATTGGAGCAGTATTTCGTCTTCCAGAATGCGTTTAACAAGGACACTATTCAGGTTCTTGATCTATATGTGTATAACCTCGCCATGGGCGGCGGCAGCTATTCTGTCTCTGTTGCGATCAGTATGCTGAAGAGTGTAATCAGCGTGGTGCTTCTCTTTTCGGTGAACGGGCTGTCCAAAATGCTGAGAGGAGAGGGCATTGTATGAGTGACAACCAGACCAGTCTTACTCCAAACACCCGTGAGATCGATATCACCAAAAAAACGGTCAAAATGCAGGTCAGCGCTACCGATAAAATCATCTCTACTATTATCTACATCCTGTTCTCACTGTTCGCCTTCATCTGCGTTTATCCGTTCTACTCGATCATTATCAATACGATCAGCGCGAACGACCTCAGTGCCAAGGGCGAAATTATTTTCTGGCCGAAAGGGATTCATTTCCAGAATTATATCGATGTGTTCAAAATCCCGGGTCTGGGCAATGCCTTTATGATCTCTCTCGGCAGAACAGTAATCGGTACGTTACTGACGGTCGGCGCCTCGGCCTTCCTCGGATTTATGTTCGCCCAGGAGGACATGTGGGGCAAGAAGTTCTGGTACCGCTTCACCATTATCACGATGTTCTTCAACGCCGGGATTATCCCTTGGTATCTGACCATGAGATCGCTGCATCTGACGGACAACTTTCTGGCTTATATTCTTCCGTCCGTTGTTGCTCCTTTCTTCATTATCCTGGTCAAAACCTTCGTCGAGGCAACACCAAAGGAGCTGCAGCAGGCGGCAAGCATTGACGGCGCAGGAATCTTCACGATTTTCTATAAAATCATCCTGCCGATCAGCAAGCCGATCCTTGCAACCGTTGCCATTTTCTCCGCGGTCAACCAGTGGAACTCCTTCCAGGATACGCTCCTGCTGGTAACGGACAGTAAGCTCTACAGCTTACAGTTCATACTGTATAACTACATCAATCAGGCCAGCTCATTGTCCACCATGGTCAACCTGCAGAATGCCGGCTCAACGGCGATGGCTACTCTGGCGACCAAGCAAACCTCTACCTCCATCCGCATGACAGTTACCATTATCGTAGTCGCACCTATTCTGCTGGTATATCCGATCTTCCAGAGATTTTTTGTCAAAGGAATTATAATTGGCGCCGTGAAAGGCTAACGGACCTGCGCCATTATGATACATTAATCATTCGGGGGGCTACACATGAAAACACACATTAAGCTGGGCAGAAAGTCCGCGCTGTTACTAGGGACGACCATCCTGCTGGTAACAACGGCGCTAAGTGGTTGCAGCGGTAATTCCAACAATGGAGGAGCTGCTGCGGGGACGGCCGAACCCGGAACACCTACTGAGTCATCCGATCCGGGCACAAGCAAAGGCATCGATCACAGCAAACCTCTAACCATTACGGTATTCGACAACGCAGCTAACTATCAAGGCGAGCAGACGGGATGGTACGGCAAGCTGCTGAAAGACAAGTTCAATATCACACTGAACATTCTGGCTCCGCAGGTAGCGGGTGACCAGCTGTACAAGACCCGCTCGGCATCCGGTGACCTCGGCGACCTCCTGATTATCGAGAACAGCCAGCTCGAGGAACTGATTCCGGCAGGCATGATTATGGATCTAACCGACATGATTAAGAACACGGAGCATCTGTCCCAATATGTAGACAATCACTTTAAGCCGTTCAATGTGGCCTTCGAGAAGCAGAATCCGGACGGTAAAATCTATGCTCTCCCGGCCTTCACCGCCGATACTTCGCCAACGACCTTTTCGGAAGAGCTGCCTTACTCCAGCCCGATTATGCCTTGGGATTATTACAAGGGAATCGGCGCGCCGAAGCTGAATAACCTGAACGACCTGATGACAGCCCTGAAAGACATGCAGGCTAAATATCCGAAGACTCCGGACGGTAAGCCGATTGTTCCGATTACGCTGTGGAAGGACTGGGACGGCGGAAGTATGGAGAATGTCCGGTGGCTGAGCAACTGGTATGGCTATGAGCAGCCGAACGGCACGACAACGATTCAATTGAACGCCAAAGGCGATATTGTTCCGATCGTGGACGACAACAGCATGTACAAGAAGATTCTGCAGTTCTATTATGACGCTAACAAAATGGGTCTCGTCGACCCCGACTCCCCTTCCCAGGACTGGAACAAGGTATCTGAGAAGCTGACCAACAAGCAGGTGCTGCTCCTGTGGTACTCCTGGCAGAGAGGCTTCTACAACACGATTGAACGCGGCAACCAGGGTGACGGCAACGTAGCCGTTCCGATCGGCGATACCCATCTGATCCAGAACAGTGATGCTTACTTCGGGAACGGCAGAGTGTTCGCCATCGGCTCCAAAGCGAAAGAACCGGAAAGAATCATGGAACTGATGGACTGGATGTCTTCACCGGAAGGCCTGCGTTACTACACCAACGGCTTCGAAGGCTTCAACTATGAAAAAACACCGGACGGCAAATTCAAGCTGACCGAAGTCGGCCAAACTGCATTCCAGGAAAACACCCCGGTCCCTGCTGAATACGGCGGCGGCGGTTACCAGGATGGCCAAAGCAAGGTCAACTCGATGATTATGAGTGATTTCGTGACCGACCCGGAAACCAAAGAATTCTACAACAGTACCTACTGGGCTTCCACCATTGAAGCGAACAAGACTGCACTGACTACAGATTGGCAGAAAACCTATGACGCCACTACTCCGACCGAGTACTATACGAAGAACAACATGATCGACATCGTGCCGAACATCAACACGAGTCTTGGCTCCGATTCCTCTGACGTCAAGAACAAACGCAGCCAGATCTCGGATTATGTCAAGAACACCTCCTGGAAAATGATCTTCGCCAAGGACCAGGCCGAATTCGACCAGCTCTGGACCAAGCTGAAGAGCGATGTCGAAGGACTCGGCTGGAACGATGTCTTCGCCGTAGACAAGGAAAGAGCAGACAAAATCGTTAAAATGCGTGCCGATGCGGTTGCTAATAAGTAAGCAAATGAACGTTACTGCGTAAGCTGTAAAAGTAAAAGAAGAGGCAGCCCCGGAGCCATGGAGATGGCTTGGGGCTGCCTTTTTTTGAGTTTCAGTGTGTTAAGAGACACTAAAGATTAGGACTGAAAGCATCATCGTCACTGCGGTGAACATTTAGACTTCCGGCAGCCCCCTACACCAATTAGAAAATAAGCTGAGCGAACTGATACAAGCCGTTCTTCCAGACCGGCCAGTCATGGTCGCCCTGCTCTTCTACCCAGATATGCGGCACGTTATGCTCTATGAAGTAAGCATGGGTGCGGTCGCTGACATACTTCAGGCTGTCGAGGTCTCCGCAAGATAACCAGAGAAGGTTAAGCGCGTCCGCTACCTTCTGCGGGTCGGGTGCCAGCAGCTCAGACTCCTTCGTGTTAGGTGCCGGAGAAAAGGCTCCTACCCACGCGAAGCGGTCCAGGTTATTCAGACCCATGTTGAGTGATTGCCCTCCGCCCATGGACAACCCGGCCAGCGCACGGTACTCCCGGTCCGTCAGCACGGAATAATTCGCTTCAATATAAGGGATCAGATCGTTCAGCAGATCAGACTCAAAGGTTGCAAAGGCTTCCAACTTATCAGGCGCGAAGATGTCGCCTTCAGCACGGTCATTCTGCATCGCCCGACCGTTCGGCAGCACAACAATCATCGGCTTCAGCTTGTGATCAGCATACAGATTGTCCAGGATAATCTGCGGTGTGCCGTGAGTGTACCATTCGTTCTCATCTCCGCCGATACCGTGCAACAGATATAAGACATTATATTTCTCTGTGCTGGAGTAGCCAGGTGGTGTGTATACTCTAGCCTTCCGGGTGTTGCCAACGGTTGCAGAGGGATATTCAATTATCGTGATCTTACCACGCTCGATCCCTGCTCTCTCCTGATCATATCCCGCTGCTTGTGTTGTATACTTCTGATGGTTCATGTCCAAAGCTGCTCATTCCTCTCATAGATTATATGTATATCCCAACACTTTGTTTATTCGATAAACTAAGTGTGGAATCCTGCTCAGGAACCTGCTGCGCAAAAAAATATATGGAGCATCGAAATCCATCAATAACACCTGTACGGACTAGATTTGAGGTTCATACACATACGAATGCATTGGAATGATCTCCACCGGACGCAGAGATTGATAGAGGGCATTAGCCTCAGCAGAAAAACCCGTAATGTAGGCCATTGTCACCCCTTGCTCTTTCAGCCGCATGAAACATGCTGTAATCACCGCTTTGCCGAAGCCGCTTTGCCGGTAATCCGGGTGGGTCCCAATCGTCTCTATAACCGCTATCCCGTTATCCTGATCCACGAACCCGAAACAGAAGGCAATATGCCGGCCCTTATCATCAACCACAGAGAAATCAAGCTCCGCCTTATAGGACTTTAGATCTTTTCTCCAGTACTCTATGCTCCCTACATTGGAATTCCCGGGAGAGAAGGTCTGCTCAATCAGTTCACTCTTCGCGCCTTCGTCTGTCCCTTCCGCCATGCAACGGATATAGAATCCTTCTTCCAGATTCAAAGTGTAATCCGTATGCGCAAGATCGTATCTTCGGGTATTCCCGATATGAGAATCCTGCACAAATCCTTGATCTAATAATGCCTGAACCTCCAGACCATAGGGATAGCAATCGGTGTTGAGCTTCTTTTTCCCCTCGCCCCATACATTCCGGGTCCATTCCACCATCTCGCCTGCCAGCTGCGGATAATCCGGGTGGACAATTAAGCTGAAGAAGCTGCCTCCGGATTCGGAAATGAACAAGCCTATGATCTCACCAGCTTCATTCTTCCATAGGTGTGCATTCTGCTCCTTGAAATTAGGGTCTGCACTCTTGGACTTTTCGTACCGGTTCCAAAACTCGAATCTGACGAATTCCCAGGTCTGAAGCTTTCCCGTCAAAGTTACCATTTTTCTCAAAAAGGCATGAACGTTGTTGAAGTTCTCCTCGGTGTCTACGTACTTTTCATTGAATGCCTTCATCTACTCATCTCCATTCGGCTCTCATCATTTCATCCTTCTTCCATTATATGTAGAGCCACTTCCCCTTTGTAGGCAAAGATCTGGTAGGATCATTTATTACATTGCTTTGTATAGAACAAATTCACCCTGCGGGTGAAGGATGCTTTGTGCCTCATTGTATACTGTGACTTAGGCCGCATTGCTGCATTTCTTGCAGGATTTCTTTAAAAGGGTACGGGCTGCGGAGACGGGGCCCCATCCCTCAGAGCAGCCGCACCGATTGTGGTCGGTTTTTCGACCACATTCGGCCCGCGCCTCATTGAGAGGGCATTTACGCACAGATAGCCGCAACTCATAAATGTCTTTAAAAAACACAAAAGCCCGTCCCTCACGGACAGGCTTTCAAGTATTCTAACTTACAGTACAATCTTCACCGGACTGTTCTCCGATAATTCAAACGGTCCGGGCGTCACATTCGAATCCGGGCGCTGCTTACCGAAGAAGTCGCGGTCGAACCGGTACGCCGAGCCGTCCGGCTCCTCGTAGCGCATCTCGGCGTGATAGCTTCGGCCCAGCAGATTCGTGGTGACCACGGTAGGCGCTGCGGCACGCAGCAGCTCAGGGCTCACAATATGCACCTGCACCTTGCCGGAAGCCGGATCAACCTCAATCTCAAGACCCTTGTCGGCATAGACCTTCGCGTTCGGCTCATGTGTACCCGGCACTGCATCTTTCAGATACAGATTGCCGTGGATGGCTACAGGAAGGGCCATCTGTTCAGGATGAAACGGCTTCCCGGAATCAATCATCGCTTTGATCTCTTCCTTGTTGTATTCCCACCACTGCTTATGCAGCGCATTCGGGTGCTCATCATAGCCGCCCAGTCCAACAGGATGCAGATAACAGCGGGAATTATCCGGGATACCATCCATCACCCGTTCACCGTTATCGTTAAGCTGCTCTCTCGGGGCCAGCGGCAGATGCTCGAAGAACGTCATCGGCACTACCTCATTGTCCTTGTCCTCATCACGCAGGAAGATGTTGTTATAATATCGGTCATCACCGCCTGTGAAGTTGCTGTAACCGGCAATCGCTGTCTCATGCGGCATATGGTACGGCGTATAACGGGTAAGCTCGGGGCGCACCACGAACCTGCCAGCGAACAGATTATGGACGAACGCGCCGCCCTGGGCCATATTGCGGAAGTTCATCGGCGACAGGAAGAGGTTGTGATCGACCATATAAGGACCGTGGCATACCTCCATGAAGAAATCTTCTGACAAATTGTCAAAAAACACATTCCGGCTGATACGTGTGCCTTGTGCCTGCCAGTCCAGCCATAACGCCCGGTAGGAGCTGTAAATGACATTGTCGCAAATCTGGGTATCCAGTGAAGCATGAAGCTTGATTCCGCCGACCTCTGCCCCGTGGAAAATCCGTTTATGATGAATATTATAAATCCGGTTCTGGAGAATCTGGCTGAAGGCCCCGCCCAAATGGCCGACAACCCCGGCCTGCTCACAATCATGAATTACATTATTGCGGACGATATGACTTCCGATGTTGTCCTTATGCCAATCCTGGCGGAGTGCGCGGAAAATAACCTCCTGCTCCCGCTGCGTCCCACCCTTCATCCGGCCATTCGACCACTCGTTATGCCCAGTCGAGATTTCCTTGCCCAGGCTCACCCCTGTACATTTGGACTCGCAGATGTGGTTGTCCTCAATGATCCAGCCCTTGCTCCAGTGGGGTCCGATCAGCCCTTCCTGCAATGCCGTTGGCGGTGCCCATTGAGGAGATGCCTGGCGTAGCGTAAAGCCCTTGACGGTTATATAACCCCGTCCCGTCTGCTCCGGCCAGAAGCAATAAGGGCGAACGCTGATCTCCACATTCTCCCGGCGCGGGTCCTTGCCCCCGAAGCTCGCCCAGATCCTGGTGGAAGCCAAGCCTACTTCTGCATACCACTGGAGCAGAGAGTCCGCCGGGTACTTGGCCTGCGGCCATACCTGGGGATCGCGCAGCTTGGTAACGCTATCACATTCATACAGCGATTTGCCGTCGAGATAGACCTCCCCCAGATGCGGCTCGAACGCCCCTTCGAACAGCCAGTCACCATATAATTTTTCTTCAAAAGGATTGCGCACAGCAAACAGGCTGTTCGGCACTTCTGTACTCCATACACCGTCCCCTTCCTCTCGCCAGTCTGCCACCGGCTCAGCGCCTGTGATGACGACTTCCCCGTCCCCGGCAGCCTGATAGACAATTCTCTGATCCTCTGTTCCTCCGTTAGCCGGGTTCACCCATTCCCTGTATGTCCCCGCATGAACGGTGACCGTATCTCCAGGCTCCGCCAGCGCCGCAGCGCGGGATATGGAACGGAAGGGCTTGTCTGCTGTACCGGGAGCCTGATCGCTCCCTTGCATTGCAACATGATATTCCATATGATAATCCTCCTCTTTCTTGTATGTCATTTGGACATTTTAAATGAATATTCTATATTTTGCTATAGCCTTGTATACAACCCTGATAGAAAAGACCGTGCAGGAGCGGGTGCACCATAATAATCGGCACAGATGCCACAATCGTCATGGTTGCCCGAACGCGGACATTGGCGTGACCGCAGGGGGTCCCGGATGACAAGGAATATTATAGAGTTAGGCGGGCCAGGATTCTAGCCTACGATGACTTGCATGGATACCTGCTTCAGGCCCGGATTCAGGTCCTTCTCCTCGGTGAGATCCAGAACTGGAGCACCATCAATGTCAAAATGCACGCGCCGCAGGCCGGAGCTTCGCGGTCCCTCGATTCCCGGTCTGGCGTGGTAGGCGTTCCAGATCACCCCGTCCTCGTCCGTCACATAGGAATTGTGGCCAGGCCCGTATTCCCCCGGCACACTTCTGGAGGTCAACAGCGGATAATTGCCCTTGGTCCAGCTGTTAATATCCAGCAGATCTGCCCCCTTGTCTGCGGTCAGCAGACCCACCACATAAGTAGCATCCACCGCTGCACTGGCGAAAGTCACGAACAGCTTGTCATCAGTGTACAGAGCAAACGGACCTTCGTCCACGAACGTATGGTTATTGGCCCAGCCGTAATCCGGCCGGGTCAGCAGCACCGGATCACTGGTTAGCTTCCACGGCTCCTGCGGGTCAATCGTGGCGATGTAGACCCAGGCTCCCAGATCCACCGGCAGGAATTGGCGCTCCGACCATGCGGCATAGAGCTGGCCGTTCCAGCGAATGACGGTCATATCCAGCGAGATTGTTTTGCCTGCTTCACACAGATAGCTTCCGTCCTTCTTCACTACCCGGCGGGGCCTGGACCAGTCCGCAGCATTCATAGGGTTTCCGCCCGGACTCAGTTTCATCACATGTGATTCCTCATGGAAGAACTCGCCGGGTGTTGCGGCATGGAAGATATACAGCTCTTCTTCAATGATATGGAGTTCCGGTGCCCACAGCAGGCCGCCGATCTCTTCATACGTGGAGGAATCAAGGATCAGGGATTCCTCGGCTGTCACCAGCCCGGGAATTGTATCGGCTTCCCTAATATACAACGTATGTTCCTTATCCGCGTCATTAGTCGCAATGAAATAGTATTTCCCCTTCCACTTCGCGATGCAAGGGTCCGCACGGTTAAGTGCAATCGGGAATGGAAAGTGATCCTGATGGATCTCCCCGGAGATGCTGTAGGTTCCGGCCTTGTCCCAGTTGATGGCATCCGTGTTCCAACGGACTTTTTTGGCAGCCTGCGTTCCATCACTGTATAAGGCCGTTGCCCGGACCGCCTTCACATCATCAACCGATGCCGCATTTACATGGTCCGGTACTACGACAGCAATGTTCTCCGGCACCGTAAGCTTGCAGAAAAGTCTGCGGGCTATCTCGGCGGAGACAGCGATCCTATTACGCGGCTGGATTCCCTCGATATCAGCCTGCACGGCTTCCAGCGTGAATGGCTCCGCTTCTACCGGTGCTGAGACATTCGTGAGGCTCAGGATGTCGGCAGTGAAATTCTCATAGCCCTGGCCCTGCCCGTCTATCCATTGGATCAGGTAACCGTTCCGCTCCGGGTCATAGGTGCAGGAGACATCGCTTACATGAGTGCCCGCCTTAAGCTCCACCAGTCCAATCTCACTGTATTGCAGGAGATCGGCTGATGAGAACAGCAACACCTTCCCCATGCTTTGTTCATCTACTCCCCCGTCAGCCTCGGTACGCACAGCAATGACGCCGAAATTCCCGTCTGCCAAGTAGAAAAGATACGGCTGCTTCAGGCTTTTGGCCCGGAGCGTCCCATCCACATTCTCCGTCGCTTTGGCGAACAGGATACCCGAGTTATGATTCAATGCCTGATACTGGCCCCCATCGGTCTTGTAAGCCAGGTGCATACTGTAAGCCAGCTTCGAAGCATACACGATATCCTCCTGCGGCAGCCTTGTATAACAAAGGATATCTTTCCGATCTTCGTTTTGTTGTGGTATCATGAATTCATAATCTTCCTTCCTATTGATAATTTCTAATAACTATAATTACACACTGTTTAGTCAACCTTCAGATTTACTCTTATGTCCACTACAAATTATAGAGATTCACTGAAATACTAACAATGATATTTACTGACCATTAATTGATCTATCCGAAGAAAGGAGAAGCCCATGCCCACAATTCACTACGTGGAATACGATGCCGCACATCCGGCTAATTTCGTCTACAGTATCCCCAAAGGACTGGACGCCTGGCTTCTTGTCCTGACCCAGACTCCGGCGGTGTTCGAAGTGGACGGTGAATTGAAGGAATTTCCCGCTCACTCTGTCGCTCTGTATCCTCCAGGGCACAACATCTATTACCGCGCCTGCTCCAAAAGATATGTCAACGACTGGGTCCGTTTCGATGCGGATGAATCGTATATCACTGAAAGCGTCCTGCCGCTGGGCAGCCCGTTCTCCCTGCCCGACCCCGGATATTGCCATCAGCTGTTCCAGCTGCTGACGCTGGAGAACTCGTTCCAGAACGATTACCGGGAACTGTCCATTGACTACCTGTTCCGCCTCTTGTTCAACAAGCTGTCCGAAGCGTCCCAGGACAAGCTGACGCCGCAGTATTATAATCTGCTGGAGCTTCGCAAGACGCTGTACAGCAATCCCGGCCACCCCTGGACCGTATCCTCGATGGCCGGATATCTGCACATCAGCACCGGCTACCTCCAGACCATCTACAAGTCCGCTTTCGGCATCTCCTGCATGGAGGATGTCATTCAATGCCGGATTCGGCTGGCCAAGGAGAAGCTCGGCTTCGGCCAGCACAAAATCGCCGAGATCGCCGCTCTCTGCGGCTACGCCAATGTCGAGCATTTCTGCCGCCAGTTCCGGCAGCTTACCGGCTTCTCTCCCCGCGCCTACCGGGAGCGGCTGGCTTCCAAACAACCGCTGATTCGGAAGGGGGAATAGCGGGAGTGTAATAGGGTCGGAGTTAGTTAGGAGTATGGCAAACGGTATGTGGAAATGTGAATACATCGTTGCTCCAACTATCGGCAATCTCTCGCCACCGCCCAATGTGATCGGTTTTTCGATTACATTCCATCTTCGCGCCTCCGCCAAACCAAATGTAATCAGTTTTTCGATTACATTCCATCCTCGCGCCTCTGCCACGCCCAATGTAATCGGTTTTTCGACTACATTCCATCCTCGCGCCTCTGCCACGCCCAATGTAATCGGTTTTTCGATTACATTCCGCTCTCACGCCCCACGCGGCCCAAATAGAACGGTTTTTCGCACGGGGGTATCCCAGTAAATCGTCCGCCCTTTGATTTGTATATGTAGTGTTGACGACTACAGCATCATTTAGAATGGATGCGACGGATGCCACCCACTTATTTTCATTCCTGGGGGTGACAAGGCCTCTGTCTTGTCATGTCTGTTTTTCGCATACATTTGGCCCATACGCACCCGCGCCACCCAATGTGTTCGGTTTTCCGCATACATTCGGCCCACATAACAGAGCAGCGACCCTCCACTATCAGGAGAATCGCTGCTCTACTTAGCTTGTACAGTTGTGAACAATGCAGAGTGAGTATAGCCATAATTAATGCCCTACACTTCTTGCATTATATTTTCCGCCTTACTCCTCAGCCCCGCCAAGCAACGGCAACACGGCCCCGTCCCGCACAAACAGCGGAATCTGATTGAGCGGCGCGTCCACCATAATAGCCTGTCCGCCGGCATAGGCAGTGCCGGTATAGACATGGGTCCACTCTGAGCCGGACGGGAGGTACACCTTGCGTGCCCGTTCACCTTCGCCCAGCACCGGGGCGACCAGCAGATCGGGACCGAACATATACTGATCCTCGATATCCCAGGCAGCCGGGTCCTGAGGGAAATCATAGAACAATGGACGCATAGGCGGCGTGCCCTTCTCATGTGCAGCCTCCATCAGCCCGCGGATGTAGGGCTTCAGCCGCTCCCGCATCTGCATGAACTCCTTGAAGATGACATACGCCTCATCCCCGTAGCTCCACACCTCATTATCCGAGCCGCTTCCGCATACGCCCCCGCCCCGTGTTCCGGTAGGCTCAACAAAAGGCGAACGGTCCCCGTGCAGTCTAAATACCGGTGAGAACGCGCCATACTGGAACCAGCGGACCATCAGCTCCCGGAAGGAGGCGTCTGCCGGATTACCGCCGTGGAAGCCGCCGATGTCGGTGGTCCACCATGGAATCCCGGCCACGGCCATATTCAGTCCGGCCCGCACCTGAATGCTGAGCACCTTGAAGCTGGAGTGAATATCTCCAGACCATACAAGCGCCCCGTAGCGCTGGCTGCCCGCCCAGGCGGTACGGACCAGATTGATAATATTCTCCTGGCCTTCAGCGGCCATGCCGTCATAGAAGGTCTGGCTGTATTTCATCGGATAGATATTGCCGATCTGCTTACTGGAGCCGATATGATAACGGTAGATATCATGGTCATAGACCGTCAGCTCCGGCTCCGCCTCATCGAGCCAGAAGACCTTGATTCCTTTGTCATAATAATTCTGCTTAATCAATCCCCACAGGAACTTGCGGGCCTCCGGATTAGTCGCATCGAAGATCGCGTTCTGGCCGAGGAACTGGAATTGTGTCCGCACCCCGCGGTCCGAGCGCAGCAGGTACCCTTTTTCCAGCATCTCCTTATAATTCTCGCTCTCCGTCTGGACAGTCGGCCAGACCGAAACCATCAGCTCAATGCCCAGCTCCTGCAGCTCCTGCACCATCGCCTCCGGATCAGGCCAATATTCCGGGTCGAACCGCCAGTCTCCCTGATTCGTCCAGTGGAAGAAATCAATGACGATAACGTCAATCGGCAGCCCCCGCCGTTTATGTTCCCTTGCCACCTCCAGCAGTTCCTCCTGCGTACGGTAACGGAGCTTGCATTGCCAGAACCCCATACCATAATCCGGCATCATCGGCACGGTTCCCGTAGCCTTGGCATAAGCCTCCTCGATCTCGGCAGGCGAGTCACCGGCAGTGATCCAATAATCCAGCTGCTTGGTTGACGGGGCTGTCCATTCGGTCACATTCAGACTGAAATGCGCTTGTCCGATCGCCGGATTATGCCACAGGAACCCGTAACCGCTACTTGACAGCACGAACGGAATGCTGATCTGGCTGTTGCGGTGGGTCAGCTCCAGCGAACAGCCCTTCAGATTCAGGAAGGAGTGCTGATACTGGCCCATGCCGTACAGCTTCTCTTGCGGGTCCGCTTCCAGCCGGAGCTTCACGGAGAAGTCACTGCTGCCGGGGATGGCGCTTAGCTCTCTGCCTCCGTATTTTAACTGATAGGTATCCTCCGTCTCGTTAAGGAGCAGCTTGCCATGCTGGTTATAGAAGAAGATCTGTCCCTTGTCCGTTATTTCCGCCCGGATATTCCCGTTTACAATCGTTGCGCGCTCTTTGGTAATCGATATATGACTCAGCGTCTGCACAGCAGGCAGAAGCGCCCACTTCTCATCGGTAATCTCCGCATACGAAGCCCGGATACGCAGCGAATGCTCTCCCCAAGGCTCTATCCAGACTCTCTCATGATCATATTCTCTGATTAGTCTGCCATTCTCTTCACGAAACATAGCGCGATCCCTCCAACAGTTCTATAATAAGGTTGCAACCACATTATAAAGAGTGCAAAGCCGCTATACTATACATAAAAGTACGCATCTATCATACGATATTACGATTATGTGGAGGGATTAAGATGAGTGGAGCGTTCGAGGACAAGCCTTATCCATGGAAAAAAGAGCACACGGAAATTCCCGAGGGCCTGTTCCCCATCAATGTATTTCATATCTGCTTTCCGGACCGCAGTATTATTCCGCCTCACTGGCATGACCATCTCGAATGGATTCTCGTTACCAAGGGCCGCTTCCGCGTCCAGGTCGGCCCCCACTCCAGAGAGCTGGTGCAGGGTGAGCTTGCCTTCGTCAGCCGTCCGCAGATTCATGCGGCCTACCCGACAGAGGATGGCAGTGAGCTGTATGCGGTTGTCTACAACGAAGCGCTGCTGAACGGAATGCGGGACCTGACTGAGCTTCAGCATATCCGGCCGCTGCTCTCCGGTGAAATCCGGCTTCCTGCCTTCTATGGGTCGGACCAGCCGGTTACCCGCCAGATCAGAGGATGCATCGAACAGATTATTTACAGCTACCAGAGCAAGAGCCCCGGGTATGAATTATGTATTAAAGGCGGCCTGTTCTCTTCCCTGGGTCTGGCTTATCCCCTGGCCGAGTTCACAGCACCGCCTTCCAAAAGAGACCGGCAGGAGACGGGCATCCAGCCCCTGCTGATTCACCTTAGCAACCATTTCCATGAACCGCTGACCGTGGAGGAGGCCGCACGGATCTGCTGCGTGACCCCCAACTACTTCTGTCATCTGTTCAAAAAGAACACCGGCAAGACCTTAATCGAATATGTGAATATGCTGCGGGTGCATGAGGCCAGCCGCCTGCTCCAGCTGCGCCGGCATTCGATTCAGGAGGTGGCTTTCCGGGTCGGGTTCACGGGCCTGACGTATTTCGGAAGAATATTCAAGCAGCATACATCGATGACACCCAGCGAATATGCTTCCCATTTCCAGACCCGGTCTTAATCCTCTCTGTGATAACGGAGATAATCGAAATCGGCATAGCCCCCCGGCTGCCGGGTCGCATAATTGAACAAGCCGATCCGGTAGCCCATGAAATGATCCAGCTTATATTCCATATGCAGCGTCTGCCCGATGGGGTGCCAGGCCTCACCGCCTCCCGAGTAGAAGAATCGGGCCTCGTCCACACCATCCTTGAAGTTGAACTCAATCCTGAGGCAGATGCGTTCACCCGCGAACGGGATACTCTCCACCACTTCAACGCCATCTTCACCCTGGATACACATATCCACGGTGAACTGTCCCTGCTCTCCGGCGGCGACCTCAACCGTGCCGTACCCGGACTGGAGAGCAACCATGCCGGCCCGGTCCCCTTCATTCATGCCGCCCAGATACATCATCGTCTCGGCACTGCAAGCCGGACCCTCCGTCCGCTGGGTCAGCGTATTGCGCGCCGTTACGACACTATCAGCTGCCTTGCCTGTACGCAGCCGCAGACAGCCCGGCCGCTCGGTAACCGACCATAGCCCGTTATCGGGATTATGGTTCCATTGCCACTGAAGCGCCAGCCGGTTCTCCGTATACTCGAACTCATCGCTGATTACAAGCGCCTTCGGCTCCCCGGCGGGAAGCTTCGTATCGAAGGCCAGCAGAGCCTTGCCGCCATCCCCGATCACCGGCCAGTCGTTCTCCCAGCTCACAGGGAACACGCAGGGAACGCGTCCAACTGCCCCGTGATCCTGGAATAGCACAGCGTACCAGTCGCCGTCCTCAGTATCGACCAACCCGCCTTGCGCTACACCGCGATTCTCGTAGCCCAGGTTATCGTCCAGAATAACCTTGCGCTCGTAAGGACCCAGCAGCTCCCGGGACCGGTAGCACAACTGGCGTCTGCGCATGTTGCCCTCTGCCGGCCATTCAATGAAGAACAGATAATAGTACCCGCCGCGCTTATGGACGTGGCAGCCTTCCATCCGCAGCATGATTCCCTTCCGCTCGCCTTCCAGCAGCAGCTGCTCCGTTCCGTGGCGCATCCATCCGGTCAGGTCCTCATTCAGCTCCCGTATGCGGATATCCCCGTTCCCGTAGATCACATAATTGCGGCCGTCATCATCCAGCAGCAGTGCCGGGTCATGGTGCAGGTCCGGGATGACCGAACGCTCCCACGGTCCATGCTCAATATCCCGGGTCTGGTAGATATAGAACCGGTCCGTATCATTGGAGGAGAAGCATACGTAATAGATTCCGTTCTTGCATCGCAGCGAGGCAGCCCAGGAACCGCCGCCGTATATGCCTTCGCCGTCCTCCAGCCGGAAGGCCGGAGTGTCCTCGAAGGTATCAAAGACGTAACTTACAATCTCCCAGTCCTTCAGATTCACCGATTTCATAATCGGGCAGCCCGGCATGGAGTGCATGCTGGTGCTGACCATATAGAACACCGGGCCGGCCCGGATGACATCCACATCCGGGACATCTGCCCATATCACTGGATTGGTAATGATGGCTGTATTCAAAGTACCCGCCCCCTTGATGTTAGTTATGCTGTGGTGTGAATTGCCAAGAAGCCAGCTTGAACAAGCCCGTATCGCTCTCTCCTGCGAATACCAGATGGAGGTTGTGCACTCCCTCCGCTCCCTGGACCCCCGTCTTCAGCTCCAGCCATTCCTGCGAGCCGTCCGCCGCCGGAACCGTCAGTCTGCCGATAACCGGACCCGCCGGCTCATCCAGGTGCAGCTCCAGCACGCCGCCCGCTTCCAGGCTCAGGACTGAGGCCTGGAACGAGCCGGCTCCGCTACCGAAGTCTATCCCGGAAAGTCCGATCCAGCCGCCGTGCTCCACATCCGTTACTGCCTGAACTCCGCCCTCGGCCAGGTATTCTGTCTTCACCCCTGCGCTCCAGCCCATCGTTGCCGCCGGAATACGCTCATACGGGTTCAACGTTGCAAGCTGCTGCACACCTTCGTAATCCGCATGGATCTCCGGGATGGACCCGTCTTCATTATGAGTCAGGCGGTTAAGATGTGTGGAGCGGTAACCGTTCGCAATCCCTTGGGCCTTGGACAAGGTCTGGGCGTGATAAGCAATATACCAGCTGTCATGGAATTGGAAGACCGCGTGATGGTTATTCCCGGATACGCCGAAGAAATGTCCCGGATTCTTCAGGATCGTGTGGTGATACGTCCAGGGACCCATAGGATGCTCACTGGTCATATAGGCGATCTCTCCCGCAGGAGGGCTGCCTTCCGGCCGTTCCCCGTCATAGAAGTTCGAGCAGTAGGTATAATAGTAGACTCCGTTCCATTTATGGATTCCGGCATCCTCGAACATGAACGGGGCCGGAATCACTTTCGCGCTGCCCACCACGCTGGTCATGTCCTCACCCAGCGGCATCACCCGTGCTGTGCCCGGCTCGGCGAACTGTCCTTCCGGGACGCCGCCTCCGAAGTAGATATACCCCTTGCCGTCATCATCCAACAGCACCGCCGGGTCGAACAGCCAGGTAACATCCTCTACCCCAGGTGTAGAGCGCAGAATCAGTGCCTCCCCGATCGGGTCCACCCATGGACCCACCGGACTGTCACTCGACAGAACGCCGATGCCGCTGGCATTATTGGCGAAGTAGAGGAAGAACTTGTCCTTGCCGTCAATTACAGTATGAAGCGCTGCCGGTGCCCAGGACTGGGTTGCCCACTTCGCTGCACCCTCCGGTCCGGCTACGGCTATCGTACCATGATCGGTCCAGTTCACCAGGTCAGCGGATGAGATTACGGTAATCGTATTAATGCTGCTGTAGGAGTTCTCCTTCACCACACCGTTCTCATCATACTCCAGTGCATCATTAGTCATATACAGATAGACTCTGTCTCCGAATACCAGGGCATAAGGATCGGCTCCGTATCTGTGTGCTACCAGCGGATTGCCGCTTGGCGGTACCTTGCCGGTTGCCTGCTTCAGTTGAGTTGTCATGTGATTCCCTCCAGATATAATAAGGTGTCGAGCTTGAAATAATATTAGGATTGCAGTGCGGCCAGTTCGGCCAGCCGGGTGAATGAAGCCTTCGGCTGCTTCTGCTCATCGAACAGGAACGGCCAGTTCTTGCGTCCCCGGACGGGGAAGCCGTCCAGCCAGGTATAATCATCGGCCACGCCCCAGAAGGTCACCGAATCAATGGAGTCTCTGAATTCCAGCAGTAGGGCGAAGATCTCGGCATAACGCTCCTCCTGAAGCTTCAGCATTTCAGCTGTTGGCGCTTTCAAATCCGTGCGTTTGTCGTCATGACGGAACACGGAGAGATCCAGCTCGGTAATGTGGATCTTAAGCCCCAGTGATGCGTAGAGCTTAAGGGCACTACGAATTTCCTCAATGGAAGGGCCGTAGATATTCCAGTGTCCCTGCATTCCGATTCCGTGAATCGGCGTATTCTGGTCCAGCAGGCTGCGTACGAGCTTGTAGATTTTGCCGCTTTTGACAGGATCGGTCTCATTATAGTCGTTGTAGAACAGCAGCGCTTCTGGGTCTGCCTGATGTGCCATTTCAAAGGCCTGGCGAAGATAATCCTCGCCGATGATCTCAAGCCACCGCGTATCCCGCAGGTACTGGTCTGTTTTATCCTCAATCGCTTCATTTACTACATCCCAGGCGTACGCCCGTCCCCGGTAACGGCCCACTACTGTGTTAATGTGGGTCTGCAGGCGGGTAAGCAACTTCTCTCTGCTGCAGGTTCCGCCTTCCGCATCCTGGAACATCCAGTCTCCGGTCTGGTTATGCCACAGAAGCGTATGCCCCCGGACACCGATCCCGCGCGACTCTGCGAATTCGAAGATACCGTCCGCAGCCTCGAAGGTAAATTTGCCTTCCTGCGGCTGAACCAGAGCCGGCTTCATCTCATTCTCGGCGGTGATGCTGTTGTAATGCTTCGCGATGAAAGGACCCTGGGCAGCTATAATGCTGGTACTGACGGCAGCCCCTATTTTAAAGGCCTCCCGGAACATTTCATGTAATGCAGGAATTTCGCTGCTGGCTTGCTTCATTTTTGCTAACCTCCTGTATTGGACAACATTTTTTGGGACAACTCTCTCTATCATAACGCATTTGTATGCGTTTACCATCACCAAAGTAAATAGATGGACCCCAAATAAATAATTGCACCCTATTTCTGATTTCCCTGAGCCTGTAAGCGGAACTGAACGGGCTTCAGCGCCGTCCGTTTCTCGAACTCTCTTAAGAAATGGTGATAGTGTACGTAACCGACGCTCTCCACAATGCTTCTGACTGTGTCCTGAGTGTCAACGAGCCGCTGCTTGGCCGCTTCAATCCGCAAATTATGAATATATTCAAGAATGCTGATACCGTGCTTTTTAATGAAGGCCTGGCCCAGGTACACCGGATTAATATAGAAATGCTCAGCAATCTCTTTTACCGTCAGATGCTCTGCGTAATGATCTCTCAGGAAGCATTCAACGCGGATCAGCGGATGCTCGGAGTTACGCTCCTTGTGCTGGCGGATATAGTTCATACTGGTTCCCAGCGCCGTCTCCAAGGTGACCTGCAGGTCTTCCAAGGACCTCGGCTCGGTTCTGAAAAAATCAAGCGTGCCGATCCACTGATCGTCCGCGCCGCCGAATTCCTTCAGCAGCTCCATGCTCCGCAGCATGATATCCATGCCCGTCATCTGGACGACTCCCGGATCTGTCCGGTTCTCCTTGAACACACTGAACAATTCGCTCAGCTTCTCTGCGGCCTTCTGCTCCTGCAGCCGCTCCACTGCGCTGATAATCTCCTCAATCAGCTCTGCGGAAGGTAGCGTGTAATTCACCTGTCCCTCAGCTTCACTGGCCGAGTCCACCGGGCCGCATTCATCCGAATAGAAGTAGTGGCGGGCCGCAGCGTCTGCCGCTTCGCGGTAGGAGACCGGCAGCTCGCGGAGGGAACGCACACTTGGCCCAATGCTGACCGAGCCCTTTACCCCGCTGCGGGTCAGTCCGGCGTATAGCTGCTCCGCCAGTCCAGCCGCCGCCCCCCCCGAGCTCTCCACGACCAGCCCGGTCTGATCCCCGGGCAGATCAATGAGCATCGCACCGGCCGGTGCGGCCAGCTCCCGGCACAGCTCCGTAATCCGGCTGCTATGACCCTCCACATGCACATACGTCCACCCAGTGGCCGCCTCATCCAGGCGGTCCATCTGCTCCGCTGCTTCTTCATCCGGCTCCGCCCAATGCCCTTCAAGCATGCGCGCGATCGCGAGCGGCAGCAGCCGGCTGGACAGCATGCTCTGCTGCATGGTCTGCTTAAGGCGCAGCTCCAGCTCATCCGTAATGTCCGTAAGCACCTTATCCCATTCCGCATCCATGGCCGGCTTCAGCAGGTAATGCCTTACCCCGTATCTGATGGCTGTTCTGGCATACTCAAATTCGCCATAGCCGCTAAGCACGATGAAGACCGGCTGCTCCATATCAAGGCTGCGTACGCGCCGGATCAGCTCAAGCCCGTCAATCTCGGGCATGCGGATATCTGTAATCACAAGATCGGGCGAGCTGCGGATAATGGCAGCCAGCGCCTCCTCCCCGTTCTCACAGGCTCCGCATACCTCGAAGCCCAGCTCCTCCCAGTCGGTCAGCGTCCGCAGCCCCTCTAAGGCAATCGTCTCATCATCAGCAAGCACTACTTTATACATGAGCTCCCTCCCCTATCGGAACCAGACTCAAATCCTCGGGAATCTGGATGGTAATGACCGTTCGTTCGTACTCGATGCTCTCAATGCTGAATCCAGCCCTGCCGTCATAGTACAGCATTAGGCGTTTATACACATTGCGAAGCCCGACATTCTGTCCCGTATCCTCCTCTGTCTCCAGATGGGACTTGATCCATTCCAGCTTCTCCTTCTCAATTCCTTTGCCGTTATCAGTCACCATAATCAGCAGACCTGTCTCATTCCGCGAAGCAGACACGTGGATTTCTCTTGCCCATTTGACCGACTGCAGGCCATGCTTGCAGGAATTCTCCACCAGTGCCTGTATACTCATCTTGGGAATCCGGCAGTTCAGCACCTCAGGCGCAATATCCAGCACATAAGAGAACCGGTTCTGGAAGCGGAACTTCTCAATCTGCAGATACATCTCGACGAAGGATACCTCCTCCTCCACCGTAATCAGATCATCCTTCCAGCTGAGCAGCCTGCGCATAATCAGGGCCAAGTTGCGGATGACATCGGTAACCTGTTCATATTTATACTTCTTACAGATGACCAGGATCGCATTCAGCGTATTAAAAAGGAAATGAGGGTCCACCTGGCTCTCCAGATATTTCAGCTCCGCCCGTACCCGTTCCAGCTCCAGATCCTTCTTCTGGATCTCCAGCTTATAGACATCATTGATCAGATTGCGGATTTTGCCGGTCATCAGATTGAAGCTGCGGATCAGACCTCCGATCTCATCCTTCCCTTCGTACATATCTATGCTCTCGAATTGTTCATATTTGACCAGTTTCATATGCTTGTAGAGCAGCCGTACCCGCAGATTGTAGGAGCGTATAATCACGATCATGAGCAGCGTGGGAATGATAATCGTCAGCAGGACCAGAATCAGCGAGTTCCTGAGCGCGCGGTCCATCTCATGGCTGATCTTACGCCCTTCCGGAGTTCCTACCAGCTGCCACCCCTTGGTGTAGGCCGCACTGCTGAGCGCCCGGACAATCTGCTTGGAAGGCTGGTCAAGACTGGTGTCCACATTCAGCAAGGCACTCGCATCCAGCGAGGAGAAGGAACGGTCCGAAGCCAGCACGACCCGGTTCTTCTCATCCAGCAGCTTGAAATCCAGATAGTCACGCTCCTTCTGGAACAGCTCCTGCATGTTGTTCAGCCGCAGATCAATCCTCAGATATTTCGTGTAGGGCTGGCCCGTGAAGTTATCCAGCTTGCGGATCAAGCTGACCAGCACCTCCTGCTGCGGCGGATTCAGCGGGTTGGTCCCCTGATAAGAAGTCAACAGCACCTTATTGGAGCTGCTTGAGATTTTGCGGTACCATTCACTTCTCTTATCTGCGTCCGACAGAATGAAGTAACTGTTGCCGTTCTGAATCGTCGGATTAGAGGTGTATATGCCCATCCAGTAGATATAAGAATGAAGATTGCTGTACTGCCGCAGCTTGTCCTTCAGAGAATCATTATAAACATCATAATAAGCCTCATTATCCGGATAGGCGTAGTCCATCATCTCCATATAAGGCCGGTCCGCAGCCACCGTGTTGCTGATCGCCACGCATTCGTTCACGATCTGCATCAGGTCATAGGCCACCCGGTCTACCGAAATCTCCAAATTCCCCCTCTCCCGTGCCTCCACATTACGGCTGATTTGCACATAAAAGAGGGCATTGATACTAAGTATGGGGACAAGCACGCACAGTAAGTAGATGAACAAAAACTTATATTTGAGCGGAATATCATTGATGAAGGCAGATGGCTTCCGGTTATTCTTCATGCAGGCCCCCTCCTCCCTCTTGAATTAACTCTTCTTGTACACGGAAGGTGTAACTCCGTTAAGCGCCTTGAACTTGGCGGCGAATACATCGGCGTCTGAATAGCCCACTCTGCTTGAGATATCGGAAATCCCCATATCGGTCCGGCGCAGAAGCTTCTTCGCCTCTTCAATGCGGTATTCATGAAGATAATCGTTAAAAGAGCTGCCGTAGTATTTCTTGAAGCGTTGTCCCAGGTAGGCCGAGTTCACATGCAGGTGCCCCGCAATATCCTGCAGCTTCAGCTTCTCCTGATAATGCCCGCGGACATACTCTATCGCTGCGGCCACGATCTGATCCTCTGCCCTGCCGTCCGCAGCCGCAGCGAACCACTCTGCAGCCTCGCACAGCTCCTCCTCTATCTGACGCTCAAGCAGCGGCAGACAATTGGCCGTATGCCGGGACGGGAACCATTTCTGCACCCACTGCGCATAGTCTCCCCCTCTGGCAGTAATTTCACGTAGCAGTTCTGCTTTGATATTCGCGAGAAACGCGTCGATCCATGAGCTGGAAGCCACATCCGCCGAGAAAATCTTGAACACCTCGCCAAGCTGATCCGTGAGATGCCGTGCCTTCCCTTCGGTGACGGATTGCAGCAGCGATCGTCTCAGCTCTGCCGGAAGCATGGCCATCTGTGTCTTATCCTGCTTCTCGAAGAAGCCGGCTCCCCCGCGCCCCGGCCCATCCGGTCTGCACAGCTCAGCAGCCAGCGCCTCCTGGTATGCCGTCTTCAGAGCCTCCGGACCCTGATGCTGAAGACTTGCTGTGAAAAAGACCGCCGTGCTGTACAGCGGCCGCATCTCCTCCATCCACCGGGTAAGCAGTGCCTGGTCAAGCGCCGGTCCTTCCTGCGGGGACACCAGCAGATAGCCGTGCTTTCCGCTGCCTGCGGTGAACGGATAGACCGCGAGGCTGAGCAGCCGTTCCTTGCTTCTCATGGCGGCGAGTTGCTCACGCATATGAACGCTGTCCGGCGCTGCTCCATGGACCAGAATACAGCATAGCCGCGAGGCGGGGGAGATTCCCAGCGTCTTCAGCCCCTGCTCCCGCTCCTCCTCCGTATTCTCCCGCATCAGGAGCCGGGATACCATATCCTCCTGCATCAGAGCCGAGAGCGCATCACGCCGAGAGGACGCCTTGCGTTCCTTAAGGATCTGTTCCGTGACCGTCCGCAGCGCCTCTGTCAGCTCCGTTTCATCCAGCGGCTTGGTCAAATAATTGGATACTCCGTATTTCAGGGCCCGCTTGGCATACTCAAAGTCAGCATAGCCGCTAAAAATAATAAATTTCGGCTGGAATTCGCTCTCAGAGGTTCTTCGGATGAGCTCAAGTCCGTCGATGACCGGCATCCGCACATCGGTGATGACCAAGTCAGGGCGGGTGGTGCCAATCAGCTGCAGCGCATCCTCCCCGTCCAGCGCCTCGCCGCATACTTCATAATTTAATGCCTCCCAGTCGACCAGGAAGCGGAGCCCTTCCAGCATAATCGGCTCATCGTCAGCAAACAGTACCTTAAGCATGGGCTCACCATCTTTATATAAGTTATCATGTGCAACATTAAATTCTTATATTTGAACAGGAGAAACCGCTTCGGCTGCACCGAAACGGTTATAATATACATATTTCCCTTATATAATACATAGTGACAATTACTCTTTTACGCTACCCAGGTTCAATCCTACCACGAAATACTTCTGCAAGAAAGGGTAGACGAACAGAATCGGAACCGCTGTAACGATCGTAATGGCTGAACGCATGGAGGCTGGCGTAACCAGCGACTGGACCTGATTGTTCTGGCCTCCCGCAAGCATCGACGGATCATTGTTCGTACTCATAATGGAGCCGAGCATCTTCATCATTTCGTATTGCAGCGTGCTAAGCTTGATATCCGAGGAGGCATAGAGGAATGTGTCAAACCAGGAATTCCATGAGCCTACCGCGATAAACAGTGCAACAGTTGCCAATACAGGCGTACAGAGCGGGAAGATGATTTTCCAGAAAATTCTGAATTCTCCTGCCCCGTCAATCTTCGCTGATTCGGTAAGGCTGAACGGAAGCCCGCGGATATATGTCCGCATGATAATCAGGTTGAACGCGCTGACCAGACTCGGCAGGATATAGACCATGAAGTTATGCAGCAGGCCCATATTCTTGATCAGGAAGTAGTTGGGAATCAGTCCGGCATTGAAATACATGGTCAGGATGAACAGCAAGCCGATCTTTTTGCGGAAAATATATTGCGGCTGCGCCAGTGCATAAGCCAACATCGTTGTAAGGAATACACCGAGCACCGTTGAAATTATAGTACGGGATACCGAGATAAATGCAGCATGATAGATTGTTCCTGATACAAAGACCGCCCGGTAATTCTCCAGCGTCCATACACGGGGCCAGAGGTAGATTCCCCCGGTAAGCGTGTCACTGCCGTCATTGAAGGATACCGCCAGCGTCTGGAGGAACGGATAGAGCGTGACAGTAACCACAAAGAGCATAAATATCGTGTTGAACGTATGAAATACAACCGGCTCAATCCGGCTTGAACCTTTGGTCCTGGCTTTCATATGGGCTTCCTCCTCTATAGTAATCGCTCTTCGCCGAGGCGTTTTGCGACATTGTTTGCGATGAATACGAGAATGACACTGACAATCGTTTTGAAGATCCCTGCCGCCGTAGCCAGCGAGTAGTTACCCATGGCCAGACCATACTTCACTACAAAGATATCAATGGTTTGCGAATAGTCCACAGTAAGTCCGTTGCCCAGCAGATATTGAAGCTCGAAGCCGGCATCCAGAATATGTCCAATGTTCATAATCAGCAAAATAACGAATGTAGCCTTGATTCCCGGAAGCGTGATATAACGCATCTTTTGAAAACGTTTCGCGCCGTCAATGGAAGCTGCCTCGTACAGGGAAGGATCAATGGAGGTAATGGCCGCCAGATAGATGATCGTGCCCCAGCCCACCTCTTTCCATACGTTCGACGCCCCGATGATGCCCCAGAAGTATTTCCCTTCACTGAGCCACATAATCGGATCTTTAATCAGGTGAAGCTTCATTAGAACGACATTGACAATCCCGCCATCGATGGAGAGTGAAGTGGACACAATCCCTGCAGCGATAACCATGGACAGAAAGTGCGGCAAATAAGAAATCGACTGAACTGCGCGCTTGAAGAACTTGAGCTTGATCTCATTCAGCAGCAGAGCCAGACCGATAGCCGTAACCGTACCCAGTACAAGGTTAATGAAACTCATGGCAATGGTATTGCGAAGTACCAGCATAAAGGTATCATCAGAGAATAAAAACTTGAATTGCTGTAAGCCTACCCATTCCTGCTGGCCAAAGGACACCGCCGGGCGGTAATTCTGAAAAGCCATAAGCCAGCCCCAGATGGGAACATAGTTGAAGATAATCAGATAGAGTGCAATAGGCACGGACATAAAAATAAGCTGTTTCTGTGTTTTCAGTGTTTTCCAGCTTAGACTCACACCGATTTCCGGATCGATTTTGCTTTTTCGGGTCTTCTGTTTTTTGACCTGTTTGTCCAGTACGGCATCAGACATGTTGTATTCCCTCCTGTAAAAATCATTCTCTCCACGCTGTCCTATTCACGCATTCTTATTTAGGAAGAGCGGGAAACAGCATTTCCCGCTCCTATTTCTGTACTGAATGGTTTATTTAACGCTCCATTTTTCGATACGCTGCTGAATGCCCTCATTCATCCGGTCTTCATAGGCCTTGATGTCCAGCTTGTGGATTCTGTCCACATAATCCTGCCACACGCCTTCGAACTCAGCAGGGCTGGCCATAATGGCTTTCGGCAAATACTTAATCATGAGGTCATTCAGTTTGGACTGTGCGAGCTGGGCTGGTGAACCATCCTTAAGCACGATGGAATACGCAGGGAAGTAGATATTGTTCTCTTTCGGTTCCTTGAAGAATTCGGACCATGATTTCTTGTTGTACGCCTTCAGAATCTTCTGGTCGTAAGGCTTCAGGCTGTCGAAGAATTCCTGAGGCTGTGTACCCGCATCTGCTGAGTTACCGTCGCTGTACGTACCTTGAATCTTAGGCATGTAACCGAACATCCCTGTGATTTTGTTGGCAACCTGCCAGCTGGTCTTATCCGCATTCGCACGTTGCTCAGGTGTACGGTAGAAGGAACCGTCTGCGTTCACTTCATAATCTTCGCCTTTCACGCCCCATTGAAGCGTCTTCTGCCAATCCTCGGTGATCATCTTATCCCAGAATTTGATAATGCGGACAGGGTCCTTGGCATTGATCGAAATTCCGAATCCGCGGTTAGTACCAACCGCTCCGCGGTCACGATACCATTCTTCTGCGCCCGGATAGAGCAGAGGGAAGCCGATATACGTATTTTCCAGCTTGCCTTGGGAGATCAGGGATTTCTCGCCGTCCTGGAAGTTCCAGTGCTGGTCGAACATCCCGATGACCTTGCCGCTTGCAACCTTGGCCAGATACTGGTCATAGTTCTGTACGAACGCTTCTTTATCCATCAGGCCTTGAGCGTTGATATCATTAAGCTTCTTGTAATAGGTCTTAGAGATATCCTTGTCGGCAAAAATCTGTGCTACATTGTTATCTACAATAACGGCTCCGTCATTCGGATGCCCCGACAGATGCTCTGGGGGATTCTGCAGCGGGAACACGCGCCAGTCGAAGTTGAGTGATTCGAATCCGATCATGTCCGGGTGTTTTTCTTTATATTTAGCAATGATGTCGAAATACTCATCCAGGGTCTTAGGAGTAGGGTAGCCCATTTCCTCAAGCACGCCTTTTTGCAGCCAGAAGCCTGGTCCCTGATAAGTAGGCTCAGTAATTTTACCTTGATAAACGCCATAACTTGGCAGAACGTAGATGTGGCCGTCACTCTCATCCTTGATCTGGTTCCAGACCGCACCGTAATGCTTCTTCAGGTTAGGAGCGTATTTCTCAATCAGATCCTCAAGCGGAATGTATGCCTTGGCATTGATTAATTTGTCGTCACCCGACATGATGTCCGGGTAATCGCCCCCGGCAATCATGACCCCGAGCTTCTGCTGCAGGTCGCCGACCAGGAATTCCTGGTTGAAGGTGATTCCGGTCTCATCTTTGATCAGCTTCAGAATCTTATTGTCAGGCGTTGGCTGTTGTGCGGGACCGTTCATGAATACCGAGAACGTTACCGGAGCCGTGTCGTCTCCGGCTGCTGCCGGGCTTGCGTTGGTTCCGCTGGTGGTATCCTTGCCTGCAGTATCCTTACTTCCGGTGTTGCTGGTGTTATTGCTTGATCCACAGCCTGTCAGTGCCAGTGTGAGTGCTAATACACCGGCCGCAGCGGCTGCTGCTGAACGTTTTGCCGTTTTGTGCATGTTGTTATGCCTCCCCTTTTTGGCTAATCGCTTATGCTTCTAATTTCTCCTGGTGACAACTTTAATTATACGTTTTCAGAATGCGCTTACAATTCATAGAATATAGGTCTTCCCCCCTATAAATTCATAAAAAGAAAACGGTTGCTTGAATCGCGGCAGCGGAATTGCCGTTGTGGGTGGGGGCGTGGTGCCTGCGGGGGTTCGGCTTCTGGCTGCTTTGCAGACGCGGTGTTATTCAGTGGATTCTGATGCACTTGTGCGCCTCATTCACGCTGGAGCTCGCTTTCGGCGGATTCGGGAGCACTTGTGCGCCTCATTCACGCTGGAGCTCGCTTTCGGCGGATTCGGGAGCACTTGTACACCTCACCATTAGGCTCGTCCTTTGCGCACCCACCCGCACCTACGCCACTGCCAAATGTAATCGGTTTTTCGATTACATTTGGCCCACACTCAACGTTCTAGCTAACCACACCAAAAAGGATTGGCACAAATACGCCAATCCTACATAACTATATTATCCTATTCGTCAACTAGCTATCCTAAAGTTACTCTACCCGGTGAAGGTATAAGAATGCCCCGCTTCCCCGGTGAAGGACACCGGAGCCAGCCCCGGGCCTTCCAGACGGCATAGGCCGGATACCGTACAGGTGACCACTACTTCAGTAACGAGCCCGTCTGACCAAGTGAAATCGAGGGTATAGCCGCCTCTTGCCCGCAGTCCTTTGACACTGCCCTCATTCCAGTCGGCAGGCAATGCAGGCAGCAGTCTGATCCTATCTGTATGACTCTGCAGCAGCATCTCAGCGATGCCCGCTGTTCCTCCGAAGTTCCCGTCAATCTGGAACGGCGGATGATTGTCGAACAGGTTAGGCAGAGTCGAATGCTCCAGCAATGCCCGCACATTGGTATACGCCTTGCCCTCATCCTGCAGTCTGGCCCAGAAGTTAATGATCCAGGCCCGGCTCCAGCCGGTATGTCCGCCGCCGCTGGCAAGTCTGCGTTCCAGCGTCGTACGGGCTGCTGCCGCCAGCTCTGGCGTATGCTCCACCGTGAAGGCATCCCCCGGATACAGCGCAAACAGATGCGAAATATGCCGGTGCCCTGGCTCTACCTCTTCATAATCCTCCATCCATTCCTGAACCTGGCCGTATTTACCGATCTGAGGCCCCGGCAAACGGTCCAGCGCTGAGCGGAGCTCTTCGCGGAATACCTCGTCCCGGCCGATAATCTCCGAGCTCTGGACACAGGCCTTGAACAGGGCTTCAATGATCTGGAAGTCCATAGAGGCTCCGGCGCACAGCACACCTGATTCCCCGCCGGGAAGCTGGTATGTGTTCTCCGGCGAGACGGACGGGCAGGTAATCAGCCGGCCCGACTCATCCTCTATCAGGTAATCCAGCAGGAACTGTGCAGATTCCTTCATCGTCTCATAGGCATTCGCCAGATACTGGCGGTCCTGGCTGAACCGGTAATGCTCCCACATATGCAGACACAGCCAAGCTGCTCCCAGCGGCCAGAACGATGCTGGCAGATACGTATCCTGAGGAGCAGTATCTGCCCAGATGTCCGTATTGTGGTGTGCCGTGAAGCCCCCGCAGCCATACATGACCTTCGCAGTCACCCGTCCAGGCTCACGCATCCGTTCGATCAGATCAAACAGCGGCTCATGGCATTCCGCCAGATTACAGAGTTCAGCCGGCCAGTAATTCATTTGCGCGTTAATGTTAATCGTGAATTTGCTGTCCCACGCCGGGGTGAAGCTGTCATTCCAGATGCCTTGCAGATTCGCAGGCAAGGAGCCAGGACGGCTGGAGGCAATCAGCAGATAACGGCCATATTGAAAATAAGTCGAGATCAGTCCGTGGTCTTCTCCCCCCTGCCGGAACCGATTTAGCCGTTCACTGGTCGGCAGTCCGCTCAGCTCCGGGTTCTCCGGGAGCGTCAGCGAGGTCCGGCCGTACAAGCTGCGGTAGTCCGCAACATGGCGGGCAAGCAGCTTGTCATAAGGTACGCTACTCAGCTCTTCAAGCTGCCGCTTGGCATACAGCGCCGGATCGGGATAGCGGAACGTGGTTCCTGCAGCAATCAGCAGCGTAACCGAGCTTGCCCCCTCCACCAGCACATATTCACCAATGTTGCGGCAGGTCCCGTCTTCTGTGACGGCCTTCAATGCAGCAGCGAAGGAGCTTCCCCCGCGCCCGCCGCATTCTCCGCCCATCACCAGTCCGCTGTCATTCCATTTCTCGGTCTTCTCCAGCATTCTCCAGTTCTGGCGGTTGAATCTGGCCTTCAGGGAGATTGCGTTCTTCCGGTCAGAGGTAATCCGCACCACGATGGCTTGATCCGGGTAGCTGGCGAACAGCTCACGGGTATAGCGGACTCCGCCGGTCACATAACTCACCCGGGATACGCCGGATTCGAGATCTAGCTCACGCTGATAGTCAACAGCAGGCTGCTCATGTCCGCTGAATGACAGCAGCAGGTCGCCAAGCGGCAGATAATGGCGCTGCGCTTCCGGCAGCCCCACCATCGTCATGGCCGCCAGCTCCTCCGCCTCCCGCAGCTTGCCTTCCAGAATCAGCTGGCGGAGCTTCGGCAAGTGGGGCAGCGCATCTTCATTGTTGCGGTCACGCGGACCTCCGTACCAGACGGAATCCTCATTGAGCTGCAGCTTCTCCTCAGCCACCCTGCCAAAGATCATCGCCCCCAGCCTGCCGTTGCCTACCGGCAATGCCTCATTCCATTCCTGTGCCGGCTCTGTGTACCATAACCGCTGGCACTGTTCCGTGCTTGTCATCGCTTTTCCGCTCCTTCGCTGTTAATTCAGTTCCACCAATGCCTTGATCACCTTGGATTCAGGATTCAGCCAGCTCTCGAACTGCAGGGTCATCTCCCCGAAGGAGCAGCGGTGGGAAATATAGCGGTCCACATCAATGTAACCGTCCCTAATTGCGCTAATTACCCGCTCGAAGTCCTCACGGGTCGCATTTCTGCTGCCCTGCACCGTCATCTCGCGGGCATGGAAATCCGGGTCGCTAAAGGTAATGTTCCCTTTGACCAAGCCGACATAAGTCAACGTACCGCCATGCCCAACCAGTCCGAAAGCCCCTTCCATAGAGGAGATGTTGCCTGTGGAATCAATGACATGCGGCAGGAAGTTGCCCTCCGTCAGCGCCGATAGCTGCTCCTTCGGCTCCTTCAAGGCGCTTACCGTATGCTCCGCCTGCGCCCAACCCTTGCAGAAGGCCAGACGTTCATCGTTGACATCCATCGCAATGACCTTCGCCCCAGCGTACCGGGCCATGGCCATCACGCCCAGTCCGATCGGGCCTGCGCCGATCACCAGCACCTGATCCCCGGCGCTGATACCTGAGCGCCGAACCGCATGGGCACCAATCGCCAGCGGCTCCAGCATGGCCGCCTGATCCAGCGTCAGCCCGTCTGTCTTCAGCAGATTACCTACAGGCAGACTCACCCGTTCCCGCATCCCGCCGTCCAGATGAACACCGAACACTCTCATTTTCTGGCAGCAATTCGTTTTACCGCTCAGACAAGCCCGGCACTCTCCGCAATGCAGATACGGAATGACACTGACCTGGTCACCGGCGCGAAGCCCTTGCGGGTTGTCGCCAATGCGCTCAATAATCCCGGACAGCTCATGTCCCAGCACACGCGGATACGTGAAATAAGGCTGATTGCCCCGGTAGGCGTGCAGGTCTGTACCGCAGATTCCGATGCGGCGGATGCTTACAACCGCTTCCCCGTCCAGCAGCTCCGGCTCCGGCAGATCCTCGCGGAATACGAACTTTCCGACTTCCTCACAAATAATTCCCTTCATTATAAGCGCTCCCCGTTCCGGCTCTGTGCTTCATTCCACTCCGGATGTCCGCTCGGCCAGGTCGCCCCGTCGATCGGCTTCAGAATGTCGCGCACCTCTGCCAGTAATTGTTCATTGATCGGCTCTTCGGTCCATTTAATATTGTTGCGGATATTCTCCGGCGTTGCCGTACTGACCAAGGTGGTTGGAATCTGCTCGTTCGCCGTGGAGAACTGGACCGCCAGCTTGGCGATGTCTTCCCCCTTATCCCTGCAATATTCAGCAGCACGCTGACACGCGGCCTGAATCTCCGCTCCCGCCGGGTGCCAGTCCGGCACCTTGCGGTTGCTGAGCAGCCCCATCGAGATGGGCGACGCATTCATCAGCCCCGTGCCGCTCTCCTCCAGCAGCGGAAGGAGCCGGAGCAGTGTGGTATCGTTGAGCGAATAATGGCAATAGGACAGAATGACATCAAGCTTAGTCTGCGGCAGCACCTTCTCGAACACACTCAGCGGCAGGCCGCTGACGCCGAAGTAACGGATTTTGCCTGCCTGCTTCAGCTCTTCCAGCGCCGGAATCCCCTCCTCCATCACCTGCGTAAGCGAGCCGAATTCAACATCATGCAGCAGCAGAATATCCAGGTAATCCGTGCCCAGACGGCCCATGCTCTCTTCCGCGCTGCGGATGATCCGCTCTCTGGAGAAATCGAATTCCCCCTCACCGTAACGTCCAGCCTTCGTACTCAAGATATACTTGTCACGCGATACCGTCTGGAGTGCCTCTCCCAGCACCGTTTCCGCTTTCATCAGGCCGTAGTATGGGGAGACGTCAATGAGGTTAATGCCCAGATCAATCGCCGTATGAACCGTAAGGATGGCCTCATCCTTCGGAACCTCCCGGAACACGCTGCCCAGCGAAGAGGCCCCGAAGCTTAATGCTGAGACCTCCAGTCCCGTATTGCCCAGCTTTCTGTATTTCATATCGCTCAACCTCCTATAATTAGTGAAGCTATATAACAGACACTTAAGTTTTGAACTTGAAGCTTAGTCGTCACTGCGGTGAACATTTGGCCCTCCGGCCGCTGTTGTCAACAGATTCCTTTGATTTTCCCCCGCTATTCGCGGATGAAATCCGTTGACTGCTGATGCTTCCGTAGCGAGCTTTCCTGCGGAAAGCTTTTAGGCGGACGCTACCGCTCCTACAGTTCCAAATTTCCCCTCCGCTTCTTTTTGCTTTTCGTTAACACCTTAGTTCTGCTTATCCAGCTTATAAAATCTAGCAGCATTCGCTCCAAACACCGGCTCCATCTCTTCCGCAGACAAGCGGTCTTGCAGTGCTGTGCGCAGAATCCCCACAACCTCCTCATAGGTTGCCGCCATCAGGCACACAGGCCAGTCGCTGCCAAACATCACCCGCCCGGGTCCGAACAGCTCCAGCACGGCACTTACGTAAGCAGTGAAATCCTCCTGCTTCCAGCCCTGCGGATCAGCCTCCGTAACCATCCCGGACAGCTTGCAGTAAATCCCCGGATACTTAGCCACCTCCGCCATCAGGCTTCGCCACGGCTCTAATTGGCCCGAAGCAATCCTCGGCTTGGCCAGATGATCAATAACTCCCCGCAGTCCCGGAACCCGTTCCAGCATCGCAATGAGCTGCGGAAGCTGATCGGCCAGCACCAGCAGGTCCACCGGTACATCCCGCTCCGCAAGATATGAGAGCGCTTCTATATATGGCCGGGTCAAAAGCACACCGGGGTCTGCCATCTCCTGAATCATCACCCGCAGCCCGGTGAACTTCGGATGTCTGCTGAGTCGCTCGAATTCTGCCTGGAAGGAAGGGCTTGCAAGATCCAGCCAGCCAATGACACCCGCGACAGACTCCGCTTGCCCGCTGAGTTCCAGAATGTATTCCGTCTCCTCCACAGTCGGCGCAGCCTGTACCACAATGGTGCGGCTGATCCCATGCTTCGTCAGCTCCGGCTCCAGATCAGCAGGCAGATAATCCCGGAACAGCACCGGAATCTCCGGCGTAATCCATCCATAATCATCCCTGTCTATCTTCCAATAATGCTGGTGAGCATCAATATACATGATAACGCCTCCATTCCACCTTATTGTAAACATCCGATAAAGGAATAAAAATAGCTAAAACAAACAAATCTATACCTTATTTTGATATGATGTGGGTAAGAATGCAGAGATATAACTCAGGGGGAGACTTCATGGAACCGATCCGCAGGCATTTTGACCATCAATTGCCAATTACGCTGCTGCTGGACTATAAGGAAACGAAAAGCCCGCAGCGCGAGCTGCCCGACCACCAGCATGACTGGTACGAATTCATCTACGTATACGGCGGCAAAGGAAGCTTTTTCATCGATCAAACCTTTTATGAGATGCATCCGGGCGACATCATTGTTGTTCCCGGAAACACGGTGCACCGGGGATTTCCCGACAATGAGGAGCCGGTGACCTCCTCCGCCCTTTTTTTCAGCCCGGCTCTGATCCATAACCATACCTACAGTGAGTCTTATCCCTATCTGAAGCTGTTCGACGCTGCCAAGACCAACAAGCAGTACAAGTATACCCTGTCTCCAGAGCATGCTGAGATTCTGCAACATGATATCGATGCGATCCACCGGGAGCGCGAGCAGAATCAGCCGGACGGCGGGCAGGCGCTTACGCTGCTGCTTCACCTTACCCTGCTGCATCTGAACCGCTACTGTCTGCCGCAAGCCGCCGAGCCGGTTGCTTCAAATCCCTTGCTGCCGGAGTGGTTCCGTGAGGCGCTCAGCTATATCAACGATCATCTGGTTCAGCCGCTGGAGCTAAGCTCCCTGGCTGCACGGGCCTCGATCTCACCGGCCCATTTCAGCCGGGTCTTCAAGCAGCGTCTGGGCATGAATGTGACGGATTATATTGCCACCAAGCGGATTTTTGCCGCCAAGGACAGCCTGCTGCAATCAAGCTATACCATCGAGCAAATTGCCATGGCCTGCGGCTTCGAGAGCCTGCCCCACTTCTACCGTACATTCAAAAGAATCACCAGCATGACACCCGCCGCCTACCGCAAGAGTAACAGAGCCTAGTAGAGCTTCTCTATTTAGCTTACAAAACGTTCAAGTTGGTTACAATGCTCAGCCTTAGCTCTGAAGATCCTCCTCGCGGACGGTTACAGCTTCCCCTTCATAAGTGACAATGCAGCTTCCGGCATGCCCCGCCAGCTCTACGGCAAATTGCCTTACCTCCTGCATTCCGGCATAGTCTCCGGCCCGCTTCCCGATAGTCAGGCTGCGGTCCGCTTCACACCAGCTCAGCTCGATCATGGCATAGGAGCCGGTCTCATAGTTATAATTATCGCCTTCATCTTCATACAGGGTGAAGGCTGCATCCTTCCCGCCGTATACCTTGAGCCTCGTCACCGCCTCCGGCTGTTCATCCGTATATTGAACATCGGGGCCGAGCGGAACAATGGACCCGGCGCGGACATACAGGGGAAGCGTCTCCAGATCTGCTTTTGCTACAATCGTCACGCCGCCATCCAACCGTTCATCGCTCCAGTAATCGTACCATTCGCCTTCAGGAAGATACACACTGCGCTGCTTAAGTACTCCTTCAAGCTCACGGGAGCCGGGACCGTAATACATGGCCTCTGTCACGGGAGCCACCATGAAGGCCGGACCGAACATGAACTGATCGGCGATGGCATGGACCTGCACATCCTCCCGGTAATCGAAGGCCAGCGCACGGAACATAGTATAACTGCGGTGTGCTACAGCTCCGGCGAGGGAGTAGATGTATGGCATCAGCCGGTAACGGAGCTTCAGGTATTTCACCAAGGTATCATACATCGGCTCACCCTCCTGGCCGAACTGCCAGATCTCTCTCGGCGTATCCGTGCCATGCGCACGGAACATCGGCAGGAAGGCCCCAAGCTGGAACCAGCGGACATATAGCTCCCGGTAGCCCAGATCCGCAACACCCTCGTCATAATCCCCGCTCCAGAACCATTGCTCCTTGTGATTCTTCACGAAGAACGCTCCGATATCCAGCGTCCAGTATGGCGAACCGGTCAGGCAAAAGTTAAGGCCGTCTGCAATCTGCTTCCTCAGCGTCTCCCAATTGGCGGCTATATCACCAGACCATGTAATCGTGCCATAGCGGTGCTGCCCTGCGAATGCGGAGCGTGTCAGATTGATTACCCGCTTCGCTGAGGTCGCTGCACGCTGGCCTTCATAGATTCCTTTGGAGTGCTGCATGGAATAGGCATTGATCAAGCCCGGATCGAGATACCGCTTCGATTCTGCCGTATTAATCAGCAGCCGCTGCTCCGGCTCCGGCTTGACCGCCCCCTTCCAGTCCGCTTCGAACGGCTCGGTGCAATCGCACCACCAGGCATCAATGCCGTGGGCGAACAGCCCTTCGTTGGCCTGCTTCCAGTACAGCGCACGAGCCTCCTCCGAGAAGGCGTCATACGTCGCCTGATTGCCGAGCAGGAAACCGCGTGCCTTCATCTCTTCATGATTCTCCCCGCCCGCGCCCATAATCGGCCAGATGGATACCATCAGCTTGGCGTTCATAGCGTGCAGGCTGCTCATCATCTGCGAGGGATCGGGGAAGCGCTCAGGATCGAAAGTCTTTTGCCCCCACAGATTCCCCGTCCAGGACTGCCAGTCGAGTACGATACAGTCGAGGGGAAGCGAACGTTCACGATACTCTTGTACGATGGCAAGCAGTTCCGCCTGGGAGACGTATCTTTCCTTGGACTGCACATACCCGAAGGACCACTTCGGCAGCATCGGCGCTTCTCCGGTCAGATAGCGGATTCCCGCCGTAATCTGATCGAATTCGGGTCCATAAATGAAATAGTAATCCATCTCTTCATCCGCATCACTCCAGAGGTACGAGCCAAAGGCATCGTCATGAAAAGTCATATAAGACCCCGAATCTACCAGAATCCCGTAGCCGCGTGTAGACACCAGTACCGGTACAACCGCCTTCATATTCTGCTGGTACAAGTATTGCTGCCGTCCCCGGAGGTTCATCATCCCCTCTTCATGGGAGCCAAGTCCGTACAGGGCCTCCCCTTCCTGCCATTCGAATTCCAGCTTCGTATGAAAAGCCTCCCGGTCCAGCCTCCGGTTAACGCCCTCCGCTCTGGCACGCAGCCCATCAGCACCCTGCCCAGTCTCTACTGTGTCTGCTGAAGCATCGAAGACAGTATGATAGACCTCTGTACGCTCCAGGGTTTTGCCGCCTCTGGCCGGCTCCCGTGTCAGCAATGTGCCGTCCGCAGCTCTGTAGCTGAAGGCACAGGTCTCTTTATCCACTTCAATCGTTAGCTGCGCCGTTGAGATCTCCAGATGACCGGGCAGCTCTGTGACATTGTACTCTACGTTCTCTGCCGCTGGCCGGCTCACCACCATCAGACTCTCTTTGCCGCTCAGCCCAGCATTCAGAGTATAGCGGATTCTGGCAATCTCCGGCGTACACCAGCCGATATGCATCATTCCCTCACTAGTCTCCAGCCTTACACCAGCCTCGCCGGATTGAACAGTTATCAGTTTCACAATGCTTCCACCTTTCCTTATGACTTCCTCTGATGATAATGATATTATTATTGGTATCGGTTCATCTAGCATATATTTACGCGATATCAACACAATATAGCGATTCACAGGAGGGCATCATGTACGAACACCGTTACCGGGAGAATAAGCTGCACGGGCAGCCGGAATTTCCGCTACATATCTACCGGGTGGAGCATCAGGCCCGCGTGCATTCCATTCTTCCTGTGCATTGGCATAACGAAATGGAGATTATCTATCTGGCGGAAGGCCTCGCTACCTTCCATATCGAGAGCCGTGAGTTCGACATCCAGGCTGGAGATGCCCTGATCGTTCATCCCGGTGAACTTCATTCAGGCATGGACACCGCTATGGGCGGCACCTGTTATTATTCCATCGTGTTCAAAGGCTCCTGGCTGTCTTCACCGCAGCCCGACCGGGTACAGGAGCTGTTCCTGGACCCCGTCCTGCAAGGGTCGGTCCGGCTTCCCGCTCTATTATCTGCTGCAGATGCTGCCCACTCCCCCTTACTTCTGCTGATCAGGGAGCTGCTAAGCCGCTATGAGCGTAAGGCCGGGGCATACGAAATGGGTCTGAAGGCGCTCTTGCTGCTATTCATCGCGGACAGCTATCAATACGGGCTGACCGGGCTGAACCCGGCGGCGGAGACCCGGCACGGCCGGGAATATAACCGGCAGATCCGGGAGGTGCTGAGCTATATGGAGGCACATTCCCGCGACCGGCTGGAGCTGGATCAGCTTGCCTCTGTCGTAGCGCTGAGCCGCTCGCATTTCTGCAAGTTTTTCAAGGCTCAGACGGGGATGCGCCCGATGGAATATCTGAACTATATCCGCATCAGCCAGGCGGCCAGTCTGCTCCGCAGCGGATCATACAATGTGCTGGAGGCTGCACTGGAATCAGGCTACCAGCATGTCAGCTACTTTTCCAAGTGGTTCAAGCATTATATGAACATGACGCCCTCAGAGTACAAGGCCCGGTATTCTTCAGGCGTGTAGTGTCCGGGGCATTACTCCATTACCATCTGGTGTGGGCGGGAGCGGACAACAAATAGGCCCCGCCCTCTACGAGCTAGATTACTAGGCAAGAGATTTCTTGCACCTGGCTGCAAGCCATGCGGACTCAGATGCCGCTATCTTCCTGAAAACCGAAGAAATGAGCTTTTCACGGACTCAGTGGCCGTTAATTAACTGTTTCTGTCTCATTTGGCTTCCATATCGCCCATTTAAGGTCCACTGAGTCCGTAGCTCGTGAATAATCACACTTTTGGACAAAATAGCGGCACCTGTGTCCGTGCACTACTCCAGATGTTGGAGCTAAGGCTTAAGTTGCAAATGAGAGGAACCCTCGCTGTCTTCAACTAACTATCCTCCATCCAATAGAGCAGCAGCGCCTGAGAGAGTTCTCGGGCGCTGCTGCTTGTCATGCTCTATTCCATTCCATCCCGTCCCGCCCGCGACCGCTTAAGCTAGTGTAAACGATGCAAACTGCGCGCCGCCGCCCCCGGTATACGTGAAATACAGCGCCTGAACACCGTCCGGAATCGTCACTTCCGCAGCATATTCTTTCCAGACATTCGTAAAGCCTACCGGAATAGAAGCAAGCGCAGGCCCGTCCCAAGCTGTCTTCACCTGGAACTCACCATGGCAATATCCCCGCACCTTGATGGAGACCCGGCTAACCCCCTTGCAGTCAAAATACTTGAACCCCGCGGTCGCCGACTCCGTCATATTGGCAATATAGCCAACCTCTTCCTCGCCGTCTCTGCCGTCCTGGGTAATCTTCGGGAACCGGCTGTCCATCCAGGCACCCATCTTGCCAAACCCTCCGGTATACATCTCCTGATCCTTGGTGAACAAATGACAGGCCAGGCAGGCCGGATATTCTCCGCGTCCTTCCAGCGGGCCGCCGTTCGGGCCGGAGGTTGTAATCTCCACCTGCGGGATGGTGCCGTCTTCACGGAACGTAATCGGCTCGATGCAGCCCTGGCGCGAGAACGCGGTCCCGTTGGTATGCCGGTGATAGAAGATATACCACGCTCCATTAACCTCCACGATGCTGCCGTGGTTATTGCCGCCGTAATACATCGTCCGGTCCGCAGGCTTATACGTATCGATATGCAGATCACAGTTGCTCACAATGACTCCCTGATACACGAAATCCCGGGTAGGATGACTGCTGGTGGCATAACACAGCTCATGCATGGAGATGGAGGAATAGATCAGGTAGTAGATATCTCCTCTTTTGCGGATGGAAGGGGCCTCGAAGAACTCATAGCCCTCGAAGCCGGTTCCCTGGCTGTAAGGCTGGCTCGGTGCCACGAACACAGGCTCTTCAATAATCGTCAGCATATCTGGACCCAGTACGGTAGCCATCGCGCCGTGTCTGGACTTGTCGCCGTATCCGCAGAAGCCGGTGTACAGGTACGTGGTGTCGCCTTCGGTCAATACCCCCGGGTCAAACTGCGGCTCATCGCCTTCCCGTTCGCCCAGACGCGTGCCGTCCCCGTAGGTTACATAGCCGTAGAATTCATATTTGCCGCCCGGCTTATCGCAGACCGCTACCGATACGGCAGAAACCTTGTCCAGTACATAGTAGAGATAGTAGCGCCCGTCCGGTCCCTGCGTCACATCCGGTGCATAGAGACACATGCTGCCTTCCGGGTTGAGCGGGTCATCTGTCGTCTTGTAGATCACCCCTTCATACTGCCAATCGCCCAGATTGTCCTCCGGCGCTGACCAGCAGACGTAGTCGTTCAGACAGAAGGCGTGTCCATTGAACCGGTCATGCGAGCCATAGACATATACTCTTCCTTCAAAAACATAAGGTTCCGCATCCGGCACGTACTCCCAGGAAGGCAGGTATGGGTTGAATCCTTGTTGTTGTGTTGTCATTCTATAATCCTCCTATTATTTATATATAGATTGAACTAATGATTTTGATGTTTTGGGATGAGCCGTAACTCCAGAGAAGTTTTGGACTTCCGGCCGCTGTTGTCACCAGATTTCTTGATTCAACCGCTTTTCGCGGTAGAAATCCGGTGACAAAGGCGTTCGCTACCGCTCCTCCAGTTCCAAAACTCCCCTCCGTCACTTTTCCCTTAAATTAAATGCTTAAGTTCAATCTATATAGATTGTAGTTGTAAGTTGGCACGACTAAGCAAGCACCGTCACCTGCATCGTGCAGTCGGCGTAATCCGGATGTACATCTCTCTCCCCGGCCACATCGAGCAGTGGAACCCCGTTACTGTTGTAATGGACTCTGTGGATCGCCGAGCATCTCGTTCCATGCTTCACCAGTTGCTCTTCCCCGTGGTAGAGGACTAGCGTTGTACCATCTGTATCCTGGAAAAAGGAATTATGCCCCGGACCGTACACCCCGTCCAGCGAATAATAAGAAAGTGCCGGCGTACCCGCCTTGCTCCAGGCACCGGCATCCAGAACATCGCCGCCCCGTGGAATGCTTAACCAGCCTACCGCATAGGTATATCCCGTTGCCGCCCCGCCGGAATAGGCAATATACACGGTATCTTCCGTAAGAAGCGGATACGGGCCTTCGTTATTGATCGTGCCCTGAACATTCTCCCAGCCGAGCAGCGGACGCGACAGCAGCACCGGCTCACTGGTTAACACCGCCGGGTTCGCTTCATCTACCGTGGCGATGTACAGCATAGAGCCGGTATCCAGCGGCGTTCCGATCCCTTTGCGGTAAGACCAGACTACACAGGAGGTGCTGTCTGCCTTGAAATAAGTCATATCCAGCGTAATGCCGTCTGCGGCCAAAGGAGTTCCGTCCATTCGCTTCGTCCGGACCGGCGTGCTCCAATCCCCGGCCTTCATAATATCACCGCCGGGGTTCAGCTTCATAAGATGGCATTGCGGTCCCCATACCTTACCGCCAACGGCGAACAGGATGTACAGCTCCCCGCCGATGACATGGAATTCCGGCGCCCAGAAGGTCTGGATGAAATTCAGCTCCTCATTCAGGTCCAGTATAACGGCTTCCTGGAAGCCCGGAACGAATAAGTCCTGCAAGGTATCTGCCACGCGGACATAGATGCCGATATTATTGACATTGTCGTTGGTAGCCAGGAAGTAATACCTGCCGTTCCAAGGAAGAATTACCGGGTCTGCATAGCCGCTTGCCAACGGGAACGGCAAGTCATATGTGACTACTTTTCCATGTATGGTATGCGTTCCCGGCAAGGTGAAATCAATCTCTGCGGTGTCCCAAGCTACCTGCTTATCGGCAGTGGAGCTGTCAGAATACAGCGCTGTGGCTCTGACCTTCGCCAATTCGCCTGCGGAGCGGACACTGACCTGTTCCGCTACGCGAATACCGGTGTTATACACCGGGGTCCAGGCAGCCTGAACCTTGCGGCCGGCTGGACCATCCACTGTCAGCACATTCCCCGGACGGGTTCCGGGCAGCGGTCTTGCGGGCTGCTCTACCGTGTATGCTTCTGCAGGCTCCGGTGGCGAGATCCCTTCCGGCTTCCACAGGTCAGCCAGCCGGTTCACATAATAGTTGCCGTCGTTGTCCTGCCAGCGGATCTCATATCCGCCGGTACTGTCCAGTGCGCAGACGGCTTCTTTTACATAGCGTTCTTTATCCAGCCGGACAAGCCGCTGGGCATCGAAAGTCACCAGATCCGGCGAGGTCCACAGCAGAATCTGCCCTCTGCTCTCCCCGTCATCCTCCCCCGAGGCGTCAACCCTTACGGCAATAATCCCGAAAGCACCATCCTGTGTGCGGAACAAATAGGGATTTTTGAGTCCTTTTTCATGGATCACATTCTTCTCATCCACGGTGGCCACGGCAAATAATAGGCCATAGTTCCGGTTAAGCGGCTGAAATCCGTTATGATCATCTGTGCAGGCCATATGAACACTGTTGCTGAGTGACCCGGTGTAATCCTGGTTCGGTATGCGCGTATAGACTGTAAGCTTTATTAGCTCTGACACCTCATTCATAGCTCTATCACCCTTACCTTGTTATTCATCTTGCAGCATGTCCCTACCAGTATAGAGAAGCTTTTGGCTTGAAGTCCATGACATATAGACACCTAAGATTGATCTATCCTTAGATTATGGGCCGGAGCCGGAATCGTCTATAAATTATCCGGAAAACGCTTTAATCTCTATACCGCCGCTTATGGTATACTTGGGCAAAATAAAATTCACCTGGAGGATGTTATGATGAATACTACAGAGGGCTCTTTTTATACAGGAGAGTACAGAAATCTGTTCCTTGAGAACGGACTGCGTCCGGAGGCGATTCAGCAGCGGCTGGAAGATACCTGGAACGAAATGTTCTACGGCGCCCCTGATGTACGGCTCTACCATACTATGGATGACGATAAGGGATATATCATAGATACAGGCAATACCGATGTGCGCACAGAGGGCATGTCGTACGGGATGATGATGGCGGTTCAGATGGATAAAAAGGAGGAGTTCGACCGGCTCTGGAAATTCGCCAAGGTCTTCATGCAGCATACGGAGGGCCGTTATAAGGATTATTTCGCCTGGCATTGTAAGCTGGACGGCACCCGTCTGTCGCAAGGACCTGCCCCGGACGGAGAGGAGTTCTTCGCGATGGCCCTGTTCTTCGCTTCCAGCCGCTGGGGTGACGGGGCCGCGCCGTTCAATTATTCCGAGCAGGCCAGAAGCATTCTCCGCGCCTGTGTGCACAAGGGAGAAGACGGGGAAGGCGATCCGATGTGGGACCCCGAGACCCGGCTGATTAAGTTCATCCCGGAGACTCCGTTCAGCGATCCCTCCTATCATTTGCCGCATTTCTATGATCTGTTCGCCCTGCAGGCGGATGAAGCAGACCGGGCATTCTGGAAGGATGCGGCCGCCAAAAGCAGAGCCTATCTGCACAAGGCCTGCCATCCCGAAACCGGACTGTCGCCGGAATACGCCAATTATGACGGGACTCCGGCTGAACCCCAGCCGCATGGCGACTACCGCCACTTCTTCAGTGACGCATACCGGGTCGCCGCCAACATCGGGCTGGATTATGAATGGTTCCGCTGCGATCCTTGGCAGGTAGAGCAGTCTAACCGCATTCAGGCGTTCTTCCTGGGCATCGATCCGGCTGATTACCGGCGGTATACGATTGACGGCCAGCCTTTTGACGAGCTGTCCCTGCATCCGGTCGGCCTGCTGTCCACTCTGGCAATGGCCTCGCTCGCTGCTGACGGACCGGATGCCGGGCACTTCGTCAAGCTGTTCTGGAACACCCCGCTGCGCACTGGAGAACGGCGCTATTACGACAACTGCCTGTATTTCTTCACCATGCTGGCGCTGAGCGGGAATTATCGGATTTATATGTAAAAGAAACTAACTAAACTGGCCTCTCTGTCCTCCATTGGCCTACTTCTGACGGAGCCGAGTGAAATCAGGGGCGCTTGTGCTCCTGATTTATTCATTTCGTCCCCACTAGGCAAATCCAGGTGCACTTCTGCTCCTCATTCGCTCACTAGACCCTCATCCACCATATCCAGGCACTCCTTTAGCCCAAGTCCAGCATCACCAAAGGGATTTATCCCTCATTTTCTCTCCTCAACGAACAATCGCTCCCCCGGACGATGGAGGCAACGCCATCCATCCCGAAGGAGCGATTATTTCTTCCTCAATTCCCCCTATTCGTTCCCACCACTTCACCCGCCAACCACATCCGCTCGGTATTCCTGCGGCGTGGTTCCGGTCCATTTTTTGAATACCCGGGTGAAGGACTGCGGGGTGACGTAGCCAATCAGCGAGCCGACCTCGGCGACCTTGAGCTCCCCTCTGCGCAGCAGCTCCTTGGCCTGGCGGACGCGCATATCCTCGATATACTCGGACAGATTGATTCCCCGTTCCTGCTTGAACAGGCGGGACAGATACGAGGGATTGAAGTGGATCACATCGGCCAGACGGACCAGCGACAGGTCCTGGTCGAGATTCTCTTCTATATATATGCAGATCCGGTCGATGACACCTGCTGCCCGCTTCTGCTCCCCGCTCTTCCTGACAGAGAACAGCAGCTCTGCCGTGTCCCGAAGATATTGTAAGGCTTCGCCCAGCGTCCGGTAGACCTCAAGCTGCATCAGCCCGCTTGCCCCAATCTCCCCGTCGGCTTCCCATCTGTTCGTATACGACATGAGCATCAGGGCAATGGTGTAATACAGCTCAGTCAGATAAGGATTGCCCCGCGTGCATTCCTGCCCTGCCGGTTCAGCCATCTCCCCGAACAGCCGGAGGAACTCCTCCTTGCGGCCCGCCTCCAGATGTGCAGCCAGCGTCTCCACCTTGTCACGCAGGAAGCGGTCACGCACGGTATCCGGCACTGCCGCTTCATTCAGCTGCACCTTCTGCACCATCCGCTCCCCGTCCCCGGCCCGGTAATGCTGAACCTGCCTCGCTTTATCGTACACAAGCGGAAGCCTGGACCAGGCAGACTCCTCCCTACTAAGCGTGATGGCCATCCCGACCTCCAGCGATTCCCGGCACGACTGCTGAATCAGCTCGAAGGTGCCTTCCAGGAATTTAATCATCTGCTCCAGATCCTCCGGCTGCGAAGCCTCTCCCGAACCACCCGGCTGAATCAGCCAGATCAGGTCACCGTACCGGTCGATGACCCCAAGGCTGACCGTCCGCTCCTTCAGCAGCTTCTCTGACAGGAACTTCACCGCGAGCGCCGTCTCCCGGCGGTCCATATACGTGCGCGAGGATTCAGGATCACTGATGCTGCCCAGTGCGATCAGCACCGGCCGCGAAGCATCCAGCGGAATGTTCAGACGGACGAAGTCCCCGGCCATATCCTGATCCGCCTTGACGCTGTGAATGAGATGGCGGAAATAATCGCCCTGCGCCAAGGTCTCCAGCGTGTTAAGCTGCTCCTTGGATTCACGGATCAGATCATTCACCTGCATGGCGTCGTTCAGCTCCTGGAGCGCACGCATTACCGCCTCAATCAGCTTCGGATAGCCTTCATTCTTGAGCACATATTGGACACCCGGAGCCTGAATCGCCTGGTAGACATAATTGAAGTCGCTGTGTCCGGTCAGGAAGACGATTTTGCATTGCGGCCAGCTCCGGCGGATATGCTTCATCAGCTCCAGCCCGTCCATCTCAGGCATGCAGATATCAGACAGAACAATGTCCACCCGGGTCCGGTGCAACAGATTTAGCGCTTCGTGGCCCGAATAGGCCTTGTAGATGTCCAGTTCAAGCTCCATTTTGCCGAAAATAACCGCCAGGCCATCTGTGATAATCTCTTCATCATCAACGATAAGCATCCTGTACACCAGCATTCTCACCTCCAGCTCTAAGAAGAATGGTTACCCTTAGTCCGCCCAGCTCACTCCGGTCCGCCAGCAAGCCGCTCTCTTCCCCGAAGGTAATGCGGATGCGCCGGTGAATGTTCACTAGACCCGTTGTCTCCGCCTGCTCCCGATAGACATTAAGGGACTCTTTCAATTGCACTAGCGTATCATCACTCAGCCGGTCCCCGTTATCCTCTACGATAATGCGGATGTCCGGTCCTTCCTGTGCGAAGCGGATAATGATCAGGCCCTCCATGGATTTCTTTTCCAGGCTGTGCTTGAACGCGTTCTCAATAATCGGCTGTACAATCAGCCGCGGAACGGACACCTTCTTCAGCTCCTCGGACAAGGCATCGAACCGGACTCCAATTCTGCGGGAGAAACGCATGGCCTGAATCTCTGTATACATTCTTGCATGGTGAATCTCCTGCTCCAAGGACACCAGGTCGGAAGCGTTACGGGTGACAAACTGGAAGTATTCGCCGAGCATCGTAGTAAGCTGTTCGATCCGCTCGGTATCACCGGTCTTCGCCATCGTGTTCAGAATGAAGAAGCTGTTATACAGAAAATGCGGGTTAATCTGTGACTGCAATTGCTTCAGCTCTGCCCGCTGGGCCATAATCTTCTGCTTGTAGACCTGATCGATCAGGGAATGCAGATTGCTCACCATCTGGTTGAAGCGGCTGTACAGATAACGGAATTCATCCTTCGACTCATGCTGGATATGAATATCCAGATCGCCCTGCTCCATTCTCCGGAAGCTCTTCACCAGCGTCAGCATCGGCTTATGAATGAACTTGTAGGTTGACAGCGCAAAAGCAATGATGATGGCAAGCGCAGCCACACCAAACACCCAGGCCCAGGTATAGAATTTGCTAAGCGGATTCTTGATAATATCCTCCGGGATGATCCGGTAAATGGACAAGCCAAGCTCCTGCGAGCCGGTCTGGACGATGTAATAAGGCGCGCCGGCGATCCTCAGCCTCTCCCCGGATGCCACCGTGCGGATATCCCGGGCGTACTGGGAAGGTTCCGCCCCTGCCAGCTCGCCGGTCATGCTGTATAGCGCGAATCTCGCACTATCGGAGAGCAATAGCGTTCCACTGCCGGGATACGTATTGAATTGGCCCAGCGCCGCCCGCAGCTCTTGGGTGTCCAGCTCAATCTCTACCGTCAGCAGCGGTTCCGCCCCCTTGATGCCCCGCTGCTTCATCGCACTAAGATACAGACCACCATCCCACTCAATCACCTGGGAACGGCGGTCCCCGAAGACCGAGCGGATCTCGCGGAAGCGCTTCAGTTCAATCTCACGCACGCCGCCGACCGATGAGATAGTCCGGCCTATAGTCATGATATGAACCCTGACGTCCTTAATATACGTACTGCTGTTCTGCACGATGAACAGGCGTTTCATCAGCGAATTCAGATTCTCCGTGCGGTCAATGGTCGGCAGCGTCTCCCAGGTCAGAGCCAGCTTGTTCAGATCCTCATCCTCCAGCAGACTATACTGCAGCAGCTTCATCCGCTCGATCTCATTCTCCATATCATTTAAGTAAAAGACGGTCTGGGCGCTGGCCGAGCTTCGGATATCGCTGCTGGCCGTTTGCATAATCCATTGATACAGATAAGCGGCGAAGACAAGAATAGGCAGCATAATGAGCAGAAAGGTCACAATCAGCCGCAGAAATATCGTATTGCGCAGTGAGTAATCCTTTTTGAACAATAATCCCAGACCCCCAGCAATCATTTTCACCATTATAGCCTGAATCCGGAGGGAGCCGCAGGCTTATGCATAACTTCCGGGTGGTTAACCTTTGACACTGCCGAGTACAATTCCCTTCACGAAATATTTCTGCAGGAACGGATACGCCAGAATAATCGGCAGGGAGCCGAGGAAGATCTGGGAGGACTTCAGCGTCCGGTCCGAGATCAGCGCCAGATCAAGCATGGCATCACGCGACATATTCGACAGGTTCTGCTGGATGACAATCGTCTGAATATAGCTTTGCAGCGGATAGTTGGCCGGATTCCCCATAAGCAGCAAGCCGTCGAACCAGCTGTTCCAGTGCTCCACCATCGAGAATAAGGCCAGGGTTGCCAGCGCGGGCTTTGAGATCGGCACGAAGATGGACCAGACCGTCCGGAAGTGGCCGGCCCCGTCAATCAGCGCCGCCTCTTCCAGCTCCTTCGGAATCTCCCGGAAGAAGTTAAGCAGCAGCACTACGCTGAACACTGGAACTGCGCCGGGCAATACCAGTGCCCAGATGGAATCGAGCAGGCCATACTCCTTGAGTGTGGTATACCAGGGGATCAGCCCGCCGTTGAACAGCATCGTGACGAAGAAGGCCCAGGCATAGACGCTGCGGAACCGCAGAGCGTGCGATTCCTTGGATAGCGGGTAAGCTACAAGGATCGTTAACAGAAGATTCAGCGGCGTGCCGATGCCGATCCGTGTCAGGGAGACAAGCATCGACTGCCAGAATTCAGTCCGGCTCATCGTATACATATACGAGGCGAACGTGAAGTCTACCGGCCAGAGCCTGACATACCCTGCGGAGGCTGCAGCACTGGAGCTGAAGGACACCGCTATAATATGAATGAGCGGCAGGATACAGAGCAGTGAGACCAGAATCAGAAAGGTTGCGTTGAGTACCGCAATCCCGTCAAAGCGTTTTTTGGGGCGAATGGGAGTCCATTCCTCCGGTTTGGGCGTTAGCTGTTGCTCCAAGGGTACTCCCTCCTCTAGAAGATCCGGTATTTGGCAAAACGGTAAGCCAGGAAATACGAGCTGGAAATCAAGGTGAGCGATATGATCGATTTAAAGAAGCCGACGGCAGTCGCTACGCCGTATTGGGCGTCCAATAGACCGATCCGGTAGACGAAGGTATCCAGGATATCCCCGCTCTCATAGACCTGCGGACTGTATAGATTGAAGACCTGATCGAAGCCCGCGTTCAGCAGTTGTCCCAGACTGAGTACCGACAGCAGGACGATGACCATACGTATGCCCGGAATAGTAATATGCCAGGTCTTGTGCCAGCGGTTGGCGCCGTCAATGGTAGCTGCTTCATATAACCCGGGATCAATGCCCGTTATAGCCGCCAGATATACAATCGTTCCGTAGCCGAAGTTCTTCCACACATCCGAGGCAATCAGCGTGAAGGGGAACCAGTCATTGTCGCCGAGGAAGAAAATCTTGGAGACACCGAACCATCCGAGGAATTCATTCACAATCCCGCCCGATGGAGACAGAATATCAATCAAGATGCCGCCAAGCACAACCCAGGACAAGAAATACGGCAGATAAATCGCTGTCTGCACGGACCGTTTAATCACATTACTGGCCAGCTCGTTCAGCAGAATTGCGAACACCAGCGGAATAATCAGGCCCAGAATCAGCTTGAGACTCGAAATAAACAGCGTATTCCACAGCACCTGTGTGAAGCTTGGCAGGTTCATCACATATTCAAAGTTATCCAGGCCCACCCACTTCTGATCCCCGAACAAGCCCTTGGCAGGGATGAATTTCTGGAACGCGATCATGACACCGGCCATGGGGACGTAGGAGAACAGAATGATCATCACCAGTCCCGGCAAAAGCATCAAATGAAGCGGCAGTTCTTTTCGCAGTTTTGCTCTCATCGTTATCCTCCACATCTGCAGGGCAAGAATGGAATGGAGGAAGAAAAGGTCGTTTTCTTCCTCCAGGGGCGCCTTATTTCTTAGTCGCTGCGTACCATTCGTTGACCTCTTGCGTAATTTGATCGCCGCCCAGCTTCTTCCAATCCTTCACGAACTGGTCGAACTTATCGATAGGATCACCCAGAATGATTTTGACAAACATTTCATTCTGCTGCTTCTCAAGCGTTGTCTTGCGCTCAACCATGGTCGGAGTCGGAGCGCCGACGAATTTCTCCTGCAGGAACTGGTCATTCTTGATATACTGGTCGGCTATTCCCATGGAGCCTTGTTCTCCATAGATCCGTTCCCAGCCCCATAGGGAGAAGCCCTCCGTTGAACCTGATGCGAAGGACTCCAGCTTCTCCTGGATCGTCTTGGCTTCGCCCTTCAGTGTAGAGAAATCACCGGCCTTGCGGGCGGCATCAATCTCACGGAACGCGTCTACGTTCTTCGTGACCGGATACGGCGTAACCGGAGACAGCTGCCAGACACTTTCCGCTTCCGGCGGTGCATAGTATTTATCGAATTCAGCCGTCTCACCCCAGTTCTTCTCCACATGCAGATTGAATAATTTGATCACCGCTTCCGGGTGGGCGGCACCCTTCTTGACTGCGAAGAAGCGGGTTGTGCTGAATTTGAGCGGCACCTTCGGCGTGTCGCCCGATTCCGAGACAATCGGGAAGGCCTGCCACTGGGCTTTGGGGTCATTGTCACGGTTAAGCTGCAGCGGCCAGATGGAATTCCATTGCTCGCCGTACTCCATCCCGATCTTGCCGGCTGAGATCAGCTCGGACACCTTACCGCCGTCCTTCACGCCGAACTCCTGATCCAGCTGTCCCTTCTTCGCCATATCCTGCAGCACCTGAAGCGCTTTCTTCACCTCCGGCTGAATGCTGCCGTAGACCAGCTTGCCGCTGCCGTCATCCACCCAGATGTTCGGGTACGCATTGTATCCGGCCATGAAACCTTCCAGTCCCATGGCTCCGCCCCACAGATCCTTGGTAATACCGAGGCCATAGGTGTCTTTTTTGCCGTTGCCGTCGGGGTCCTTACCGGCGAACGCTTCAGAGATCGCCAGGACATCCGCCATCGTCTTCGGCGGCTGCATACCTAGCTTCTCCAGCCAGTCGGTACGAATCCAGATGTACATCGACCGTTCAATCGAGGATTCCAGGCTCGGAATAGCCATCAGCTTGCCATCGAAGGTCGCGGCATCGAACACACTCGTTCCTTCTCCCGACAGCACCTTCTTGGTGAACGGGGAAGCATACTTTTCATATAACGCCGTCATATCCTCAAGCTGGTCCGAATCGGCCAATTGCTTAAGCTGGGTGGCGTTGACCGGTGTTACATCCGGCAGATCCCCGGAGGCCAGGGTGACATTAATTTTCTGCAAGTATTGATCCGAGGTCTGGCTCCCCTTTACAATCCAGTTATATTTGATCTTGATGCCGAGCTGATCCTCATACAACTTGGTCCAGCGGTTGTTATCAATCGTCTCGTCCTTCAATACGCCAAGCACGTTATTCTCTACCACATCGCTAAGATCTCTGACGAACGACAACTCAATCGGAGGATCGTATTTGCCGAGCGGACTCTCATCTACAGCTGCACTTGGCTTCGGATCATTACCGGCTGCCGCTTCCTTTCCTTCGTTACCGGATTCCAGCTTACCCGAGCATGCGGATAACAGCAGTGCAGACAACAACAGGATGGAAGTACTCTTCAGTAAGCTCTGACCTTTTCTTGTACCTGTGTTCATAGTCAACCCCCAGTTCAATTATTGTGGTCTTTATTTGGTTACGCTTTCATTATGGGGGAGGCGCCTATTTATTGACAACGCTCACATCTTTACTTCACTTATCCGGCATTGACAAAAACAGAAAAAAACCATGCTATAATTAAGCATGGTTGCCGGAAGGAGTACGGAAATGGCCCTTATTCACTATGTCGAGTGCAATACGATACACGCCTCTAACTTCGTTGTAGATGTTCCCGCTGGTGCGCACTGGCTCCTGGTCATTACCAAGACTCCGGCGCTATTCTGGGTGCATGGCGGACTCCAGCAATACCCTGCCCACAGCGTAGTTCTCTACCAGCCGCAGCAGAAAGTGTATTATCAGGCATGCGGCGGCCAGTTCATTAATGACTGGATTCGCTTTGAATCCAATGAGCCTTATGTCACGGAATCGCCGCTTCCCCTAGGTATCCCTTTTGCGCTTAGCGACCCTGACTATTGTCAAAAGCTGCTTGAACTGCTCGTCAGCGAGCACCATATGGGCGGGGACTGCAAAGCCTCCTCCATCGATCTGCTCCTGCGCGCGCTGTTCAACAAGCTGTGGGAATCCTATTTCCAGGACAATATTACCCCGCAATACTATAAGCTGCTGAAGCTGCGCACGCTCATTCAGACGAACCCCGGAGAATACTGGACCGTGGCCAGAATGGCCGGTGTGCTTGAGATCAGTCCAGGCTATCTCCAGAGTATCTACAAAAAAAACTTCGGACTCTCCTGCATGGAGGATGTCATTAACAGCCGCGTCCGCATGGCCAAGGAATACCTCGTCCACAGCTCCGAGAGCATCGCCGATATCGCAGCACGGTGCGGCTATCCGAATGTGGAGCATTTCTGCCGGCAATTCAAGCAGGTGACCGGGTATACACCGCGAAATTACCAGAGACAGGCCAGAGGTTAGATATATTTAACTAATGATTTTTATGTTTTAGGATTGCCGTGACTCCAGAGAAGTTCTGGACTTCCGGCTGCTGCCCTTCTGCAGATTTCTTGATTTATAACTTAAACTTTTTACCGCGCGCTTCCTGCGCTTCTCAGCTCAGACCGGGCTGCCAGCCTTCTTGAAATACTGCTGCACCAGAAAATTCATAATCTCGCCCGGCTGTTCTCTGGAGAACTCAGCCTTGTCTGCGAACAGCATCCCGTAAGGTGCTTCCGGGGTGTACGGCTCCCAGCGCGGCAATTCTTCGCCTGTGGAATCCTTGCCGTTCGGGTCACCAGTGCAGATGAAGTGTGCGGTGTAATTGCACATCTGGCGGGCCAGATCGTAATGCTTGCCGACAAACGGCCGCCAGCACTTAGCCAGCGTCTCGAAGAAGAACCACAGATCCACCGAGTGGAAGGTGCCCGGGTTATCCCATCCCGGAATCTCGGCATCGAAGTTATAGTAATAGAGCGGCGTTTCGCTTCCGGTATCCGCATTCGCCTGCCCGGCGATACGGATGGCGTATTCGATCCCGCTGACCGCTGACCGCTCCGCCGCTTCCTGAACGGCATCCGGGCGTGCGCCGCTAAGCCTCAGGAAGGTCTCCTCATCCTCCCCGAACATGTCTGCCGCAAGCTGCTTGAGCTCCTCGTAAGACTGCACATTCGGAGTGCTGAAGAACTCGGAGGAGGTATGGCCGAGCATAACCGGCACCTTCAAGCGTCTATTTTGCACGAACAGATCGAACGGATTCCCCACTTGGAACTTCTGGTCGGCAACAGTCCCCCAGAAGCCGCCAAGCGCCACTGCCTTGTCCCGCAGATAGGCTGCATCCAGCTTCCGCGCTTCCGCAAGAGTGGATACACCCAGATACTTGAAGAACTCGATGCCGTCCTTCTCCGCCTCCTGCAGCGTACCCCGGAGCGGCGGCAGCAGGGTTCCCGGATACAGCTTCGTGAAGATACCGCTTTCAACAATCGCCCGTTGAAACAGTCCTTCATTCTGCGGAGAGGTAAGCTGGCTCATGACACTGCCGCCGCCCGCTGACTGTCCGCCGATAGTAATGTTATCCGGGTCGCCGCCAAACGCTGCAATATTGCGCTTCACCCAGCGGGTTGCCGCCTGTTGGTCAAGGTTGCCGAAGTTAGCGGGCGACTCCGGCGATTCCGCCGTAATCTCAGGATGGCAGAGGAAGCCGAAGATATTCAGCCGGTAGTTAATCGTCACAACTACAATTCCTCTGCGGGCAATCCGTTCGCCGTCGAATTCCATCTCTGCCGGATGACCCACCTGCAGCCCGCCGCCGAAATACCATACATAGACGGGAAGCTTCTCGTCCGCCTGCTTGGCCGGGGTCCATACGTTCAGGTACAGGCAATCCTCACTCATCGCAATATCAGGCTCCACCGCCCATTCACGGGTATAGATATTGTTATCATCCAGCTCCTGTCTGACCTGCATGGAGACCGGTGCGAACTCGTGGGCTTGCAGCACACCTTCCCAGTCTTCAGCAGGCTGCGGTGCCCGCCAGCGGTTCTCGCCTACAGGCGGAGCAGCAAACGGTATTCCCTTGAAGCTCGTAATCCGCGGATCGGCTGCGGGCAAGCCTTTTACCGTACCGTTCTCCACATTGACCACTCTAAGCATATTACCGTCTCCTTTACATCCACATAATTGCTTACCCCCAAATTCTAATAGAGCCCCTGCCCCAAAACAATGATCTAAGCAGGATCATAATTGATATATCCTAACATACCGGTACACGCCAATAACCCCCTCCGGGTGGAGAGGGTCTAATTGAAATAATTGTTAATAACTACTGATTAGAAGCCGAGGCTTCATCACTCTTCACACAGTCAATGGCAACTACAATCGCGATGATGATCGCCTCCAGCTCCTCACTCAGCACTTGCACACTGTAGCTGTCGCCCCAGGTGAACCACTTCTTACTCACTTCTCCGACGACGGCCCCGCGCTGCAAAACCTGGAAATCCATGTCCCACCAGTTCCCGTATACCTCAATATCCGCCGAATCTATCGAATAGCGCGCCTTGAAGAACGACAGCTCCTTCTTAATCGTCAATACCTCACGGCCATCCACTTCCACGAAGAACTTGGGCAGGAAGCTGAACACCTTCTTCGTAATCTGCGCAACTTCCCTTCCGCCGGCATTCATAACCGAGAAGGTCTTGGGAATCCGCATGAAGCTGCCCTCCACGTAATACACATCCTGCTCCTGCTCATTCTTCACCGTGAACTTCTCGCCTATGCTGAATACCTTTTGCTTGATGTAGAGTTGTTTCATGGTGTGTCCCCTCCAATCTTCTTTATATTTCTTACCCGCAAACGGAGATATAACTCTAGCTTAACCCTATTTTGGCTAAGGTGCATGTGCCTTTTTTAACTAAATCGCAGCAATTTAATGGCACATCATATAATGCATATCCGCCAAATTCACCGGAAAGACCTGATCGGCTTCGGCCGTGAGCTGGACGGCGCCGAGAATATCTGCATCCTCTGGAATCGGCCCGTCTCTCTTACCATTCAAACGTCACTGTAACCTCTGTTCCTTCACTTAGAGTGAATAGAATATATTTCCCCCGTGAGTCCTGCACCACATCCGCCCTCTCCCCGTTGATCCGGGCCTCCGTCCAAGGAAGTCCCGCGCTTAACCGGATGACATTGTCATTCCTGTGGGAACGCAGTACCAGATGCACCGATTTTGCAGGAAGATTCCAGGTTAATGTCTTGACTTCAGCCCAGGTTCTTGCCATAAGCCCATGTATGGAACCCGTCAGCCAATCGGAGGGCAACGCTGGCAGGACCTCTATTTCGCCTGTATTTGAGAATAACAGCGCTTCATTAACAGCTCCCACGGTACCGAATAAGGTATCCGTACAATAACAGTTGCATCTTCTGTTAGTATCATGATCTGTCATTAAGGAGCTGTAATAAGCCGCATCGCTCATCATTGGCAGAAGTGATGCGAGTACTCCGTCACCATTTTTCAACCTGGCTTGCACCAGTGCCTTATGCATCCAGCCGTGCCCTGCTGTATCATCGCCGGTATTCAACCGGTCTCTATTATCAATCGCTATCTTCGTTGCCCGTGTCAGCGCAGGATCGGTTTGTGTCTCATAAGCAGGCCATGCCGGATACAGATGGCTCAAATGACGATGGTTGTTATTTTCTGTGTATTCATTCATTGCCCATTCGCGCAAAGCACCATCGTAGTCATATTTATAATCCGGCAGCAGCTCAAGTAATGCCATCCACTTAGCGATAGCTGCTTCATAACCCTCGCGTTTGACTTCCCTTTCCATTGCAATAACCATAGAGAGACCATCCCGTGCAGCTGATATATCCATCGTGGCATTCGCCGTAATGGTGCTGTTATACCCGATAGGATGGTTTTCCGGAGAATATGCAGGAATAATCATGTATTTCTCTCCCGGATTCAACTGCGCTTTTCCCTGCTGATAACAGGCCTTCCCGTTAATATCCGTGTAATATTCCGGTGTGCAGATCTGCTCCCAAAAGTTGGCCTGCCTGGTAAGCAAGGGGAGCAGGACATCTGCTGCAAGATCCAGATAACCTTTGTCCAGCAGCTGGGTGAACTCCTCATCACTCATGCCTCCATCTTGTACACTCAGAATGGGCTGAAGCTCATGAATCCGCATCTTATCATGAAGGGGTATCTGCTGATTCCCGTAGCATTGCCAATATTCATAAATGGGCACAAGGCACCAGCTTGCCCCGGCATTCCAGTATTCAAACGGATAATCATTGTCATATTCGACATGCATTGCCCGGTCCCCGTCAGAGTTAACGGAGACCTGAATTGCATCGTGCATCCCGTATGCCATCCGCGCATTAGCTTCAAAGTCGGGAGTATTCCGGAGGAAAAATGTAATATACCCGAGCGGCGCTTGAGTTAAATGACCAGTATTCATGGCAGCCACCTGCAGATTCACATTGGCATCCAGCGTATAAATCCCCCGCCAGCCAGGATTCCACTCCCCGGTCCACATTCCATATAAGCGTGGTGCGCTTGAGCCGCTGCAGCAGATCAAGGCATATCTCCCCTGGTTGTATACCTGCTCCAAGAAAGCATGATGGATTCTCGTTCGGGACGCCTTCTGCGTGTTGATCAACGTTACATTGTCTGCGGACTTGTCGCCTTCATCGCCTGCAAGAGAGAAACGTACGGCGTTAAATTCTGCGGCGTGCTTCCGGGCATGAGGCGCAAGGGCTGTATTGTAATCGAAGATGCCCGAAGCGTCCTGATATTTTACCGCAACAGCATTCGTATTCTGCAACAGACCATCAACGATAGCATAGCTCGTCTGGTCTGCAAAATCACCAATCTTACCCAAATTAAAGGTCCGGTCCGACTGCGTAATTAAGTACACGGCTTCCGCACCGGTCACTTGAATCGCCGGATTCTGGTCTGCTCCGACATTCATCAGTTCATTCGTGTCTGCAAGCAGCACTCTCCTGCGTGTTCCATTAATGACCACAACCCGGGTCAAGCCGGCGTATCCCCCATCGGCCAGCTCGCTTCCCGGGTAGGAAGGGTAATGGGCCACCTGTGCGATATAGTCCGCATTCGGATCAACCAGCTTCTTGTATTGGAGTGCTGTCACCTCGGTCGCCCCATCCTGCGCTTTGTACATCCCCGAAATGTCATCAATCGAAATGATCATGTTGATCTTGGTACCGGCCGACGATTGCGAGATCTTCGTAACCGATACATTGTCTTCCCTGGACGTAAAAGAGGTTCGGATCCACTCGCCGCCTTCATCGGAGTAGCGCACGCCGGTTTCCGCTGTCTCATAGTTGGTCCATCTTTCATAACCGGACACGGTTCCCTTATTCATGGCGCTTAACCGGAGCTGGTGCCCCGGATGAAAGCTGTAGAGAAAGGTTCTTGCCCTGGTAGTCCCGTCCGCAAATGTAATCTTCCATTGATCATTAAGCTGGAAGACATTTCTCCTGGCCTCGGCCAGCTGTCCGGTCAATTCTTCCGGAATCACTCGCGGATCGCCAGACGGATAGTTGAACCACATATATTGATAAATAAAGCTGTCCTCATACGGCGCTCCCGATGTGACATATCCGTTCTCCCCGTTTCCGCTGACCATTCCGTCCCGCCATGCCCGGCCGGGATTGGACGCTGGGATCTCCGTATAGGTGCTGGCATAATTCCCTTGTTCGTACAGGCGTATAGATTGCAAATCATTCTTCATGCGATAATTCTCCCTCCCCCTCATTTGCCTCTATTATAAAGAAGACCTGGCTTCAAGCGGCATTCACAGAAACGACAGATTCCTGCTTCGCATGTCGCAATTTCGCAGATCTGTTATAATGGGGGCACAGCCTTGAATGAGGAGCGGATAACCCATGAATTTACCGCCGATTCACCTGGAGAATATGAACCTGAGGATTACTGTCGGAGGACTAACACTGAATGTGCCCTATATACTGTTCGGCACGTTTCACCGTTCTTTTCCCGAGCATATCCACAGCAAACGAAGCTATGAACTGCATTATGTCCCGGAAGGGCAAGGTACGCTGATCGCGAACGGCCACAGTTATCCGGTCACCCCCGGCACCTTGTTCATGACAGGACCTGATGTCGTCCATGAGCAGATTACGAATCCTTCAGACCCCATGTCGGAGTACTGTATCTGCTTCGAGCTGCTGGAACATAAGCCGGCCCGGGATCAGAAGCTTGATAGCATCACTGGAGCATTCGTACAGACAGCATTCTGGATCGGCCAGGATACACAAAACCTGATGCCGTTGTTTGAGCAGCTATCCTTCGAGACTACCCGCAGATTCATCGGCTATCACCGGTATGTAGGCACCCTTCTCGAACAGATTATCCTCAAGCTGATCCGGAACTACAGGGGTGACCAGCCGGATGTCTCTGTCCCACAGGCCCCCCTGCAGACACTGGACGACACCCGGCTGGCTGCCATCGAACACAGCTTTCTGTATCAATACCGCTTCATTACCGTACAAGGGCTGGCGGACACCTTAGGCTTAAGTGTTAGACAGACGGAAAGAACGATCAGACAATTTTACGGCATGACGTTTACTCAGAAACGTACTATGGCCCGGTTAAATGCAGCGGCTCATTACCTGACCATGACCGCCATGACCATCAGCCATATCGCAGAAACGGTCGGTTACTCGTCGCTTGAGCAATTTTGCTCAGCTTTTAAGATACAGTATGGAATGCCTGCGGGCAGGTACCGGTTATTACGTTCTGCTCAAATCTAAACATAGTATGAATAAGCAAGGATTATAGGTATTGACAATTTGTTGAAGCGATAATAACATATGTTACATAACAATTGTTATTTTTATTTTTTTGTTGAAGGAGTTGAGAAAAATACCGCCAAAAGCAGAAGTTACTCGAGAAGATATCTCCCTTGCAGCATTCGAACTAACCCGCCAAGCCGGATTTGAAGTGCTGACAGCCAGAAATATCGCGGTAAAGCTAAAATGTTCTACTCAACCTGTCTATCGGTTGTACAAGAATATGGAAGAGGTCAAGGAAGACATATACAAACGTGCTGTTGATTTCGCATTAAATGAGATCAAAAAATACAACAATGAGAAGAATGAACCAGCAATGAACTTGGCAGTAGGTTGTTTATTTTTTGCTCAAGCTGAGAAGCATCTGTTCCGATTGTTATTTTTATCTGAGTACAGCAGTGACTACACCAGGAATAATGATGATCTGCTCACAGAAGAGATATATCAGGCATTCCTCCAGTTAGATCCTGAGCTATGTAGGATGAGCAAAACAAAAGCCAGGGAAATGTTTAAGAAGCTTTCGGCATATTGGCTCGGAATTGGAGTTATGATCCACATGGACTCGCAGGAACTAACCATTGACGACGCGATAGTCATGCTTGAAGAAATGTATTCTATATTGAAATGTAGTGTACTTTCTAAAAAATAATTACTGAAGAGGAGAATCATGATTACATTTCTGACTCATTATTATAGACAGGGTGATACACCGTTCCGCAGCCTATCTGCATTAAGTGATTCTGATGCAATTCAAGTTATGGAGTCTTTATATGTAGATAACCCGGTAGCCGATAGATTCAAGGAACCTGCCCAATATTTGTATAATAGACGGCAAGCTGAACATTGGGTAATGAGTGAATTCATAGCACAAGGGGGAAATCCCCAAGAAAATTATCCACTCTACGCAGTGCTGGGCTACTCTCAATGGATGGAAGATAACTTGTCTGCCCTTGAATTAAGCAGAGTTCGTGTTCCTCTCAGTGTTTTTTCGCACCAGGATATCAGCTTCACTTATCCCGATAGCATGGTTACCTATTGGCTGGGAGCAGATAAGGAATCTGCTCATTACCAATCACAGTATCATGGGAAAATCTTTACTCTCTCCGACTTAGAGATGTTAGAGGATATTTACGGTGTACCAGAGAATAAAGGCAGAACTTCACTTTGGGAAGGTATGGGCCCTTATATTGAATACATCGAAGCTCAAATCTGGAATCCACAGCCACTTTACGATTACTTAAATTCAAAATCATTTTAACTAAACTTAAAACACGACAGCATCAAATTACATGCTGTCGTGTAAATGTGAATGAGAATTCACTATTGCTCTCCAATCATCTGCAGCTCAATCTGCTTCATACGGTACAAGTAGCCCTTTTGCTCCATTAGCTCCGCATATGAACCTGTTTCGATGACCCTGCCTTGCTCCATGACGATAATCCTGTCCATACCTTCCAGTCCGGTAAGCCGGTGGCAAATGAGCAGTAAAGTATCTCCGGCGGACTGTTCGTAGAGATGGGTTAACACGCGCTCTTCCGTTACATAATCCAGCGAAGAGGTCGGTTCATCCAGCAGCCATAACCGCCCTTTGCGGAGCATAACCCGCGCCAGAGCCAGACGCTGCTTCTCGCCGTCGGACAGGTTCTCTCCTTTTTCGAATACAACATCGGTTAATGCCACATCCGGCAGTTGGGCCTTCGCGAGAGCTTCTAACAATGCTTCGTCAGACTGTTCTTCTCCATTCAGCAACAGATTGTCTCGAACCGTTCCGCGGAAAAAATGACTTTGCTGCAATACGACATTAGAGGCTTCCCAAATGCCTGTCTCATCCAACTCTTGTACCGAAACACCGTTTAAACGTATGTCCCCGGATACAGGCGTGCGCAGTTTGAGCAGCAGATCAACTAGGGTTGATTTGCCGGACCCGCTCGGTCCGACCACTGCCGTTCTGGAGCCTGCCGTGAGCTGCAGCGACACCTCTGTCAGCGCGGGCCGCCACTCCTCTTCATATTGGAACGTAACGCCGGACAGCTCCACCGAGACAGCATATCCTGCCGGCAGGGTGCGGCCCGGCTGCACAGGTAAGTCACCGGCAGGCATTACGGTTTCAGTCAGCCTTTTGGCCGCGTGCTCGCTGTCTTGCTTATAGACAGGCAATGTAGCCATGGCCGCTGCTTCTTCGAACACCGTCTGTGAGGCCATAACAAGCATCGCTAAGAATACGCCTGCCAGCGCACCTTCCATAATTAGATAGGCCCCTAGCGTCAGTACACCCCAGGAGATAAAAAATGTGACAAAGGTGTGCATCGCCTGTCCGCGTAACAGATGGCCTGCTGCACGCTGCTGCTCTGCTGTCAGTGCTGCCGAAGCCGCCTGAAGCTGCTGCTCCCGCTGCGGCAATTGCCCGTACACCTTCAGATCGCGGTAGCCATACAATACCTCGGTGACTTCCGTTGACAGCAGCGCCCGCTGCTTACGGACGCGGCCGTGTATCGCCCGCTGGCCCAGCAGTACGATTCCCGGTACAACCCATGCGGTCAGCAGCATTCCTGTTACAAACAAGCAGGCCATCCAGAATGAATAGGAAGCACTGAACACCATGGTTGCCAGAAACACCGTGATGACGATCACCGGCGGATAAGCAACACGCAAAAAATAATTCTGCAGGCTCTCTACATCCCCGACAATCCGCGCAAGCAGATCTCCGCTGCGGTTCTTATTCAATATACCGGGCGTTAACGGGATCAGCCGGGCAAAAAAGCCTGTGCGCAAACGGCTAAGCATGGAAAAGGTAGCTCTGTGCGAATACAGGCGTTCCCCGTAACGGCTTGCCGCGCGGAGCAGACCCAGCAGCTTGACCAGCGCGGTAAGTACGATCAGGGTATAGAGCGGCGGCATGAAGACCGTCTGTGAAATCAGATATCCGCTCGCGGAGAAGAGAGCCACACCGGCTGCGCCGGCAATAAACCCTCCCAGAATCGACAGGAGAATATCCTTACGCTCTGCTATCATGGCCTTGGACAACATCGCCAGCTCGTTCATGCTGAACCTCCTTTTCGCTGCATATCAACCATCTCGGCATATTGCGGCACACATTCAAGGAGCTCCTCGTGAGGTCCTGCCGCCGTCAATACTCCATGGTCCATAAACAAAATGTGATCCGCTTGCCGGATCGTATATAACCGGTGTGCGACTGTAATCATCGTGGCATTTTTGGCCAGCGCTGTTATGGAGCTTTGCAGGATTTGTTCGGTCTGCAAGTCGAGGCCTACTGTAGGCTCATCGAACAAGATCAGAGCCGGACGTTTCAAGAATGCCCGCGCCAAAGCAAGCCGCTGCTTTTCCCCTCCCGACAGTCCCCTGCCGCCTTCCCCGACGTAAGTGTCCAAACCCTGCTCTAGCCCGGCAACAAGCGCTACAAGTCCCGCTTCCTCTGCGGCCTGCCTGATTTCTTCCCTGGAGACCTTACGTCCGGCACCGATGGCAATATTCTCAGCAAATGTCCCGGCAAAAATATAAGGATGCTGTGTAATGTAGCTGACCTGCTCAAACCACGAGTCTTCCTCCCACTCTGTCAGCGGGCTTCCATTCACCAGCACTGTCCCGGATACCGGCTTCAGCAGTCCGGCAATGAGATGGAGCAAGGTTGTTTTGCCCGAGCCACTGTGCCCGACAATCGCAACATGCTCTCCCGGTCCTATGGAGACGGGTCCGGCCTTAAGCTCAAATGAACCGGGTGCATAATGGAAATGCACCTCATTCAGCGCAATGGAGGGCGGCATCTTGAAAAGCTTGGCTGAGGACTGCCCGCCCCCTTCCGGCTGTGCACCGGTGCCGCTGCCTATTTCCGCAAGCATCTGCTCCACCTTACGGACCGCCCCCATACTGGTCCGCCCGCTGTGAAAAGCGGTTCCTGTATTCTTGAGCAGGTTAAAGAACTCGGGAACAAGCAGCAGCACAAGAAAGGCCGTGTGGAACGGCATCGATTTGAATACGAGCAGTTGAATAGCCAATTCAAGGGCAACAATCCCGATGCTCAGCATGACGATGGATTCCAGCATAAAAGTATTCGTAAAGGCAACCTTCAAAATATCCATGGTCGCGTCACGGTAACCCAGGCTGCTGCGCTCAATCTGCTGCTGCTGGCGGCGGGATTGTCCAAATATTTTCAACGTCACGAGCCCTTGAAGCGAATCCAGGAACGTACCGGAGAACTCTGCAAGCTGCGCATATTTCTCTTCGGATTTGTTCTTCGTTTGCAGTCCCACCAGAATCATAAACAGCGGGATGAACGGTGCCGTAAACAGCAGAATGAAGCCGGTATTCGCATGTAAAACAAACGTAACCGCCAGAATCAGAACCGGGATGATCGCTGCTTCCACCATCCGCGGCATGTAGTGACTGAAATAGCTGTCCGCCTCGTCCACTGCATCCAGAGCCACACTGACCTTCCCCCCTGTCTGCCCCCGCAGCGTTGAAGGCATGGAGGCACGGGTAAGCTTCTGCAGCACGGCTGAACGCATATTTGCCTTAGCGGCGGCTGCCATAGCCAAGCCTATTCTTCCATTTCCGTATAACAGCAAAGTGCGGATCGCCATCACTGACAGCAGAAGAGCGAGCAGCAGAGCAACCGAGGATAAGGAAGCCTTCTCCACGAACACCCGCTGGACCGCTTCCGCCAGCAGCCCGGCCTGACTTACAATCGCAATGCCGAGCATGAGCGACAGGAGGGTCAGCATAACAAGCCGTTTTCGTTGCCCCGACATTTGCTCAGCGATCAGACTTGTTTTGCTCTTCATTTATTTCTTTCCTTTCACATAGTCTGCGTCAAAGAGGAACAGCTTGAACACCAGAATCAGGGAAGGAATGAGCAAGCACATACCCCCGATGAACACAATGACCAGCGCCAGACCCATAGCCGGTGAAGTGATGCTGTTCTCAAGCGTAATGAACGGGTCCAGAATATAAGGATATTGCCCGATTCCGTAAGCGAAGAAGGCGCATAGGAATTGCAGCATGATGCTTATGAACGCCAACCCGTAACGGCGTCCGCTGTACAGCAGCCACATGGCAAGCATGAAGAAAGCAACAGACAGCGCAAGCAGCCACCATAAATCCATCATATTTTGAAAATGCCGCTCATTGTGCTGGCCCAGATAAATAAAGGCCGTCAGCGCGATAACAATGGTCGGCGTGCTCCAGAACAGCGCATAAGTACGCATAAGCTTCAGCGCGGGTTGATCCTCTGCCCGGGAAGCATAAAAGGCCAAAAAGGAGGCGCTGATGAACAACACAGATACAATCGCCAAGCCTACAATGCTCCAGGATAACGGGTTAGTGAACAATGCCCAGTAATCCAGAGACACGGTCTCTCCCCGCTTAAAGATAAAGCCGCCTTCCGACAGGGTAAGTGCCACTGACAAGGACGCGGGAATCAGCAGGCCCGAAGCGCCGTACAGGAACAGATATACGATGTTATTCTTGGAGCCGTAATTCTCGAACGCATAGAACGAACCGCGGATCGCGATCAGGATAAGCGCAATGCTTCCCGGAACAAGTAGCGCCGAGCCGTAATAATAAGCGGTATCCGGGAAGAAGCCGACAAGTCCAATATAAAAAAAGACGAAAAAGACATTCGTAATCTCCCAGACCGGCGATAAGTAGCGGGAGATCAAACGGTTAATCAGATGATCCTGCTTCGTCAGCCGGGCATAAAAGGCAAAGAACCCGGCTCCAAAATCAATAGAGGCCACAATTAAATAGCCGTATAAAAACAGCCAGAGCACTGAAATTCCAACCAGCTCATAACTCATTTTGCGTGCTCACCCTTTACTGTTGATTTGCCGCCGGGATGCTGATTCCACTTCTCCATCTCGGTTTCTGCCGGATTGTCCTTGAACATGCGCCGCAGCACAAGCACACATACCGTGCCTAACAGGATGTACAGCAACAGGAATACAAAAAACAGGATCCTTACGCTCGGTGATGTCGTAGCCCCCTCTTCTACACGCATGTATCCCCTTAAGATCCAGGGCTGCCGCCCGATCTCAGCGTAGAACCAGCCTAGCTCGACTCCCAAAAAGGCAAGCGGTGCGCCTAACGCGATCGCGCGAAGCAGCCATTTGTTATGCTCATTGCGTTTTTTCCAGAAGACAAACAGGAAGTACAGGAATGAAATGCCTAATAGGGCAAACCCGACACCGACCATCAGATCGAATAAATAGTGAACCAGGAGCGGCGGCTGCTCATCCGCAGGGAATTCATTCAGACCGGTCACCTCTGCATTGAAATCGCCAAAGGCGAGGAAGCTGAGAAATTTGGGAATGTGCAGTGCGCCCAGCACCTCATGCTCGGCGTTAAGCCACCCCATCAGAATCAGATCGGCTCCGCTTTCCGTTTCAAAATGCCACTCCGCCGCAGCCAGCTTCTCCGGCTGATGCTCAGCCAAAAATTTCGCCGACGTATCTCCAGCCAGAGCGTTCAGCAATCCAAACACCATCACCACAGCCATCATCAGCTTCAGCGCTTTTTTATGGTATTCCGAGACTCCCTTTCTGAGGAGTGCAAACGCGGCGATACCCGCCAGCAGTGCGGCTCCGGTCAGATAGGCAGAGCTTAAGACATGGAACACCTTGGAGAACGTCGCTGTATTCAGCATCGCCTCCACCGGATTCACCGCTGTGAATTGCCCTCCGGCCATAGCAAAGCCCTCAGGCTGATTCATGAACCCGTTTACGGTCGTGATAAAAACAGCGGACATCCCGGCACCGGCAACAATCGGGATCGTAAGAAGCCAGTGGATATACGGCTTCTTGAACCGGTCCCAGGTGTAGAGGTAAATGCCCAGGAAGATCGCCTCAAAAAAGAAAGCAAACACTTCCATAAATAACGGGAGCGCAATCACGTTACCGGCCAGCTTCATGAAATTAGGCCAGATCAAGGCCAGCTGCAACGAAATCGCCGTACCGGTCACCACGCCCACGGCCACAGAAATGACAAACCCGCGGGCCCATCTCTTGGCCATCAGCGTGTAGTGAGGGTCTTTTTTGCGTATGCCCATGAATTCAGCAATGGCGATCATCAGCGGAACCCCAACGCCAATTGTTGCGAAAATAACGTGGAACCCCAGTGTCAAGCCTGTCACCAGTCTGCTCCACAGCACGGTATCGATGCCCATTACGTTAGTGCCTCCTTATAAAAATCGTGGATATTTTGAATTATTATATCTTTAATTTTAAGTAAATCGGCTCCGGTCACCTTTTTGCCTTCAAACGTTCATGAAAGCATCAACTCTTTATTACATCTTGGTGAATACAGCCGAAACTACTCTATCGGGCTATTGTTTGATAGAGAATAACATGCTACGGGACTGTCCAGTAATAAAAACAGCGGCAATCTAAGACTCAATAAATAAAGTCTTAAACTGCCGCTGATCCTATCAAGAGCAGAATCCCCTCAGACCGGACTGCCAGTCTTCTTGAAGTACTGCTGCACCAGAAAATTCATGATCTCGCCGGGTTGTTCTCTGGAGAACTCCGCCTTGTCTGCGAACAGCATCCCGTAAGGTGCTTCCGGGGTGTACGGCTCCCAGTGCGGCAATGCTTCGCCTGTCGAATCTTGTCCGTTCGGGTCGCCGGTACGGATGAAGTGGGCGGTATAATTGCACATCTGGCGGGCCAGATCATAATGCTTGCCGACAAACGGCCGCCAGCACTTGGCCAGCGTCTCGAAGAAGAACCACAGATCCACCGAGTGGAAGGTGCCCGGGTTATCCCATCCCGGAATCTCCGCATCGAAATTATAGTAATAGAGCGGGGTTTCGCTTCCGGTATCCGCATTCGCCTGCCCGGCGATCCGGATAGCGTGTTCGAACCCGCTTACCGATGCCCGCTCCGCCGCTTCCTGAACCGCATCCGGCCTTGCGCCGCTAAGCTTCAGGAAGGTCTCCGCATCCTCCCCGAACATGTCCGCCGCAAGCTGCTTGAGCTCCCCGTAGGACTGCACCTTCGGAGTGCTGAAGAACTCCGAGGAGGTATGGCCGAGCATAACCGGCACCTTCAAGCGTCTATTCTGCACGAACAGATCGAACGGATTCCCCACCTGGAACTTCTGGTCCGCAACGGTGCCCCAGAACCCGCCAAGCGCTACTGCCTTGTCCCGCAGATAGACCGCATCCAGCTTCCGCGCTTCCGCAAGTGTGGATACACCCAGGTACTTGAAGAACTCGATGCCATCCTGCTCTGCCTCCTGCAGTGTCCCCCGGAGCGGCGGCAGCAGGGTTCCCGGATACAGGTCCGTGAAGATACCGCTTTCAACAATTGCCCGCTGAAACAATCCTTCGTTCTGCGGAGAGGTAAGCTGGCTCATGACACTGCCGCCGCCCGCTGACTGCCCGCCGATGGTGATGTTGTCGGGGTCACCGCCGAACGCAGCAATGTTGCGCTTCACCCAGCGGGTAGCGGCCTGCTGGTCAAGGTTGCCGAAGTTAGCGGGCGACTCCGGCGATTCCGCCGTAATCTCAGGATGGCAGAGGAAGCCGAAGATATTCAGCCGGTAGTTAATCGTCACCACCACAATCCCTCTGCGGGCAATCCGTTCGCCGTCGAACTCCATCTCTGCCGGATGGCCCACCTGCAGCCCGCCGCCGAAATACCATACATAGACGGGTAGCTTCTCGTCCGCCTGTTTGGCCGGGGTCCATACGTTCAGGTACAGGCAATCCTCGCTCATCGCAATGTCAGGCTCCACCGCCCACTCACGGGTATAGATATTGTTATCATCCAGCTCCTGTCTGACCTGCATGGAGACCGGTGCGAACTCGTGGGCCTGAAGTACACCCTCCCAGTCTTCGGCAGGCTGCGGTGCCCGCCAGCGGTTCTCGCCTACAGGCGGAGCAGCAAACGGTATTCCCTTGAAGCTCGTAATCCGGGGATCGGCTGCGGGCAAGCCTTTTACCGTGCCATTCTCCACATTGACCATTCTAAGCATATTACCGTCTCCTTTACATCCACATCGTTGCTTACCCCCAAATTCTAATAGACCCCTTGCCCCAAAACAATGATCTAAGCACGGCCGTAATTGATCTATTCTAACATGCTTGTGCTCCATACCACCTTTGTAGTAACATATTCGTATGTCCCGCTACCCACTTTATATTGATTACCGTCAGGCAGTCTAATGTCAGCTGTACAGTTTCCAGGAACTTTAATGATATAGGTTACTTCATGCCCTTTTATTTCCCACCCGCTTGTTACTTTTCCATATACACTTGAATAAGTAAGCTTGGCATAGTTCAACTCGCTGCATGGTGTGGGTTTAATGACAAAATGGTTCTTTTGACCAGAAGTATTTATACCGCAAAGACCACTAAACAACCATTCACAGCAAGCCCCCTTTGAATAATGGTTAAGCGAGGCATCCGGTGTCCAGTTCTCCCACATGGTTGTTGCTCCGTTGATTACCTGATACATCCAGCCCGGATTGTCCGGCTGGGTTAACATCCTCCAGGCATCCTCTGTATATCCATACTCACTTAGGATTCCCAATACAAATGGAGTGGATAAAAAACCGGTGCCGATTTTATGTTTCCGTCTTCTTGTTAATTCAACAAGTTTTTCCACCAACATTCCCTTGTCTTTATCATTCACCAGATCCAGTGCAACCGGTCTGACCAGCTTGGCCATTCTTTCAGTTTCCAGAGCTTCTTTGCTTATAAAATAGTGCTGATACGCCTCTTTAATCTTCTGTGAAATCTCCGCGTATTCTCCCGCTTCCTTGTGCTTTCCCAGATGCTCGGCCATCTCAGCAAGGCATTTCAGGGAGTAGGCCAGATAGGCTGAGGCCTCTTCCGGTCTTGGATACAGTAGAGCCATCTTGCCTTCCGTGCCTTTGGGTTCACTCCATTCTCCGAAATGTCTGCCTTGTCCTACAATGTAGGCTCTGTGTTTATTAGAAGCCGGAAACTTTAAAAAGGAGAATATATTATACTTTCCTAACCTAGTCATGAAGAATTCAATCCAGCGTACCATAGAATCGTAATGCTCTTTCATAACACTGTCATCCCCATAGCGCTTCCAATAACGATAGGGTATCAATACGATAGCATCCCCCCACCCGCTGGACCCCTCCACGGACAATGAATTGCGGAAGTTGCTGACTCTCGGAGTAATGTTATACACCAACCCGTTCTCGGCCTGTTCGTCACATACATCCCGCATCCATTTTCTATAAAATGCAGCCTGATCCATAAATATCGTGCCTGTATCAAAGAATAGCTGTGCATCCCCGGTCCATGCAGCCCTCTCACGGGTAGGGCAGTCGGTTGGCACATCCATAAAATTCCCTTTCACACTCCATAAAGTGTTCTCCACAATTTTGTTGATTCCCTCATTGGAGCAATTAAACTCAGCCGTAACCTCCATATCCGAATATACGGCAATTGCCGTAAAAGCGTCAGGCTTAACCTCACCCGGCCAATTTTGCACCAAAGCGTATTGAAATCCCTGGATGCTAAACTTTGGTTTATAATATTCTTCACCATTGCCACTACAGATATATTCGATTTTTTGCAGGTGTGATTTCGTATATTCTCCATCATAGGAGATATTTTTTATCGTAAAATTCCCTTCATCATTTAACTTTTCTCCCATAACCATTGTTATTTTATGACCCTTAGGCGCTTTCACAAAAAATTCAACATAACCTGCTATATTCTGTTTAAAATCAAGAACAGTCTGTCCATCTGGTGTTCTGATCACTTCAGGCCGAAGTCGCTCCTTTTCTACAACAGGAACATTATTAGAACAACAAACCACACCGTTATATGAGGTTTCCAAGGCAACAGAAGAATAAGTTGGCTTCCTCCATGCTTCAACAATCTCTCCATCCTTCATATCAGCATAGCAGATGGGTCCATCATTACTCCAAGTGAAGCTGTTATCGGAAGTAATGATCATCCTATTTCCTTCATCATCTGTGATTTCCAGCTGTGCCAGGAGTTTCGGTTCGTACCCAAACACTTTACTCCCCCCAAAGACCCCTGCCTTACTGGCGTACCATCCATCCCCCAATTCAATCTCCATCGTGTTCTGAGCGGACAGCAAATCCTTAACATCAAAGGACTGATAATGTGTACGGACATCATAATTGGTGGAGCCTGGCGTGAAATATTGATTTCCAACACGTTTTCCATTCAGCTTCGCTTCATAAACTCCATTCGCAGTAATGTATAATCTGGCTTTTACAATTCCTCCGGGGGTCTGAAACTCTTTTTTAAAGCAATCCACCGGATAACGGACTTTCTTTTTTTTACTGTGAACGTAATTCCCCATGATCCACTTGGCCTTCCAGTCCGCAGGCTGCAGCAGACCCATTTCAAAAAACGCCGGTTCACTCCAAGGTCCTGCTTCCCCTGATTCATCATAAAGCTTCACTCGCCATGATACGATATCCCGGCTATTCAGTGCAGTCGTTATCCTGGCCGACATTTCACCCGTTTCTATCTTGTCACCTGTAGATATCAAATCTCCGTTAATTTCCAATTGAATGACATAGGCAGATTGTTTAATTCCGTCTGCAACATTCCACATCAAACGCGGTGAAGTGATATCGATTCCAATAGGGTTCAACAGATATTCAGTCTTTAAATTCACTGCATGAATCATGATATTAACTCCTTTTCCTTACATACTATTCTCCATTTCTTTCTCTGAGCTCGCTTACAATTTGAGGGTGTCTCTTCTCCAGCTTCCAAAAGAGCATACACACAAAAGAAATAGCTGCTAAAATAATTGGCAGATAAATGCTAATCATTAAGACTCCACCGATTGCCGAACTGGACTGCTGAGCTGCCGCTCCATCAAAACCGGTCGCACCCAGTATCCACCCAATGCCGGAAATGCTCAGAGAATTTGCTAAAAGCGTAGCTATACCAACCAGACTCATCATCATCCCAGGTACACGGATACCGCTTTTCCACTCCCCATAATCTATAGTGCTGTTTACAAGAACTGTAATTACCGCTGCTAATGGTATAGACCCTATTCCGGAGATCATAAACCCTAAGAAGGCAAGGGGTACGCTGCTTGTATCCATTAGACGAATGAATCCGCCTACTATTCCAAATATCCCCCCACAAGCCACGATCCATCGAACACCTATCTTTTTGACCAGAGCCGGAAGAAACACAAAGACTAGTATTGCTGGAGCCGCACCAACCATTGCCAGCACACTCTGCAGCTTTATATCTCCGAGAATATAGCGGGCATAATAAACACTGGTTGCATTATTCAAAGAAAGAGTAGCGGTTACTACGAAAAGGACTAGGCAAGAAACAAGGAAATATGGATTTCTCAAAATGGATTTCATTGCATCCTTAAAGGGAACCTTCTTTTCAACGCCTTTCTCATCACGGTTAATCGTCTTTACATTCTCATGTGAAGTCCTGAATTGATTGAACATAAGCAAGGAAGCTACGACTATCAAGACAGTGGTGACGATAAAATATGCCCGTTGATCTCCCCCCATTAGCTCAACAACTGGCACATAGCCTAAAGTTACAACCATAGCCCCACCAATGGTGCCTAATGCTCGCCCTGAGCTCATCTTTGTCAGTTCCAGCGGGTTTCGGGTTGCCATTGGTATTAATGAACCTGAAGCCGAAGTGAACATGGAGGTTCCTACATTGAACAGGATTATGCAGGCACCCGCCCATAACATTTTGCTGGACAGCTCAAGACCTTCCGGAATGGAAAACAGCAGCATGAGGGGCAATGCCAGAGGCAGGATAGATCCCGCTAACCAGGGTCTTACCTTGCCATGTCTGGAGTCGAATTTATCAATCATTACTCCTGTAGCAAAACTTGTTACCGCGCCAAGGATAGATCCAATCAATATCAGAGTGCCTAGCAGAGTACTATCTAAATGAGCAATAGTCGTTAAATAGTACATGGCAAAGGAACTAAACAGAATTGCAATTAGCGAATTCCCAGCCAGTCCCAGGCTATCGCCGATCAGTTGCCCTTTTCGAAGTTGTAATGGGATATCATCACCAGGACCAACAGGCTCTATAGTCCGTCCTTCCTTTACATCGTTTTCTGCAATCATCTTAAATTCCCCTTATGATTTGTATTGGTTGTATTTTTGATCAAATCAAAACTGATCAGATCTAGTTTACCCTTTCCTTCAAAAGTAAAATAAAGCGGATATACCCTGTTAAGCGAAGTCATTTCCCCTTCAAAATGCTTCCATTGCTCAGATGAGGAGACCTCTATCTCCGCTACGGCCTTTCCGCCCAGTTCGGTTGAGACCTTTACTTTTCCAGTCGCATTTCCGCGTGTTACAATCCCGATCCGGTTCGTGCCTTCAAATTCAAAATACTTAAACCCGGCAGTTGCACCATTCCTGAAATTTGATATATATTGATTGGAATTCCCCTCTCTGTCTTCGCCTTCCTGAGTAAGATATGGGTGCCCTTTTCCTGTCAAGAATAAGAGAAACGATCCTCTGGCGCCTTTCTTGCTCATAAGGTTACAGGCAATTCCTGCTTCATAAGTCCCTTCACCCTTTAATGGCTTTCCATTTAATCCGCAAGATGTCATTTCAACCTGCTTTATTGATCCATCCTCTTCAATTACAATTTTCTCTGCACAGGCTTGCCGGGAATACGGATTTTTATTGGTGTGCCTATGATGGAATATATACCACGTACCATTAATCTCCACTAAACTTCCATGATTATTACCGAAGTAGTTTAACGCTTCTTTCTTCTGTCTGCCATTCAAGTAAATATCCGCATTGGATATAATTGTGCCGCCATACTTGAAGTCTCTGTCCGGGTACTGGCTAGTAGCATAACAAAGCTCATGACTATGCCTTGATGAATAAATAAAGTAATACGTACCCTTGATCTTGCGGATTGAGGATGCCTCAAAGAAATGATGGGACCCGAAGCCCTCTTCCTTCCTGTCCAGAACTACCTTTGGACCCTCTTTCACCGTCAGCATGTCACTTTCCAATTCCATTACAAAGGCTCCCACTACTTTTCTGCCTGAGTAACTGTTGACAACTGGAGGATTATATCCGGAATATAAGTAAACCCTTTCATCGTCATCTACCAGAACAGCAGGGTCAAACTGAATATATTCTCCCTTATCAGAACCAAGGACATGACCAGCTTTATCCTGCACATGACCATAAAACTCATATTTGCCTGCAGGTGTATCACATACTGCTACTGATAAAATATGTGTGCCGCTCAAACTGTAATATAGATAGTACCTCCCATCTACACCTCTTGCGACATCGGGAGCGTAAAGATAATGATTTCCTGTTTGTTTGCTCAATGGATCTTGGACTTTGTCATAAATTACACCTTCATACTTCCAATCTCCAAGATCGTTAACGGATGCGGACCAGCCTACATAGTTGTTCATACAGTAAGTTGTGCCGTTAAATTTGTCATGTGACCCGAAGACATATATTCTACCGTCAAAAACATACGGCTCAGGATCGGGAATGTACTCATAGCTTGGAATAAATGGATTGTACGCTTGCTTTTTCATGGCTTCCCCCTACCCCAAATCTTATAAAATTCTTTTGATTAATGTATAAAGTAAAACAGGAATCAATTTGCACCGATTCCCTATTTACAGTACGTGCTTTAAATTGTATGAATAAAGCATCTGGCTGCCGTTAATCCGTCAGTTGTTACTTCGACTGAAATTTCTCCAGCGCACCCATTGCTGCGGATGACCGCCAGTACCTTGCCTTTGAATAATTGTCTATGATTAGCCGTGAATGACTCTTCAGTTACTGGATTACCAGAACCCAGAGCTATTAAGTCACCAGTCCCTGATACATTAAAATAGATATCATTTTCTGCATAACTTATTAAATCACCGTTCCCGTCTACTACTTCCGCAGTAATATAAGCTAAATCCCCATACTCAGCTTTAATATTCTCCCGATCCACAGTAAGCCTTACAGCTACAGGAGCGCCGGTAGTCTTCAGGGTTTCTCTCCCCGACTCAATTCCATCTATATAAGCAATAGCCTCGATTATACCTCCGCTGTAGATAACGTCAAAGCTTGTTTTCAGCTTCACCGCAGCACCCGCAGGTTTTCTCCCTTGTGAGATGCCATTAATCACTAACTCTACTTCATCAGCATCGGAGTATACATTCACACTAGTCGGCTTGCCTTCGTATTCCGGATAACTCCAGTGATTCTCAACGGGTTCCCAGCCCCAGGGAAGGTGATTAATTTGCTTTCCATACAGTTCAGGCGGCAAAACGCCAATGTATGGTTTATTTCGGTTCCCCCACATAATATCCCGGAAATAGGACTGGGGACGCTTGAATCCGCATACATCCATGTCACCGACATTAGCGTAAAACCACGGATAACTAGCCCCAAGAAAACCAGCTTCCTTATCGATTTCCACTCTGCCTATACCAACCTCGCCGAGATAGTCTATGGCTGTCCACACAAAATCTCCGGCTACGTTCGGATTATTCATTGTGGAAATCCAATTATCATATTGTGTGTGAGGATAAGATTCTGTACCCACAATTATTCTATTAGGAAAACGGATAGCATCGTATTCATACCTTGAATTAAGGTAGTTGTAACCAACGACATCTACGTCTTCCAGAAATTCCTCCGTTCTATCGCCCCAACTGTCATTGTCAGGATCGACACCGTTTCCCGCAAGATTCGCCCCTAAATTCCCCATAGCCATATTAATGGCAACATCTTCCATAAGTCCGCAAACTGCTAAACTTACAGGTCTGGTGGAATCTAGTTCTCTGGCATATTGAATAAGCTTCTTTGCCCAAGCGTAGCCCTCTGACTGACCATCCCGTTCCATGATCTCATTTCCGACACACCACATGATAACAGACGGATGATTATAATCCCTTAAGATCATAGAGCCCAAATCCTCCTGCCAATCCTTCTCAAACCACAGGTGGTAGTCATTAGCACTCATACCTACTCGCCACACATCGAAAGCCTCGTCAATGACCAATAATCCAAGCCTGTCACAGGCATCCAGAAATGCGGGTGAAAAAGGATTATGGGCCAGCCGCACTGCATTAAATCCTGAAGCCTTCAGCAATTCAGCTTTGCGTTCCTCTGCCCTGTCATAACTGGCCGCACCCAGGGGGCCATGGTCATGATGGACGCTCCCTCCCTTAAGCTTCATACTAACTCCATTTAAGCTGAAGCCATTCTTCGGATCAAAGGATATGCTGCGGATACCCATGTTACTTTGGATAGTATCAACAACTTCCCCGCCTACAGACACTTCACAAATCATCTTATACAGATTGGGGACATCGGTGCTCCACAGCTTAGGATGATCTACTGTTATCAGGGTATCCGCTAATTTCTCTTCACTTTGAGCCAGTGTTACCTTTGCGGTACCTTCTGCTACTTGGTCAGAACCATAGTATAATTTGAAGACAGCTGTTGCCTCTACATCACGGTCTTCCGCATTCGTAATCTTCACGCTGGCATCCACTATCGCGAGTTCAGCACTAACCTCTGAAGTAGACACCTGTAAGTCCCAAGGCTTCACATGAACCTTCTCTCCCGTATGCAGCCATACATGTCTATACATCCCGGTCCCTTGATACCATCTGGCACTTGGCTTGGCACTGTCATTTACGATAATGATTATTGTATTCTCACCAGGCTGGAGCTTCGTTGTTAGATCAACTATGAATCCCGTATAGGCATAATGGTGGGTAGCTATCAAATCCTTGTTTAAAATCACTTCCGCTATGCCACACACGCCTTCGAATTCCAGGAGAATGTGCTTACCGACTAATTCATCAGTGAAGCTGATAGTCTTCTTGTAGTAGACAACACCTCCGGAAACAAAACCTTCTCCACTTCCTGAAGGGTTGTTGGCATTTCTAGGCTTTGCTATGCATGCATCATGCGGTAAATTAACCGGTTGCCAAGGCACTAGAGCAGCCATCTCCAATGGCATAAAACCATACTCATGATATTCCCAGCCACTATCAAAAAGTTGTTTGTTCATTAGGCTCTCCTTTGATTACCAAATATCAATAGCTGTTACACTGTGGGGTTCAACAGCAAGCTCAAGGATCCATTCCACGCTTGGAAGGGACTTCAGTTCAAAAGGGGTACTAATCATGTCAGCAGCCTGGAACAATTCCTGCAGCTGATGCTGTGTAGGATATACCGGACTGCCTTGCTCCAGCCATTTTGCTTTTGGATTGGCATGAAACTCATCGATAACCCGAATTGTTGCTTGTTTCCCTGTTAAATCACCCTTAAATGTAATGTAAACCTCCATAAATGGCTTCATCCCGATACTGAGAAGGAAATCAATGAGGGAATGCTTCTGTATTCCCCAATTCATCTTACCTTTATTTATCTAATGGGTTAATGGATAGGATTAGCCAGTAATCTTGAATAGGATGAAACAATAGACTAGACTAGATTTAGGTCGAAATGTGACACAGGAGGTTACCGTGCTTACAGAAAAGATGGATCACATACTTCAGGTATTAACAAATTTAGAGGAGTTCTACAAAGAAAACTCCGACGGTAAGCTATCCTTACAGGAATATTCAACTTACACCAAATTTCTATCCAGTAATTATATTAAGAAAAATAAATTAATCCGCGTATATTGGCCCCAATATTCTGAACCAACCCCTAAATACATTACCGGTTTAACGGAACTGGATGAAAATATGCTTATTTTGGCAGACCTCAACATGGCCATAACCAAACATATCAATTTCTCTCTTGATCTCATGCACTCCAATAACTACTTTCAGTGCATCTATATTCATAAAGGCAGCGGGATTCTTACACTGTCAAATAAGACATTTCAGTTGTCAGAGGGAGACCTGTTTGTTATGCCCCCCGATACAATGCATTCCATAAAAATGTTAGATGGAAGTATTTGTATTTATGTGATGATAAGACGTAAATATATTGATTCTGTTTTTTTTGAATTATTCCACCATAATCCTCCCCTGATTAGTTTCTTTAACAAAGTACTTTTCGAAGAAACCAAGCAGGAATCGAACTATATCCTCTTTCATACTGGCGATAACGATGATGTAAGAGAAACCATGCTACGCTTATTTAGTGAATACTTATGGGGAGATGAATTCCGAAACCAGATTATGGAATGCTACTTGAAGTTATTGTTTAGCTTCTTGTTTCGCCACAAGCAGTCTGACATTGAAACCCCAACTTCATTTTCAAATATTGAACTGCATTTCAATGAAATTATGAATTATATAAGAAAAGACTTCAGATCAGCAACTCTATCGTCAGTAGCCGAATACATGCATCTAAGCAAACAGTACATCTGCAGGATTATACAACAGGTATCCGGCACTAGCTTTTCCAAGCTGTTAATGGATGTAAAATTAAGAAAAGCGGTCCAGTATTTAATGGAATCCAATCTGAAACTCGAAGATATTGCGGATTACACAGGTTTCTCCGATGTCTCCCATTTTAGCCGCACATTTAAGACTCATTATGGTCTTTCACCATCGAAGTACCGAACGCAGAGCAAGGTCCAGCTGTAAATAGCAAATAAAAAAACAACCCCGGGATGGAGGTTGTTTTTTGGGTTCATCAGTAATCTGCTAGATTGCCCGGGCGACTTCATGGGCTTCACTTACAGCATTTTTATTTAACTGCGACATCTAATTCTGATACAATTTTTTTATACTCGCGTCCATCCTCCTTACCTTGAATCGGGTTCCACACTTGGGCAAAGAACGGTTCCCGCTTCGCACGCTCTTTGTAATTCCAGCTCTCCTGTTCGCACTGCGGGCAGAAATGTCCGCCCTCTAGGACCAGCTTGGGACTGGCGCTGAAGGTATGTCCAAACGCACATTTGAAATCAAGCTGCCCCGTCCAATCTCCCGTTGTCATGTCCGTAGAGAGACATTCACCACCGCGGAATTCCGCTGCCCCCCTCATATCTTCAATATTTAATTGCGAAGCCGGCTGATCCTCATCGTAACCATGGTCAAGCTTGATGGCTTGGTCCCACTGGGAGAAGCCCTTCATTTCAGACAGCTTGGCAGGAATAGCCTCCCAGTTCTGTTTGTTGCCCCAAAAAGCGTCAATTTCCTCAATGGCATTGTCTTCAATAAAACGCAGAGTTCCGCGCTTCTTCAAAGCCTGCTTTTTCATCGTCCGCTTAATCATTGCCCCCATGAATTTCTGCCCGCCGGGCAGCTTTGTGATGACCTTCGCAACGGGTACAAGTGCCCCAAGATTATCGAGGTAGCATTGATAGAAATACTCCATGGAGTCACGGCGGAAGTGCAAATAATTCTCCAGCTTATCGGAGTCCAGATAGTATTGTCCATGAAAGTTCCTCGTTGCATACCATTTAGGGTCGATCACATGATCGAGATTCGTTATACCAAGCTTGCCATAGAGCACCCGGTACATGTCCAGTGTACTGACCCGGCAGCTTTCACCCCCGCCAATGTTGTAAATATGCTGCCAGAAGCCTTGATCCAATTCTCCGTCAATATCCTGAATGCACAGATTCCGCATTAAGCGTCCTGAATCCCGGTCAGACACGTATTCCAGTACATTGTCCAGACAATTATGGAACATAATCGGATCTTGAATCTTGCTCATCTTCGGACCCATAATCCCCGTCTGCCGGAGACTCACCCAATAGCTTAGTCCTGATTCAATGACCATACGCTCGGCAGCAATCTTCGATACCGCATAGTAATCATAGACACTTGGCTTAAGCGGGTCTCCCACACGCCCCCAATGAATTGGCGGCATACGGTCACCTGTTTGTGCAACTGTACCTATACTTACCAAGCGGGTGATCCCGGCACGGCCGCTTTGCTTAATGGCATCGATGATGTTTCTCGTTGAACCATAATTTATCCGCATAGCCCGTTCGGGGAATTCGTCAGCCGCTGGAGATACAAAAGCAGCAATGTGGAGTACAATATCTGCTTCCTTTACACATTCGTAGACCAGGTCCCTATCGAGTAAATCACCGTAGACAACCTTAACACCTTGTATTCCCTCATATGCTTTCAGGTTCTGACGGCTGTTAGGATGATCTAAATCGAAGAGTATTAACTCGCATTTTCCCAAATCGTTTATCAGCAGCTTCAGCGTTTCATTCCCCATGTTACCCGCTGCACCTGTGATCATGACCCGTTTTTTCTCCATCCTCATTCACCTTCATCATCATTGTATTGACAATTCATTCGTCTACCTTCAGAATACAGACACAGTGTCTATTTAACAACCATCAGTCTATCGTCAATTTGCTGTAATCTGGACACTTGCGTGGATTGTGTCTATTGTCATAAATAAATTTTTCATGGAGGCGATACCGCAATGAATCAACGGGAACGATTAACCAAGTTGCTCTTGAAGCAAAGTCTGATTCGCCTGCTACAAGACAAAGAGATAAGTCAGATCAGTGTGAAGGAATTATGCACTTCTGCAGGCATCAATCGGTCCACCTTCTATTTGCATTATGCTAATGCATACGAGTTGCTTGATAATGTAGAGCAAGAGATTATTGACAACACTAATGAGTACCTGATCAAAATAGAAGCCAGTGAAAGTGCAGTCACATATATCTTAGCTTTTCTAGATTACATCAAAGGAAATGAAGAACTCTTCACCGTTATGCTGTTCAAAACAAATGATGATGTGTTCTTCCCAAAGCGTTTGCTTAATGAAATACTTATGAGCATTGACAATCACCTTCAGCTTAAGATTCCTGAAGATATGAAGCCTTTTACTTACGCATATTTAGTGAATGGAAGCTTAGCCATCATTAAGGAATGGATACGGACAAAATTCACAGTATCAAGCCATGAGCTGGCTCAGCTCATTTGCGCTTTGGATGATCATGCTTTAATGGCCTTTAAGGCTTCTGATAAGAAGTGATAATTGGGAAGCTTCCAACGCAGCTCTTGCAGCCGCACCTTAGCCGTTATATTTAACGCGGCATCCTTCTGTATACGCCGTGCTTCCATCCTTGGCCGCTGAAAACAGGCTGTCAGGATTCAGTTCCCCTTTCAAGTCCAGATAAACTGTATACACCTCTTCCTCGATACGATATAACGGGATGAATTTTACCGGATGGCCAAGTAGGTCAACCACCTCAAATTCCAGCAGCTCACTTGGAAGTCTGGTGAATTTACTATTCATAGTAACCGCTGAAAGGTCCTGCAAATGCGCAGCTTGACCCATCTGAGCGAGCAAGATGCTGCCATACATCACTGCCGCACGATTCTCAGAGCCTTTTAGCGGAACTAAATGCAGGGAGGCATTGATGTCAATTTCAATCGTATCCTGATCATAGAATACACGCTCAATAATGAAGTAGTTATTCTCCTTCTTAGGGGAGCAGGGAACCGTGTTGATTTTAACAGCTTTGACTGCATGCTCCTTGAATATCATCCGAAATTCAACAGGTTCGGCAACTTGAATGGTAATTGTCGAGGTTGACCCATCAGGGAAAGCAGTTTGCTGAGTAATTGCAGCATTCTTTTCCTTCCAGATTACACTTGAAGAGATAAAAGCATTCAGCAGCAAGGCATCCCCGTTTTTAAACCAAATATTTCTTTGGAGCTCACTCATAGCTTCAATTCCAGATGCCGTACAGCACCAGAAGGAATCGTACGGCGTGCTGAAATTTTTGACGGCGGAGCTCCCCATAGGCTGATGATACTGGGATAACCCGGTTTGGCTGCTCGAACTGTTTAGGATCGCGTTATATTTCAGCGATTCCAGATGATCCAGATATTCTATGGAAGCAGACCACTTCAACAACTGTTCCAGGATCCTTTCGGTATTGTGTGCACAGCAGCTCTCGCTTTCGCCGCCGGTCAATGCATCTTCCAACTTGTTATATTCCCCCCAATGTTCTGACTTCTCCGATACTTTATCTTTGATAAAAGCCGTTGCTTTCGAGCTGTTATTGCCATTCGCAAATGTTCTTCCCTTCAAAAAATCATAGAAATTCAAAGACGCCGACTTGTACTTCTCCTCCCCCATAAGGTTATAACGGTGCATCGCAGCAAGAACCATGGGTAAGTGAGTGTTGGCATGCAGGTTATCAAGTACATCCTCACCGGCTGCCAGGGGCTCCAGGAAATAATCCCGGTCGAACAGCTTGGCCAGCTCAAGGAGCTGGGGATCTCCTGTGATCTCATGCAGGGTGTACAAGGCGTCGCCAATCCCCCCGAATTCGTTCACCGGATTCAGCTTCGTACAACGGAGTATCCCGTCAATTTTCCACAAGGATAACTTCTCGAATCGTCTGCGTATATAATGCGCCAGGTTCAGGGCCAGGGTCATGGCTTTGGAGCTGCCGAGACAGATGTGACAGTCCACCAGTCCCTGTATGATTTTGTGCAGAGTATAATAGGGCGCCCATACATTCCTGTTCTCTTCGAACTCCAGAATATCGAGTGTATCTTCTTCGAAGGCACTCAAATACCCGTTTGGCTTCGCACATAACTCCATAATATCAATAATCTCAAGTGCTTTTGCCTTCAAAACCTCATCCCGGTCCCCAAATCCGAATTTGGCACAAGCCGACAGAAAATGCCCGGCTAAATGTCCCCGGAGGCCAACCTCCACGGCTTCCCATCCGCCCAGGGGCTCTGCAGAAGACACCATTCCCGCATTGATTCTAAATGTGTGCATAAGCCGGTTCGTATCAAACTCAGTAATATACTTTTTAACGAGCGCTCTGCGGCACGCAAAATCCCCGTCAGTCAGCCCTACTTCATCCAGACCAAAGTTAGCATACAAGCTCGGACACCTCAGTTTCTATAAAATAATAGTGCAGCGGAGAACTCTGCATCTATATTTTATAATGCCGGACATCTATAATTGAATTCATCACCTTTGGTTAACCTATACTATTTTCAGATTTTGTATCTGTTTATGTAAGGAGGATAAGGCATGCACAACAACGTGATATTACACTTCGATAAAGTATTGAACGTACAAGATTTGGGTTCCCATAGGACTGAAAGCTTATATACGCATCCTGACAGGAGGCTGGAGTGGGAAGTTTTCCTCTATTTGGCCGATGGGCAAATGGAGGTCTGGGAGGAAGAAACGGAGTATCTCATCCGCAAGGGAGAATTTCTGTTCCTGAAAAGCGGTCTGCATCACTGGGGAGAACCCCGCACACCTGCGGGCACTTCATGGTACTGGATTCATTTCTTCTGTAATTCCGAGGGAGAAGCGGAGCAGAACAGTAATCCATTAAAAGGAAAACCATTATTAGAAGAATTCCGTAAGTGCATTACACTTCCCAAGCACGGAAGGATCTCACACCCCGAGAAGCTCGAGAAGCAGCTGAAAGCCGCCGTTCAACTGTACAATACAACAGATCCGCTCCGCACCATCACGCTAAGCCTGCAAACGATGGAGCTGTTCATCACTCTCTTCAGGCAGTCTCTTCACCAGTCCCCGCTGAGCAAGTCGGACCGGACGGTAAGCAGAATTATCGAATTTCTTGAACAAAAGGACAGCTACACCCTCAATTCACAGGAGCTTTCCGCTTCTCTGGAGATGAATTACAGTTACTTGTGTGAAGTCTTCAAACATAAAACAGGGAGCACCATCCAAATGTACAATGCCCAATTCTTCATGGACAAAGCAGCAGGAATGATGCGCAACACAAATCTGAATGTCTCCGAGATCAGCGAGCGGCTCGGCTTCAACTCCCCCTTTTACTTTAGCCGGGTATTCCGCAAAGTGAAGGGCTGCTCCCCCTCAGAGTATATGAGCAGGATTTATTGAGAAATTGTATGGAGAGCTTGTTGTGTCTATTACACGCGGCTTTTCGAACGAACCCTGGAAATTGAACTCCGCGTCCTCCTTAGAGATACAGCCGGGAAGCCCCGGCTGTATCTCTGTCTTATTCACCTGTATCAGCGAATTGCTTGATGCGCTCGCCCACTTGATCACGAACCCGCTGGAAGACTGCCCACCTGGTTCCCCCGCCTCCTAATAAGGAATTCAGCGATCAACTATTATTTTACAGACGTTTCCTTGCTTTCTTCCCCCAGCACCTTCAGGTCATCCTGAACGCTTCCCTTCCATAAGGGCACTCCGGAACGGTAGGCAGCCCGGCCATTTAAGTGACCTGCTACCGGTGAAGTGATGAATACAAATACAATCGCCAGCAGAAGCTTGACATTAACCGTTCCGTCTTTGAACCAAAAGTACAGGAAACCTCCTGTCAGCAAACACAATACCCCGAAGGTTGCACTTTTGGTAGCCGCATGTGAACGCAGATAGACATCGGGCAGCCGGACTAAGCCGAAGGCACTTAAGCCGCAGAAGACTGCACCCATTACCACAAGAATAGAGCTAATCAGTTCACCTGTCATTGGGGTTCCCTCCATCCTCTATAACGGCTCCCCGTTCAATATATCTGGCCAGTGCCGTAGTACCAATAAACGTCAGAATTCCGATAACCAGAATGACTTCTATAAAATCCTGGGTATCCAGCAGCATACTGAAGACGGTTATCATAGCGAGTACATGAATGCCGATCGTATCGAGTGCGGCAACCCTGTCGGAGCGGGTTGGCCCTTTCAGGAGACGGAACAGGCAGGCCAGCATCGCCAGAGCCAGAATGATCATGGCCACGGTTAGCATAACTGGGATCATTAACGGGTCACCTCCCTGATCGCTCGTTCGAAGGTGCCTCTAATCTGCGTGACCAGCAGCTGTGCATCTTTAATATCAATAGCATGAATGTACAGCGTCTTGCCATCCTTCGACACATCAAGAGTCAGGGTTCCCGGTGTCAGACAAATCAGGCACGAGAGCAGTGTGACCTCCCAGGGCGTGGCCAAGGCAGTCTCATAAGCAAAGATACCGGGACGTATAGCCAGTTTTGGACGGATGATATGGCCAATGACCACGAAATTCGAGACCGTAAGTTCACGGGCAAAGATCAGCAGAAGCTTCAGTACAGCCCATATACGTATGAGATAGAAGGTCCGGGGCTGGGACCTGGATTTCCTAAATAACAGTAAAAGTCCGATGCCCAGCAGATAACCTACTAAGAAGCTTGAGCCAGAGCCATTGTTATTGATCGCCATCCACAGAAAGGCAATCAACAGATTAAACAGGAATTGTAAGGCCATATTCACTACTCCTTCATTATGGCTTCAATATATAGCGCAGGTGAAGCCAGAACCTCGCCAGCCTGCGATACATAAGTATACACATACTCCGCTCCGATCCCCATTGCAATCACAAGCAGCAGCAGGCCGGCAGCCACAGCCGAAGCAACCTTCAAGCTCACCTTAGGCTGCTCTTCCTTGGGTTCATTTCCCCAGAAGGCCAGCCTGAACACCTTCATCAGGGAGAACAGCACCAGAAAGCTTGATCCCAGACCAATGAGGGACAGCGTCAGCATCCCCTCGGACAACGCTCCACGGAGGATCATAATTTTGCCGGCAAAACCGCTAAGCGGCGGAATCCCCACCAGGGCGAGCGCCAGAATAAAAAACATCCAGCCGAGGAGCGGATACTTTCTGATCATCCCGCCCATACTGCCTAGCCGGTCAGTTCCGGCTGCGGATATAATCATCCCGCCCAGAATAAACATAAGTCCCTTGGCCAGCATATCGTGCAGCAGATAGAAGACTGCCCCATTCATTGAATCTGCAGTCCCTGCAGCAAGCCCAAAGGCTACAAATCCAACGCTGATAATGACGTTATAATTCAGAATCCGCGGGATATCCCTATAAGCCACTGCCCCCAGGCTGCCCAGGATCATGGTAGCAGCAGCCATCCAGGCGATCCAGTCATGAGTGAAGCCGGGATCGTTCACGAACAACAACGTGAAGGTGCGGATGATTGCATAGAGTCCTACTTTGGTCAGCAGGGCACCGAACAACGCTCTGACAGCCGCCGGAGGTGCACTGTAGGACCCTGGAAGCCAGAAGAACAGGAATAGTCCTGCCTTCAGGGAGAATACAATCAAGAACAAAACAGCAATCACATTAAGCACGCCGCCTTGTCCCGCTTCAGCGATACGCTGGGACAGGTGCGCCATGTTGAGCGTTCCTACCGCTGCATAGAGATAAGCTACCGCAGCTACGAACAGTGTCGAGGATACGATATTAATAAGCAGGTATTTCGACGTTTCTCTTAGCTGAAGCTTGGTCCCACCGAGTGAGATGAGCGCATAAGAAGAAATCAGCATGACCTCAAAAAAGACAAACAGGTTGAAAATATCCCCCGTAAGAAACGAGCCGTATACCCCGACCAGCAAAAACTGAAAGAACGTATAGTAATAGAACCGCTCCCGCTGCTCTCCAATACTGCTGAAGGAGTAGCACAGAATCGCAAAACTGACGATCGAAGCCATCGTTACCAGCAATACAGCAAACATATCACCTACAAATACAATGCCATACGGAGGAGCCCAGCCCCCCATCTGCAGGGTCAGTATGCCCTCGGAGTGGACACGTGTAACCAGCAGCACCGCAATCAGAATGTTAAGCAGGCCGCTGAGCGCACTAATCACGCGCTGAAGCCGGATCTTCTCTTTGAGAAAAATCAGGATGACAGCCGTAGCCAGCGGAATGAGAATCGGGAGCACCAATAGATTACTCATTCGTTGTCCTCCTTAATGCTGTCCATTTCATCAGTACCCCGCGTCTGATAAGACCGGTATGCGAGTACGAAAAAGAAGGCTGTGACCCCAAAGCTGATGACAATGGAGGTTAGAATCAGCGCCTGCGGCAGCGGATCAACATAGGTATCCGCCTTGCCTAGTACAGGGGCTGCCCCCCTTTTGAGCCCGGCCATCGTGAGCAGCAGCAGATGGACTCCATGCGTCAGCAAGGAGGTTCCCAGCACAATGCGCAGCAGGCTTTTGGAGAGAATCAGGTAAACACCGATCATGAAAAGAATTCCGACCGCTACCGCCATTACGAGTTCCATTTCTTCTCCCCTCCGATCGATAAAATGATGGTCATCGTCACGCCGACTACGGCCAGGAATACACCAAGGTCAAACAGGACAGCAGTCGCCAGCTCCGTATCCCCAAGTACAGGCAGATGGAAGTGGCCGAACGTGTGACTTAGAAAAGGAGCGTCAAACAAGAATGAACCTGACGCTGTCAGAATAGCCAGCATGAGCCCGGAAGCTGTAAGCAGCCGGTAATTCACAGGGAGCACCTTACGTACCTGATCCATTCCAAATGCGATTGCAATGAGCATAAGCGCAGCAGAAGCCATCAAAGCCCCGATAAAACCTCCCCCGGGATGATTATGCCCGGCAAAGAACAGATACAGGGAGAATATCAGAATGACAAGGACAATCCCCTTGGAGATCGTCTGTAGAATCACATCATTGCTGCGCAGCGGCAATAGTTCTGTCTTGGCGGGCTCCAGCGGCGGCAATTCCGTCTCCATTCTCAGATGAATCAGACCATAAATGGCCAGTGAGGCGATGCCAAGCACCATGATTTCAAACAAAGTATCAAACCCGCGGAAATCTACCAGGATGACGTTGACCACATTCTTTCCGCCAGCCCGGTTGTAGCTTTCCTTCAAGAAAAACTCGGAAATCGGTTCAAAAGGACTGGTACCCATAGCCGCCAGAGCAATCAACGTCATCGTGATACCAGCTCCAGCCGCAATAATCAGATTGGGCAGCTTAAAGCGCAGAGGCTCCTTCTGCTTCTTCAGCTTCGGTAAATACCGGAAACAAAGAAGGAACAGAATGACCGATACGGTCTCTATAATCATCTGTGTGAGTGCAAGATCCGGTGCCCGGAAAAGAACGAAGAGCAGCGTCACCATATACCCCACACCACCGGTGAAAAGAATCGCGCTCACACGTGACTTGGCAAATGGAACTGCAAAGGCAGCCAGCAGCATGGCTGCTACAACAGCCAATTCATAAAAAGACAATGAGGCATACTGATCCATACCAAAGCTAATGCCCTGCTGCCGCAACAGAACTGTGAGTGAGGAAATGATGAAAAAGCTGAAAATATAGAGCAGGTAATGGCGACCCGAACCAGTCATATAAGCATCGGTTAAGCGTCTTGAACCATTCTCGAGCAGTCTTAACGAGAAGTCATACATACGGCTCAGTGCATTGGTTCCGCCGGCTTCACGGTCTAGAACACGTAACCGGGTATAGATTCTAAACAACAGCGTACCTGCTGCTATAACACCGAGGGTCATGAAGATTTCTGGTGTCCATCCATGCCAGAAATGAATAGAAACCTCAAAGGCTTCTTCCGGTGCGAGCAGCCCCGTATGAATGGAAGACATCGCCGGTTCAATCAGCGTGGCAGAGACCAGATCAGGGAAGAAAGCGAACACTACTGCAAGTGAAATCAGAATCACGGGTGACAGTAAGAGACCCAGTGGAGCTTCATGCGGAACTTTATCCAGTTTGTCTTCCCTCAGCTTGCCGCGGAAGGTCTTGAAGACAAAGATCATGCTGTATACAAAGGTAAATACACTGGCAATCCAGGCAATCACCGGAAAGAGCTGTGTCCAGTATCCTGAGCTCAGGATGTCAAACTCCCGGATATTGAGTACAGAAGTGAAGAACATTTCTTTACTAAGGAATCCGCTGAATGGCGGCAATCCGGCCATAGAGAATGTCCCGATCAATGCGATAGAGAAGGTGACCGGCATGAGAGACATAAGCCCTCCAAGCTTGCGCAGATCACGGGTACCCGTCTCATGGTCAATGATGCCCACAACCATAAACAGACTGCCTTTAAATACAGCATGGTTAATGAGATGAAAGAGCGCAGCTGTAGTAGCCATCGTATAGAAAACCGCATCCCCCGTACCGGTAAAGAAGGCTGCCGCCGACCCGAGTCCTAGCAAAGACATGATCAAGCCGAGTTGACTGATCGTGGAGTATGCAAGTAAGGCCTTGAGATCGGTTTGCCGGATGGCTTTGAACGACCCATAGATCAGAGTTACCAGTCCTGTGACAGAAACCAGCCAGAACCACTCGGATTGTCCGGCATACAGCGGGGTGAGCCGCGCTACCAGATAGATCCCCGCCTTAACCATGGTCGCCGAGTGAAGATACGCACTGACCGGAGTCGGCGCTTCCATGGCATCAGGCAGCCAGATATGGAACGGAAATTGGGCGGATTTCGTAAAGGCTCCCAGGAGAATAAGCAGCATGGACGGGATAAACATTCCACTTTCTGTTAAGGTCCCTGCCTGTGCAATAATCTCGCGGATACTATAGGTGCCGGTCATTACATATAGCAGATTGAATCCAGCAAGCATCGCCAGACCGCCGAACACCGTGATCAGCATGGACTTCATTGCTCCATAGGAGGATCTTTCCCGGCGGTGCCAGAAGGCAATGAGCAGGAACGAAGATATGCTCGTCAGTTCCCAGAACCCGTACAGCACCATCAGATTATCTGACAGCACCACTCCTAACATGGCTCCCATGAACAGGAGCAGGTATATATAAAACTGGCGGATTCCCTCCATGAGCTTATCGAGATAATAAATCGAATATAGAACAACCAGGGCACCCATTCCGGTAATCAGCAGGACAAAGAGCAAGCTGAGCCCATCCAGCACGAGCGAAATATTTACCCCAAAGGACGGCATCCAAGTGATACTGTTCACAATAGGCTCTCCTGCCCGGATGGCTGGAATTCTCGTCAGGAAATAAATAAAGAGAGCTGCGGGAAGGGGCAGAGCGATCCAGCCCAAGTGAAACCGTTTATTTTGCTTCAGCAGCAGCATTAGCGCAGCAAGCAAAAACGGAAGCAGGATAATCATATGCAGCAAGGCTTAAGCCCCCTTTCTAGTTTGTATAATCCTCTTAACGGGGCTTCACCCATTCGTTCTGTACAATTCTCAAATATTGCGCTTCGCCGTTGCTGACGATTTTGAACAGGCCGGTATTGAAATCTGTATCAAGCTCACGAAAGAAAACCCCCTTCATGGCTTCATTCCCATCCGGTTCATCCATAAGGATATGGCGGTCGCCTTCTTTGACCAAATAAGCAGAGAACCCTTGCTCATGGGACTGCTCGAGCAGCTCCGGATACCGCTGGACCGCAACGATATGAAGATCAATCGGACCCATCCGCTCCAGCAGCTCATTAATGAAGCTTCCCCGTGTAATCTCCTGCCACAGCGTTTGGCTTGACTGTCCGAGTACAATTTGTGTAATTTTGTTATCCTTTGCAGTCTCCACAATCACATCAACCGTTTTTTTGCCGTTACATTTGCGGATCACAAATTGTCCGCCAGCCTCCTTGGTCTGATGCTCCCAGCCAGACAAGTACTGCTGCTTCTCCCTGTTGTATTCATTCTCCCCGGATGCATCTACAGTGAGTACCATCAACGGGGCATTGAGCAACCTGGCCAATTGTCCTCCCCGCTGTATCAACCGCTGCCCGTGCGGCCCATAATGCACACACACCATGATGCTCTCATTGTTCATTTCCATTTCCATTTCAAACCCTCCACAGCAGTAAATTTATTCCAGGTAAAAAACACAAAAAGAGCCCGCTGTTGGCAGGCTCCTCCGGTTAACTCCGTATACAATTATTGCAATTATATAGTCATCGAAGGCGAAAGTAAAGGCAATTTGCGGTGAATACTCATGGAAGCCTCAGGGGAGGCTGTGTGAAAAGGAGGAATTCCTCATGTTAATACGTAAAATAATATGCTGCATTTCCCTGTTCGCCGCTATGTTACTACTTGGCTGGAAAATGGATAAGTTATTAACTCCTAATACGGCAGTACCGCAAACAAGCAGCTTTTCCTTTGAAGAATTTAGTTTCCGTACCGAAAGCTTCACTGATCCGGTTCCCATTAGCGTACCCTATCTCCCCCGGGAATATGTTAGAATCAGACTAAACCCGTGAAAAGAATGGCAGCAGATACAAAATCTCATATCTCCATAACCTGAGCCGTAGCGTTAGTTAAATAAAAATACAAACAGTCCCGATGAAATATAAAAGACTCTCACCGGGACTGTTTATATAGTTTGTTGCTTGCTTTATAAAAATAAAATTTTATTGTAATTGTGGTGGATCACCAAAGCTGCAAAAAAAGAGAGTTAATACCCTTAATCTATTAGGAATGATGGCTCACCAAAAATGAAAAAGCGGTTACTCCGTCTTTAAAAAATCCTAAAATGGCTCAAAGAAAGCGCAAAATCCCGCTGATGAAAAAACAATACCATATGCATGATATTCATCATAATACAATGGAGGTTTTGTCAAATGAATTTTATGCATATGAAAAGTTTTCCCCACCATCTTGTATATCCTTTATTTATTCAGAAAGGCTCATGGCTACACAAAATTGGACCGTCCAACAATTCGTTACTATTGTACATTTTATATATATGAGGTGCATTTCCAAACTGATCCTTCATCAGATTACGTGTCTTTTCTTGCTTATTTTGAGGAAGAAGGTAAAACTTTTCGCCGCCGCAAGTTCTTCTAACTGTATCGACGATATTAAATGCATTCTCCACAATAAAATTATCTTGATAATACATGTCATCTTTGTTGTAATAATATATCTTCATAAGGAAACCCAAGATTAACGACGATAATTTATAAACATAAACGGAATCATTAAGAATTACCTTCTCTACGATTTCTATTCTTCTTGAGTTAAGCTTCTTATAATTAATTTGTTCAAAATTAAATGCACTATCAATCACTGGTGTTTCAATAGAAATAATCTCTTTGTATTTTTTTCCATCCAATGAAATTCCTTCGTAAATAGTCTGTCCATATTTCTCGTGATTATGGTAATATTTACTTCTGTGATTTTTTATATTTGAAAACCTTGACTTCCTATATATTGGTTTTCTAAATACATAAGAGTAATCACCAAATACTGCTGAAAGATCGTTCAGACAAGCTTGTTCATATGAAATCTTATAACAAGAACTTTTCTCTGAAAATGCTTCAATTGAATTTATAGTCCACTGCAATCTATTTCGCCAAAAAACTGCAAAAACAAGAGGGTGCGGAGAGCTATCTTCATAATTTTTAAGTACTTCATATGTATTTTTTAACAATTCAAAGCTTTGCTTATTTCCATCAACTAATTTAACTTCTACAAGAATTTTTTTTAATTCTCTTTGAGATCCAACCTCATAAGTGATTTCATAATCCGGTGTCTGTAGATTTTGCTTCGAAACTTCAGGATATTGTTCTTGTCCTAAAGGAGTAATTAATCTTACCCACGGAAGTAGTGAAAAAATTCTTCTGAAAAGCTCTTCAGCAGAATAGCCTTTAGAAAAATTATTATACCTCGATCGTATTTTCTCATCAGAAACCGTTGCATCTAATAACTGTTGTATCATTTCGTCTGAAAACGGATTCTGATTGTCTCTCGCTGCTTTAACTATATCAAAAACATGCCTAACACCTTGAATTGGATTCGTCATAAAAACTCCTTTCAGTCCTTTTAATAAACACTCGATGATACAAATATACAATCAAAAGAATCGCCCAATTATTGTGCGATTCTTTTGATTTACATATCTATAGTGGGCAATATTAATGAATAACTTGATCATTGTTATGATCATCAGCATTAGGATACTTTGGGTACACTAGTACATCATTAGATACAACTTCAAGTGAAATCCCTTTACTGATCTGCTTTTTTAACTCGGCTGCTTCTTGATTCCAATCAACCGCAGGACCACCTTGAACTTTAATAACAATTTTCCCTCTCAAACGATTATTTCTTTCGTTTAAGTCCCAAAAGATCTCATTCAAAATAAGGGTATCATCAGTTATATCATCCAACCATTTATTAATTATAGGGGATATCCTTTTTGACATAACATTATTTTTTCTCTTTTGAGCATATGCTTCTCTAACAATCACCATCGAATACGATAACCATGTTATTAAAAGAATACTGCAAGGTAATATTCCAAGAAGAAGGTGTTCTCTTGAGCTTCTTAGCACGTACCCAATTAACCAAAAAAGGACCCAAGTACCTTCAGCTATAGTGAAGTACTGTAACAATCTTGGAAATGAACTAATAAGATTGAATCGCTTTTTATTAATTATAAGATTATCAAGGATTAAAAGACCGAAAAAGGGTACTCCACCAATGATATATAGGATCCAAAAAACTACATTATCTCCCATAACTTCGGCCCCTTCCTTACTGGATTTTAAACTCCTTGATCTTTAATGGGCTAATACGAGATGCAGTGTCTCTAAATTCAAATTTTATCTTATTAACTTCCTTCGGCAAAGATTGTACAGAAATTGTAAATGAATATAGACCTTTTTCATCATTTGAAACAGTTGCTTCTTGTGTGTCCATTGTAGCATCCTTTGCAGGTAAATAGGTATATTTCACATGTGGTTTTAAATATTTTTCTCGATTTCCTTCAGAATCAAAAACCATAAATGAAATTTGCACTTCTTCCTGTTCTCTGTTTATTATTTCTGAATGATAATCCAAATAAACATCATATTTTGGTATTAACGCAATATTGTACATAACATCATCATAATCAAACACAATATTTTTCGCATTCCGTGGTAATTTTTCAAAAAGTTCCTTTTCGGAACTACCAATACTTACTTTTACAAGATCATCAGGGCTTTGAGGGAAATACTCGTTCACCTCTCCGATTGTATTATTTAATTCAATACCCCAAATGAACTCTGTAATCGCAGTAAAGTCAAGATCAATGGTTTTCCAAGCCGAATGCGTTTCAAACTTATTAGTTGCTTTCACACTTATTTTTTTCACATCTTTAAACCTAAGTTCCAAAGGTTTATTATATTCCTGTACTTCTTCACTATCATTAAGCTTATAAACAAAACTGTAATCCCACAAACCGTGATAATAAGGTTGGAATTCAACGTTTAGTTCAAAGTCAGGATGTAGTTTAATTAATGTTAAAATTTCAGGGATTTTAGATTCAACAGAAAAATCTCTGGATTTTATTTTTTCCACATTATCGTAAATATCTCGAGAGTAGTAAGTAACAATGTTTTTCCCGGCAACAATGTCCCTTCCGAGTATTAACTTAGTGGGATTATTTTTAAATCTGACTTGCGGTCCATCATTAATAGAATACAACGTTTCGAGAATAGTTGTGTCATTTGCTCCTTTTGCTGAAAAATTTATTATTACTCCATCGTGTGAGAAATACTTGTTCCCACTTTTTTCAGATACTTCTTTCAATAAGCATCTTGTTGTAGGAGCCTCATTTGGATTATCTACTTGACTTGGCACAATTACTCCTTCAACTTTAAATGACTCCCCTGTATTGGCAACAGATACAACTTCTGTTTTGGGTTCTCCTGTTGTATCGAAACTTATTTTAACAGTTGCCTTACTTGCCGGTTCAACTTCAATTGATGGATACTTCTTCACAACGGTCTCCTTACCACCACAAATGCTTATTGTTTCTAAGGAAGTTAGACCTTCATCATAGGGTTCAATTGTGAGTTCAGTGGCAACTTTATCGTTGTATATTACATAAGTAACATCCCCAACACGATGTGATGTAAATGCATGAACTGGTTCATCAAAAATATCAATTTCTTCTTCAATAGCCACTTCGACTGGACACGCAATTCTTTGGGCGACCCAATTCATCCTTTTCGTATAATTCTTGGTTAACCCTGGAGTATTAGCGTAGTCAAAGCCAAAGAGGATATTTTTAATCCAGTTATGAACTACTTGTAATTGTGTTACCCCTAAATGTGTCCCTCTTACATGAGATACCTCTGTATTATATATTGGATCTGGAGTTGCATAATCAACAGGAACTGTCTCATCACCATCGGTTACATCTGCATAATCTTCATCGAAGGAGGATAGTCTAAAGGATTCGAATGTTCCATGATCATGGCCAATCATATGATAATGTTTAATGTCTTCAGGCCATGGATTTCTTAAAGAATCATGAAGATCCTTATTAAGGATATGCGCATCCTTAACGTTGCAACCCTGTTCAGACAAAAAATTAAATATTTCTGCCCATCTTAATTGCCTTTTATCTTTTTCCAATAGTTTTCTAGTGCTTAGCATCTGTCTTGATGGTAACAGTTGGTATACGCTGGGAAAAGTCTTTGCAACTTCGGCAATGACCTCAGGATCCGGAAAGCACCGTTTTTCAAGACCATACATAATCGCTATATAGGCATCCGGAGAACCATGCCATGGGGTTGCTAACGTAATTACTTTGGTAATATTAGGTTTGTCTTCTCTACCCATCGCCCACTGACAATAGCTATGAGTTAGCAAACCTCCCATGCTATGAGCAATAACAATAATTTCATCACCTAAGAAGCCTGAGAGAAATTCGTCTAGCTTCATTCGGTTATCTTCAATATTAATTCGCCAGTCGTATCCAAACTCTTCATAAGAATAATCTTCATTCTCTTTTTCAATAGAACTAAGAAAGTTCATTATCGGACTGTAAACTCGGGCTTTCTTCACAAAGTTATGTATAAAAAAAACACCATTTTCCAGTGGTCGCCCAGCTGATATCTTATTAGGTAGGGCAGGGTCAAATTTCAACCGCTTAAGATTTTTATTTTTGGGACTATGCCACCTCTTATTCGTTTGTCCTTCAAATAAAGTAGAACCCATTATTCCAGGAATAAACACTAAACGTTTCAACGAACATTTCCCCTTGTATATAAAATTGTCTGTCTCTCACATATTCTATAATTTTATGACAGTTATTATGTTTTCTATTATATAGTACAAAATACCTTCTTTTTCGCATAAAGTGTTAAATTTAAATGTCACTCCATCATATAAATCCTGATTAGAATGGCTATATACATCAATAAAAGGAACTTTGGAATAAACTCATCGTATTTATTATGACAAGTTAGTGGAGGTAGAATTATGAATAAAAAGATTAAAAAGAAAAAGACTGCAGCTTATCAGTTCAATCACAAAGAGATGCCATCCGCAGCAATACATATACTTAAGGCCAGAAAAAAGATGGCCCACTTTCAAGATCGATTGTTAATCATTGCACAATGGGATAGAATGTTACGCCTACCGCTCGCCCGAAAGATCCTTTCACCAATTGTTGTTTTACCTGGAATTATCTCGATTTTCAATACAACACTAATTTTCTTAACCAGAAAACCGTATGCATTAGAATCTCATTTTCAGATTATAGATCAGCTACTAAAATTCAACCTGATTTGTTTACTCATTTTGAAGTCTAGCGGTCTTCTCCCTTTTGTCCCTCTCATTTTATTGATTGGAATATTTCAACTACTTCAAAAAGACGTAGTCATAGGGTCTGAAATTCGTAGTAGATCTACTCGGAATAAAAACATTGCACTATTATGGAATTACTACGTCATGTACAACACTACGAAGTACTTTCCACTGTTTCTTCAAACATCTTTAAGGGGAGCTTTACTTCTTAGCGTGGCAATAACAATTATGTGGTTGTTAGGAATAAACCGATTCCAAAAGTCCTATGGCTCCTTTAATCCAGAACAATTGCTTAAGAGAAACGAGAGAAAAATAAATAGAAGAAGAAGAAACAAGAAGTTAAATTAAATGTATTTAAATAGATGTATTCCAGTTTAATGTCTCAATAAGTAGTCGAACAATATACTGTCCCTATACTTTTCTTCTCTTTCTTTTGAGCAGCAACCAGTCAGTAATTATCCGGAGAATCGAGGTCAGTATGATAAAAGGAAAGGTCAATGACTGTACCAGGAGTTGCATAAATTGCTTCAAATCATCAGACGTCATTTTTGGGTAATCTAAAATGACATACTGGAAGAATGTATAGTTTCGATTTAATTAGGCCGAGTGCTATAGCGAAAATAGTTCTTACAATATCTAATGCAATCTTTATATTTTCCATAAATATATCTGACCATTTTGTTCTCTGGCCTTGTAGAAAAAACATGATCGCATATACGATAGTAATAGCGATAAAGGGAACACTCATATTTAATTTACCAGTGATTGCACCAAATACAAGGACAGAAGACAAAGCGATAATCAAAGGCAGCACTAAATATGTAATGAATGCCATCATTAATATATTTGTACTTAAGTATAACTTGTAATTTACATATGTAATAATTGTCATTATAGCTATCCATAAAACTAACCCTTGACTGAAGCTTGAATTCCCCCTCAGTATATCAGCTGAAATAATGCTACCCATTACCAAAGCGTATACATATATCAATAAATGTTTGCTTTTTATCATAGCAGTTAGACTCTTTTTTATATCAATAACTGTATTCAAATTAACTCCACCTTAATAATATAGATTTTAATAATTTTAACTACAAGTGGCTCTTCCATATCTATATAATTGAAATTCAAAAGGCCTAACATGTTTAATGTCAGGCTCTTTTCGTTATAAAATAGCGAATTAAATCCATGATAATTTTAGATCGAACGGTCAATCTAGTACTTTCATCAAAGGTTACACACAAGTTAGGTTTAATATCCATATTTGCGCATCCCCTTCTAAAATTATATTTTAAATGCAAATTGGTACTTAGGTTCATTCCTGCCTTCGTAATTATAAAGATGAACATATGGCCACATACTTTCATTAATACAACGACCTAATTCAACAGCTAGTCCAGCTGGACCAGCATAAAATAAATGAAGGTCCTTATATTTATTTGTTACATGCAGTTTAAATACATTTTCATAGAAAAGCTTCTTTATTACTTCAACATCATCGGCATACAGTACTCTATCAGGCCTCGGATCATCAATCTTAATATTAAATAAATCAAATTTCTGTTCAGCAATAACAGCCTTAACATCTTCTAAATTAACAATACCACTAAGTCCAATAGTGACCACTAAAGTTTTATTTTCACTTGAAATTATTTCAATCTCAGGTTCAAGTCCACTCTGAATTTCTTGAGGTGAACTTAATACCCAGTTTTGATTATTACGGTCATATTGATAGACCGTCAGTGGAGTCGTGTCTGTCAATAAAAAACCAATATGGATTAACAAAGGAATATGGGAAAGTGGAAACATCTCAACTCTAGTTCCTGAATGCTGTCTTGTTGTTAAACGATAACTCTTCATAAGCTCTTCATTATTTCTCTTTGCCAACTGCCAGGATTCCGGTGTGAAGTCTGTGAATTCCTCTTGATACTGCATAGACGCTACCAAGAAACTCTGTAGCTCTCTGCTAATGACAATTTCGTCAATAGGTCCGCCTTTGGTTTTATGAAGAAAAGCAATTGACTTTTGCTTTTTAGATAATTGCGATTTCACCCATGCTTCGTGTTCTTCTTTCATTTCGTAAAGAAGAGAAGGTGGATAGAGGTCCTTAGATCCCTCAGCATCAATAATTTTATGATGCTTTAAACAAGTAAGCATAAGGTTAGGTACTTCATCCACATTAAATTCCGTTATCCCATACTCACTTCTATATTCATTTCTTGGTCCTTTTCCTCCATGACTAATAATATGAGCTGCGTTCGAGGTATTTACATTGATACCATTGATCGTAAAGATAAGTTCCTCTTCGCAACCCCGTATAGCACAGATGCCACCTGAATTCCCCCAAAGAGCAAACTTGTCTGGGTCACTAAGATTTTTTCGGGTCATATATCCATAGTCTCCTTCTCTAATAATTCTAAGGGAATGATTTGATTTAGCTTCTTATTCCCTTGCCAAATTCTAATTCGTGTGATTCCTACAATAATAAATAAAAAGAGGTTAGATTCAGTAATGGTCATGAACATAACACGATGCCAGTTTTTTAAATCAATATCTGAAGGAGAGGGGTCATTCTCGGGATGTGTATGCCACTCTCCTACATAATGGCATGTGCCGCTACTTTCTTCATAAACAAGATTTAAAACCTCTTGATGATTTTTCACACTTCTATGAAAATATGTTCTTTTTCTAATATCACCTTTCATAGGTACAGATAGGTCATCAATTACAATATCATTTGAATCAATAATAAAACGACCAAATAACATACCACCTGCTTCAGCATCTGTACGCTTTGATTGGCAGTATGAATTCATTATTTTAAGTGGTTCTTCTGATATCTTCACTCGGCCCTCATTAGGTGCTGAAAATACTAAACTTTTCATTAGATCTTCTCTATATACGCTTATGGCATACTGGACAACTGTCGTCCTTATAGTGATACCTATAAGTGTATAAATCCTCTACAGTGGATTTTAAATATCTGCTCGAAAGTTTATACCCTGATGATAAAAATTCTTCTGCGTTCCCCTTCCAAGATAATAGAGGATTATCTTCTTCCTTCCCCATCAATACATTCACTGCCAGCCTTGTTGCAAGTACAGCAGTTTGTACAGCATCCAGCGAACTGAAAGGAGTAAAAGCCGAAGAGCAACCTGACATCGTTTTCACGAAATTTTGCCCTGATTGTGCAAATGAAGCTTTATTTACCATCGGCCCGTATAAGGTCTCTCGATGTAATAAACATTTGAAACATCCAGTTCTATTTTTATTTAACGTCAGTAATGCATGTCCTCCTATTCCTAAGGGGTCAAGCCAAGTAAACACTGTCGGTGGTGCACTAATCTCATCCTGAAGAAACTTGTTAATGAATACTTCACCGCTCGAATCCCCTGTTGCAACTATAATCAAATCCACTTCACTTATATCAATTAGTTCCTCAATCAGTGCTTCTTCTAGTGTGTTAGGAAGCTCATAAACTTGAACATGTGGAAACTTTGCCTTGATTTCTTCTGCTAATGCCCTTGTTTTCATAGAAGGTTGAGTACTTACTTGTTCTTTATTTTTCGCACGCAAATATACCTTATCAGCGCCTAATTCATTTCGATAAATATTATCCAAGCTAAGCACATCAGGATCAATCAGAGTGAGTTTATTAACACCACTTCGTATAACTTCCATAGCAATACGGCTTCCCACTGATCCAATTCCGGCAATAACTACATGCCTGCTGGACATAACCGGAATTGCCCCGCCTCTAATTCTCATGTAATCGACATTGTGTCTAAAAAAGTGGATTGGAAGTAACTTTGTATTACCTGAAAAATGGTGTAACGGGTGCATCCAGTACTTTAGGTGACTCTTTCTTCTGTTTGGTCTTCCCTTATACTTGTTTAGCGTGAAGTTAAAGCCTATCAAAGTTGTATTTCTATCCACATGAGGAATTGAAATGACTATAAATCCTGGATTGGTACTTATTAATTTGTTCCTCAACAATTTGTATATCTTGTTTTTATTCCCTACGTTTATGTGATTAAAGACTACATCCCTAAGCTTAGAGGCAGTCCAATTATCATCATATCCGGGGGGATAAATTCCATCGTGATTTTCAAGAGGAATATATATTCCTGTAAAAGGCTTGGCATCCTTGAAATCTTGCTTTAGAACTTTCTCAAAGTGTCTTTTAGCTTCTAATTGACTATCAGATGCTAGAAGCGTCTCCCTATGGCCCTTCACACTTTTCCAAACAGTGATTAATTTTACTTTATCATTTAGGTTCATTATAGAGTCAGAAAGTATTATATTAGGTTGACCTAACCAATAACTTTCGAACTCTTTAATGAAATCAAATCTATTTTCGCCACTCTCCCCTTTCTCCAGTGTAGAAATACTTAATTTAATTGATTCAAGAAGTAGATCTCCAGGGAAATCCTGATCAAAAAAAACTCCCTCTTGTTGAACAAAACAGATTTTTCCGTTCTTTTCAACATGAGGGATGAATCCAAGGCAATCATAATTTTGAAGAAAAATTTCAGGAAGTTTCCTCGGAAATTCGTCTGGAATTGATAGTAATATAGGTACGCCTTTGTTATTAACTATAACAGTTCCTTTTAAGACATAGCCATTTGGTTCATTAACTTCCATTCTTTCTAAGTCAGTAATTAGGTCTCTTCCATATTCTTGAAGAAATTCAAAATAGATTTCCATAAATTCACCTATGCCGAATCGTTAGAAGTACCAATTACCCTCGACTGTGTCTTCCCAGTAGTGGGCTTAGGCGGGATTGGAAAATCATCACCAAATTGCTTTTCAAGTATTTCTGCCGCCTTTACTGGGTCAACTTCACTTTTCGCTTCTTTGAGAGCATCCTGTAGCTTTCCTAACTTCTCATAAAAATTAGTCATTTGATGATCAGTCATTTTTACAAACAAATCATTATACGGAGATAAAGGTAGCAATATTTCCATACAATAATCAACGATTAATTTACCTTCATTATCAAATGAGTATTTAGGACTAAATTTCCCCCGTATCACCGAAATAAACTTTTCAAGGGCTGCTAAATCATCATATTTTTTCTTTTGTTCAAAAAAATCGTAATTATACGAAGTAGTGAAATGATGATATGCACAAATTGTTAAAGCAATACCAGTCGGTTTTCCTGCACTGCCTGCTGTGAACTTATGATCTTTCCATCTTTTAAGAAAGCGAATTATGCGGCGAAATTGCTTGCGGTCATCAGCATCATCAAAATGCTCTGAAATAAGTTCTATTAAGTCTTTAGGATTTGATTCTTCCCATTTTTTATTTTCTTCCTTACTACCCGGTTTGCCTTTCGCTAAATAAACTTTTCCATCGTTATTATTCACTGCATAAATAGTTACATCAACATGGAACTTCGATTCCCTGTTCTCCTTATATGTAACTGTTACGCATGGATTCTTGTAGCACACCTCATCAGTGTGGTTAACCAATGCATCGTACACCCATTTTTTTGCTGCCATAGGTTTAATATCATCCTTAGACATATCAAACCATAGACCAACATCAATGTCATATTCACCAGCTAGGGGTATGATTCCAGTAGCCATTGCATAACTTCCCTGGTTGAAGTGCGTATAGCTTTTTGCATCAGAGGAAATTTTGTGACTCAGACGATTTAAAATGATATCTCTCTTCTCTTTTAGCTTGGCATTCTCATCATCAATTTTCAACTTTATTAAATCATGAAACTCTATAAACTCTTTTTGGAGATTTGCCATCGTTATACCTCCATATTTTAATAAGAACCTGCAACACAAACAATTGTTCCCATTTATTGAATTATAGCAAATATAATCAGTTACTTCAACTACATATAGTGTTCTATTTACTTTATACACTATATATTGTTTAGTTTTATTTTTTCTAATGATCTAAAAAGATAGTCAGTCTATAATTGAATGTTTTTTAGAAATTCATGAAAGCCCTTGTATTCATTAAATAAACAAAAGAACACGGCAACATAATGAAATATATTGTCGTGTTCAAGATGTTGAAAGGTAAAAAATAATTATGCATAAATATTCAAATTCCATTGAATTATGGAATTTCAGTGCATTGAATTCTGTTACAATTCCATTTAATTATGGAATTTCACAATTTTTAATTAATCATGGAATTCAAGTCCGCCCTCACCCGCACCGGCTATACCCACAATTCCCACAAGTCTTACAGCCCTCAATATTAATCAGCGAGGCGCTGCCGCAGGAAGGGCAAAGATCCCGCGAAGCGGTGGCGTGGCTATGTGCGTCATGACCGCCGTGGCTATCGTTGGTAGCCGCCGCAGGAACCGTGGATTTCAGCTCGGCGTTCAGCGCCTCGTTGAAATCAAGCTCCAGCGTTGCTGCGATTGGCGCAGGAATATGATCGTCATGGGCGTTATTCAGCACATGGGTCTCCAGGGCCTTCGCCACCGCGTCGGCGATGGACTCGACGCGGTTCGCACCGAAGCCGATGGCGCCGGAACCGCCGATGCCCTTGAGGTGCTTGATCAGCAGGCCGACCTTCTCACCGTGATCTCCGTAGCGCAGGAATAGCGAGCAGACGCGGCCCAGGGCTTCCGCCATGGCGAAGACGTCAGAGCCAGCCTTGCCCACATTCAGGAAAATTTCGGCCGGGATACCATCAAGATCGTTGATCGTGATATACGCCATGCCGAACGGCGTGTTGATCTTATAGGTCGCACCGCGCAGCACCTGCGGACGCTTCTTGTATTGCTTGTCTACTCCGCTGGTCCCCGGCTGTAGACCCGGAGCAGCTTCCATAGTCATTGGTTTTGCCGTGACATTAACCGTAGCTTCCGGTGCTGCTTCCTTGGCTTCCACTGGCTTAACTTCTGCCGCAGTATCCTTCTTCTCTTCCTTCTTCGCCGTCTCCAGCACCTGCACATCACGGCTGCCGTCACGGTAGATCGTCACGCCTTTGCAGCCCAGATCAAAGGCCATTTCATACAGCTCGGCGGTCTCTTCCACCGTGAAGTCAGACGGGCAGTTCGCGGTCTTGGAGATGGAGCTATCCACCCAGCGCTGAATAGCGGCCTGCGCCCGGATATGATCCTTAGCGGACAGGTCCATCGAGGTGACGAAGTAGTCCGGCAGTTCCTCTCCCGGATGGGCTTCCAGCCATTCCTGGGCAATAGGTACGAATTGCTCGTCATAGCCGAGACGGCTCTGGCGGAAATATTTGAAGGCGAAATACGGTTCGATTCCTGTGGAGGTGCCGACCATAGTTCCCGTGCTGCCGGTAGGGGCCTGGGTAATCACAGTTACGTTACGCATACCATGTTTGCGGATCGACTCGCCCACTTCCGGGTAGACCTCGGTGATATTCCGCATGAAGCCGCTCTGCAGATATTTATCCGTGTCGAAGGCCTGGAACGCCCCCTTCTCGCCAGCGATCTCGGCAGAAGCCAGATACGCCTCGCGGGCCATGAAGCCGTAGAGCTTGTCCAGGAACTCCAGGGATTCGGGACTGCCATAACGGATATTCAGCTTGATCATCAGCTCAGCCAGACCCATGGTGCCGAGACCTACGCGGCGTTCGAGCTTCTGGTTGGCTTCATTTTCCGGGAAATGATATGGTGTCTTGTCGATGACATTATCCAGGAAACGAACGGAATAACGGGTCGTTGTCGCCAGATCTGCCCAGTCCACATCGTGGTTCTCCGCATCGTAGAACTTGGAAAGATTGACGGCGGACAGGTTGCACACGCCCCAGCCGGGAAGGCCTTGTTCACCGCAGTTATGAGCAACAACACCACCAGCTATCAGCGAGTGCGTAACAGGCTCAGTAATATCGTATACCGTCACAACCTCGCCTGCTTCGATACCAACGACTTTGGAGATAAACTTTTCATTTTTGCGGGAAGGCCGGGCAATGCGCTCCAGTGCTTCTTGTTTTCTGGTAATCAGCTTGAAGCCGATCTTATTCTTGAACTCCAGGATGTTGTTGCCGCTTAAGATAAGCTCATAGAATCCGCTGTGTTCGTCGTTATAGATTGAGCTGTTAATTCCGAAATTAAGCAGCAGCAACTGAACGCCTTGAAGAAGTTTCTTTGAAGCTGAGGTCAAGCGGACAGTAGGATGCATCTCATCTCGGTCATATACTGTTCCGTCTGCGGAGAATAATCCTTGCAGGAACGCTACAACAGTCTGGCGTGAAGCGGTATACACCGCAGCCGGAACCTCTTTGTCGGCGGCTCTAACTGCCTTGACTTCGAGTTCCTCAAGTTGTTCAATGACCCAATCCTCACCAAGTGTATCCTTAGCCGCGAACCCGCCCTCACCGGACTGCAAATAAACGCAATCGTCTGCACTCAGAGTCTGAGCCTCTTTCCAGCCGGAGTCAGTAAATAAGCGGTGTTCAGGCGTTACGGACAGCTCCACCCCATTTTGCAGCGAGATCTTCAAGGTTTCTCTGGTCCCGGTTGGGAACACTGTCGCCCGTCTCATCTGTAGACCTGGAACTTCATAGCTTCTTCCGCCAACCACTTTGGCCTGCTCCACCAGTCTCGAATCGGTTCCCACCAGGAAGGATTCCGTTCCGACCTTCTTATACAGCTCTTCAATGGTTAAGAGACCGTATTCCGTTGCAATCCGGGTGTCCGGGTGGAAGCACGGATTGGTACAAATGATTGGATTGAAATACCAGCTATTCGACATCTGATTATAATACTCCATGAAAACAACGCCCGGTTCTGCGGACTTCCAGGCCGATTCGATAATCGTATGCCAGATATCGCGTGCTCTGACGGTGCGGTAAGGGATGACGCGGCGGTTGTCGGACTTCCATTTATCCAGATCGCCGTCCCAGAGGGTGTCGTAATCCGGATCGGTGGTATCCGGGAAGACCAGCTCCCAGTCCAGATCCTCCTTGACGGCCTTCATGAAGCCATTGCTGACGCAGACCGACAGATTGGCATTGGTAACCTGGCCCATCGTCTGCTTCACGGTAATGAAATCCAGCACATCCGGGTGCCAGTCGTTGATCATCAGCATCAGCGCGCCGCGGCGGCTCCCGCCTTGTTCAATCAGTCCGGTTGTATAGCTGAACAGGCCGCCCCAGGACACGGAGCCGCTGGAGGAACCGTTCACCCCTCTGACAATGGCACGGCGCGGGCGCAGCGAGGACAGATTGATGCCTACCCCGCCGCCGCGGGCCATAATCTCGGTCATCTCGGAGAGTGTCTCCATGATGCCGCCCCGGCTGTCTTTGGGAGATGGAATCACATAGCAGTTGAACAGTGTAAGCTCCTCGCTGGCTCCGGCCCCAGCCGCAATCCGTCCGCCGGGAACCAGCTTCCAGTCATCCAGAATCGAGCGGAATTTGCCTGTCCATTCTTCCTGAAGCCCGGGAGTCTTCTCCACGGAAGCCATCGCTGCCGCAAGGCGGTCCCACATCTCCTCCGGCGTCTTCTCAATGTTCAACGTCAGCTTTTCCACATCCGACTGCACCAACTCGCCGCTGCGGGTTTTTACCGTAACCATCCGGCCTGTACGCTCTACAATCTCGCCAACCTCCTTGGTTGGGAACTTCGGATCATCCTTCGTCAGGACAAGTACTACATCGCCTACCTTGGCATTATTGCTGTCCGCGTCCTTCCAGGCATAACGGTCCAGGAATATTTTCTCGCTCAGACCCTCTAGACGCTTGTTGTGTTCCACTGTACTCAATAGCAAAACCTCCCAGGATATAATAGGTCATGCTTCCGGCGGCTGGGCAGCCGCAGCCTGCTTGTCCGGCGGAAGCTCCTCTTGTCAATAACAAACAGCCGAAAAAATCCGCATACCCGCTAAATTTCATGCTTTTGTAACAATATATGGTGTGCGTTAACTTTTAAACTATACCACATGTTGTGGATAGAGGTCTTTTTTGAAAAAGCAGCCCCAGGCAGGAATAACGGAAAAACAGGAAAAGAAAGGCTCATTTCCTCCCTCTTTCTCGTTTTTTTGCAGACACTGGAACTGAAAGCTTTCAAGGCGGATTACAGCGTTCCTCTGTGAATTCCATACCCCTCTGGTTATGAAATCTCTCTGAAACGAGCATACTACTGCTACGCATTTCGATATGAAAACTGCGACGGAGGAGGCTGCAACATGACGCAATTATTCCGCAATTCCTTGCCCCAAGAGAAGGTAACTTCTGCGCCGCTGCTGCCTGTTCCTTTATCTTTTGAGCGCAACTGGCTGCATGATCTGGAATCTAGACTGGATAAAGGGGGGCCGTGGGGCGACTGGCGCTTATCCCGCCTTGCCGTGCAGGGAGAGCAGTCGGGCCTCGTTACCAGCTTCGATGAGCTGCAGTGTATGAAGCATCTGTCCGGGCTGTCTCCGCTTCCCCATCAGCTGGATACGGCACACAAGGTGCTGTTCGAGATGTCGGGACGGGCGATTCTGGCCGATGAAGTCGGACTTGGCAAGACCATCGAAGCCGGGCTGGTGCTGAAGGAGTATCTGGTGCGCGGGCTGGTGGGCAAGGTTCTGATTCTGGTGCCGGCCTCGCTTGTCCTGCAATGGGTGCGGGAGCTGAATACGAAGTTCGGAATCTCTGCCGTAGCACAAAAGAAAGCCTATTCCTGGGGCAATGACATTGTCGTCGCCTCGATGGATACGGCCAAGCGTGACCCGCATAAGGAAATGCTGCTGAGCCAGGAGTACGACATGCTGATTATCGACGAAGCCCATAAGCTGAAGAATAAGAAATCGACGAATTATCTGTTCGTCCAGCAGCTCCGCAAAAAGTACTGCCTGCTGCTCACCGCCACCCCCGTGCAGAACGATCTCGGCGAGCTGTTCAATCTGATCACGCTGCTGAAGCCGGGCCAGCTGGGGAATCAGGGCGATTTTGCTACCAATTTCGTGGTGGATAAGCGCCAGCCCAAGAACGAGGGTAAGCTTCGGGGCGAGCTGTCCAAGGTTATGATCCGCAACCGCCGGGGCGAAGGCCCGGTGAATTTCACCAAGCGCAAGGTGCGCAATATCCCCCTAACCCTCTCCGCAGAGGAGAAGGCGCTGTATGACGGCGTGACCGCTTTTGTCAAAGAACAGTATCAGGAGGCGGGCGGCAATCTCAGCAGTATGCTCTCCCTGGTCACCCTTCAGCGTGAGGTGTGCAGCAGCCGGGATGCGGTGTTCGTCACGCTCGTGAATCTGATCAAGAAGCTGCCGGCCGATTCGCCGAAGCGCGAGCGGATGATGGGGTTGCTCCAGACGATCCGTACAGTCAAGACGAATACCAAGGCAGAGAAGACGATGGAGTTAATTCAGCAAATGAACGAGAAGGTGATCGTCTTCACCGAATACCGGGCCACGCAGGAGTATCTGCTTCAGTATTTCCGCGAGCATGGACTGCAATGTGTGACGTATTCGGGCGGGATGAACCGCGGCAAAAAGGACTGGATGATGGACCTCTTCCGCGGACGCGCCCAGGTGATGATTGCCACCGAAGCCGGCGGCGAGGGGATCAACCTGCAGTTCTGCCACCATATGATCAATTTCGATCTGCCCTGGAACCCGATGCGGGTCGAGCAGCGGATCGGCCGGGTCCACCGGCTGGGTCAGGAGAATGATGTGGTCATCTATAACCTCTCCACCGAAGGGACCATTGAAGAGCATATCCTCCACCTGCTGCATGAGAAAATCAACATGTTCGAAATGGTCATCGGCGGGCTGGATGTCATTCTGGAACGCTTCGAGAAGAAAGAGTCGCTGGAGAAAAGCCTGTACAAAATCGTCCTTGAAGCCCGCACGGATGAGGAGCTACGCAGCAGTCTCGATGATATTGGCGATACCCTCAGCGAGCTGACCCATGCTGATCTGGATGAAAGCGAGGTGGCTCCTTGATGCTCTCGCCCGTGGAAGTACGCAAGCAGGTCATGGATTATCTGGAAGCAACCGAATGCACCATTCTCGAATCCTCTCCGCTGCATGTGACGGTGAAGCTCTCCCCGCGCGCGGACCGGATGCTGACGGACCGCCCTTATTATTGGGGCTTCGTGGAGCGCACCGGCGTAGATCCCGAGACCCTGAGCTTCAGCTTCGTCTTCGACCCGCAGAAGTACGATGAACTGGCCGCGCAGGCTGCGGCGCCTGCGGCCCGCCCGCGCGGCGGGGCCAGCCGCCCGGCAGGGGCGGGAGCGCCGCCGGGTCTGGCCGGGGCGGCGGATGCCGAAGCTGCTGCGGAGCCGCTCGGCGCAGCGCAGGCACCGGGATCTGCGCTGCCGCCCGGGGTCTCTGCTGCGCCGGAGGACAGCATCCTCGCGCGGTACTTCGGCATCGTTCCGGCGCTGCCGCGCCTCGGACCGGGCATGATCCGCCGCGAGGATGTGACCTACGGCAGCAAGCGCCTGCGGCAGATCTGGTCGGCGGCACGGGACGAAGGCCGGTGCCTCCAGCTGTTCGAGGACCCTGGCCTCAGACAGCGGACCACGCTGTTCTCGGCCGCCTACGAGCCATGGCTGGCGGTCTGCTACAAGGTCGAGATGACCTGTGACCTGAAGCGGGAGGAGCTGCATTTCATCGCGGTGTCGTTAACCTCCGGGCTGATCGTCCCGGACTTCGAGGCCCGGCTGGCCGGCAAGGAGCTGACGCCCCGGCTGCCGGAGAACATTCATGTCCAGCCGTTCGAGCTGGGGATTACGGACGGGGCCGACCGGCTAGAGGGATATCTGACCTCGAAGCTGGCGCTGCTGGATTACACCTGGGCGGAAGAAGCGCGCGAACGATTGGAGCTGGAGCTTAGCATCGTGGACATCTACTACGCGGAGCTGCTGAAAGAACCGGAAGAAGAGAAGCGCCTCGCCATCCTGGAGCAGTACAACCGCCGCCGCCAGGAGACCTCGTGGCAATATGAGCCGCAGATTGCAGTTTCTGCCGTAACATACGGATTGTTTCATCTGCGCAGCACATAGAATGCGACCTGGTCCGCTAAAAGCAGGCAAAAAAACAGCGAAACTCCCGCCGCCTGGCGCGACAGCAAGCAACAGCCTTTTCAAGGCTTGTCCCCTACAATGAACAGTAAGAAGCGTAAATCCCCTCTATACAGGAAAGGTGACTGAACCTATGAATATCACTGCGAGGCAGAAGGGCTTCCGGCGGCGTGGCCGCCTGCTCCTCTGTCTGATTCTTGGCCTGACTCTGTTGGCTGCCAGCGCCTCCTCTCCCCAGGCGCTAGCGTCAAAAGCCAGCCGACTGAGCGTGACGCAGGCCGTCACGCAGGAGGTTCTTCCGGGACTGGAGATGAAGCCGATTCCAGCGCCGGAAACGCTGCAGGCCTTCACCCGCCAGACGATTAGCCAGCTCTCGGCGGATGCTCCGTTTAAGGAATGGAAGGATGCCGGCACGGAGGTCTACCCTCTTGGTCCGGGAACGCGCAGCTGGCTGGTCAATGTGATGCACAGCGGTCAACGGATCGGCTATCTCATTATCTCCGCTGCGGATCAGGGCGGCTATCTGCTTAGCGAATACGGAGCCGGAACCGATGGTCTCCCTTACAGTATGACTGAACTGCGCCAGTATCTGGTGCAGCAAGGACTGATACCCTCTAATTCTTCAGGTGCCATCGGGGTTACGGCGCTCTATGCTCCAATGCTGCCTGTCTGGAAAATCACTACGGAGAACAGAACGTTGTATCTGAATGCTACCGTTCTGGAGACGCTGCCCTGGAGTCAGAGCCAGGCTGAGCATATTCTTAATGCTGCACCGGAAGCCTCAGCCATGCTGTCCTCCGGCCCGGGCCAGGCGCGCACTCCCCAGCCCGCTCTGCGGAGCGGCGGAGAGGATGACCCGTATGCCGATCTGCTGTGGCTGACCGCACCCGGGCTGAAGACGTTGAACGGAGCAAGCCTGAGCGCTCTGCTTCAGGAGCGGGGCAGTCTCGCCTTCCAGTCCCCGGGGCACAACGATACCCTGGGCGCGCCATTCATGATTACAGGCAGTCAGAGCTGGCTGAAGCCAGGCGCTTCCCGGGACCAAGGCAGCACTGAAGCCGCCGTAGTCTATGCCGCCGCCGGTCCCGGTGGCATCCGCTATCTCCCGCTTAGCGCCCTTCAGAAGGCAGGCACCTTCCACAAGCTGCCGGTGCAGCTGCCCGGGGGAGCCACGCTGGGCTCGGCTGTTCTGCCCGGCTCAAGCCGGTAGACTGGCACTGGCCAGAATTCCTGCTCCATACTGAAACAGCCTTCCCGGGTGCCGCCTGCACGACGCCACTTGGGAAGGCTGTTTGCTTATACACCTAAATTCTACTCAGCGTCCGCTTTCTCCAGATTCAGGTGCATTTATACACCTGAATTCCTCTCAACGCCCGCTCACTGCTGAAGCGCTACTCCTTACGCTCCCCTCCCCGGCTCCATTTGCTGCGCCACACGGACCAGGCGAGCGGCAGCGTGCCGAACCATTTTTCCGCCCACGGCTGCTTCTCTGCCTTTCGCCTAGCATGGACAGCGCGAGGGTTCTCAATGTAGACGACTACCTTTTCCGTAATATACTTCACCAGATCATCTCCGCCGGATGCCATCTCATACACCTCCCAGGTGAGTGCCGGGGCGGGCTCCCGCCCCTTGACCTTATGCCTATAGTGTGCTCAAATCCTCCGATCTCTAAACCGGAATCCGAAGCTTCGTATAGGTTAGGCCGTTAAGGCACAATCTAACAAGACTACACCTGTATAAACCGTCATTAAGTACAAGTAGCTGTTGATTATTCCGGCAGGGAGGTTATTCACTTGAGACAGTCAGAAGCATTAGAGCCCCATACGGCTACACATTCCCATCATTCAAAAGAGCAGCCTGAGCTGAGATCCGGGCGGCGGCTTAAGCGGATCATAGCCGCAGCAAGCGTTCTGCTCATGTTAACGGCAGGAGACACCGCAGTGATTCACGCGGCTGCCCCCCGCACTAATCCGCAGGCAGAGCAGCCCGGACAGCGCCAGCATATGCTCGGCCATGACCAGCGGATCATTCTGATTGATGCCGGCCATGGGGGGATTGACGGCGGAACCTCCTACGGCAGCATTCTGGAGAAAGACATCACCCTCGCCATCTCACGCCGCCTCTTTCTCCTGCTGCGTGCAGATGGCTTCGATACGATTCTGAACCGGACTGGCGATTATGCGCCCAGCGATGAGAATCTGTGGCTGAGGAACAGATCCCGGCATTTACGCGATCTGGCCCAGCGCAAGGAACTGGCAGAGACGCTTCCGGCCAATGTCGTGGTCAGCATCCACATTAACTGGGCGAAATCCCCGTCCAAGCATGGTCCGCTCGTCCTGTACCGCCAGGAAGGGCGCAGCTTCCTGCTGGCCCGGACCATTCAGGATCAGCTCAACCAGCTCTACGGAATGAAGAATGATCCTGTCCGGGGCAAGCCCTTCTACCTGCTCAACAAAATAACCGCCACAACGGTGATCGTTGAGGCGGGATTTGTCAGCAGTCCGGCTGACCGGGAGAAGCTCTGTACACCGAAGGGCCAGGAAGAGATCGCCGAAGCCATTGCGAACGGGATCGCTGCCTACCTTATGGAAGTGTAAGCCGGGAATTCCACTTCCATTCCTCACGGACCAGATCGGAGATGCCGACGAATTGCACCTTGTCCTTCATTCCGGCAATGCCGCTGCGGATGCCCGCGGCGGTCTCTTTGCCCTGGATGCCGACATGACCGATGGTGACGCAGAACTTCTGACTCAAGGCCCGCTCCTGCACCAGCTTCATCTGCTTCGCCACATGACTTGCCGAATGCACATCATCCAGGAAAATATGATTCTCCACCGGCGGCATTCCCAGCTCCCGGGCCATCCGTCCCGCGACTGAACGGTAATTGGTATGGCTGTCTACGAAGAATAGACCGCGCTCCTTGCAGACCTCCAGCACAATACCCATGACCCGTTCATCTCCGGTCACCTTGGAGCCCATGTGATTGTTGATTCCAATCGCATAAGGGACATTATCGAGCGCTGCCTCCACCCGCCCCCGGACCTCGGCGTCATTCATGCTGGTCAGCACGGCCCCCGGCCCCAGCCATTCCGGCTTGCCCTGGCGCGGCTCCATCGGCAGATGGACCAGCACATCGAAGCCCAGCTCATGGGCGCGCCGGGCATCCTGCTCACTGGAGCGCAGGAATGGCATGACCGCGACGGTGATTTTGACGGGCAGCTTGAACATTTCCTCTGTCCCGCGCATGCTGTTGCCGAAATCATCGATAATGACCGCCACACGGCTGAGCGATGGTTGCTGCTGATTCCCGGCTGTCCGGTTGCCCGATACGCTGCTCCCTCTGCTATCCGCAGGTGCGGGTGTTGAAAGTGCCGTGTCTGCCTGTGCAGCAGACACGGCAAGCGGGGCTGACGGGATTAGCGCCGCTGACATAATCACAGCTGCGGCCAAGGAATATAGAAGGACACGCTTTGCTCTGTGGTTGCTTGTATTCATACTGGAACACCTCCTTCGTGATTGAACAATTGTACTCATTGTTTGGTTCACGAAGGGTAAATATGTACGGAGCGCTTACGCAATTATTAACAATGGGATGCGGATACGGCACGGGCGGCCTGTCAGCATTTAATCCCTCCGCTTCGCATTAACCCTCACTCTTTAGCTTTGGCTTTACGTCCTCTTGGCATCTGCTTACGGTCTCCGGTCAGCTCGCAGGTCTGCGGGCCCAGATTTCCCTGCTCTATTTTGACGTCAATGAAATCAACAATCTGCTGCAGCGATGCGATCTGCTCGATAATCTTCTGCCGGTGATTCAGAATCATCACGTGGAGCTCAGGATACTGAGACAGGTCTGCATCCAGAGACAAATCCAGATAGGGCCGCATGTCGTCCAGCGACATTCCTGTTTTTTTGAGGCATGTCACCAGCAACATCCGGTTCAGGTCCGAATCGCTATAGATGCGGTGGCTGTTCCCTTTGCGCTTCGCCCGGGGCAGCAGCCCAATCTTCTCATAATACCTTATCGTATCCTCAGACATACCCGTCCGCTCCGCCGTTTCCTTAATCGAATATCCCTGCTGGAGATCTGCTTCCGCCAGACTCATAGAATCACTCCGTTTCACTGGTCTAATGGTGCCTTCGTTCTATTATATAACTTGGAGCTGGCTCCAAGTCAATGACACATTTTATCGCTTGACTTGGACTTGGCTCCAAGTTATACAATGAGCACCATTCACCACTTTCCATGTAAAGGAGTAACCAATATGAGACGATCACATCCCCCGCGCACCGCGCTGATTACCGGAGCCAATCACGGCATCGGGCTGGCCCTGACCCATAGACTTCTGAACGAAGGCTGGGAGGTTATTTCGCTGATCCGCTCTGCTTTTGCTGAAGATGATCCGCTTATCGGGCAGGCGCTCAGCAGCAGACAGCTGCGAATTTATAAGGCGGATTTAAGCGATTTTGGCCAATTGCGGAGTGCATTGCAGGACATTAACCGCCACGAAGCGTATATTGACCTCCTGTTCAACAATGCCGGGGGCAGCTTTCCCGAGTTATTCTTGTCCAAGCAAGGACGCGAGCTGCATTATGAGCTGCAGACGGTGGTCCCGTATATCATTACGATGGAGCTGAAGCCGCTCCTGCTGAAAGGTACACTTCACACAGTCGTGAATACGTCCTCCAACGCTTTTATGATGAAGCGCAGCTTCGACCCGGCTTCGCTGGAGCGCCCGGCGAAATTTCAGATGCTGACTGGCCCGTATGCCGACACCAAGCGGGCCATGTCCTTGTGGACGGAGGCGGTGGCCTCTGAGCTTGCAGCAGAAGGCATCCTTATCCGCAGCGCGGATCCCGGAGGCAATAACACCCTTCGCAGCGGCAAAAAATCAGGCATCCCCTTCTGGCTGCGGCCGATTACGCGCATGTTTTTCCCGGCGCCAGCCCACGGCGCAGGCTTGCTGTATCAGGCGGCCCTCGGCGAACACAGCGGCAGGTCCGGGGTGTTCCTGCACAAGAACCGGGTCACCCCGCTGAAATTCTCTGAGCACGGCAGCACCATTCTGAAGAACGTGCACTCCATATATGAGCGGGAATTCGTTCAGACGGACAGCGCACAGTAACGGCCTCTGCCTGCAGCCATTGCGGGTATCCGGCACGAAATCAAGCCACAGCCCCTCCATCCGGAGAGCTGTGGCTTACATGCGCTGCATTATTTTGTAACTGTAAACTATTGTTCCTGTGGCAGCTCCGCCATCCGCCCGAAAGCCCGCAGCAGCCGCAGGTTCTCAATGACAATATGCGCCTTCCACCAGTTCTCACTGACGGCAAATTCCCGTTCATACCCCGCCCAGCCCCAGGTCAGGTCCCAGATTCCTTCGGAGTTCCGGGTCTCCAGCAGATAATCCAGCTCCTGATGCAGCAGCCCGCCAAGCTCTGCATATTCAGGGCTATGCGGCGAATGGATGAACACAGACGGCCTGCAGCTATACCCGTTCCATCCACCCGCATCCCGGCTGATTAACTGCACACTCTGCACCTTGAGCGCTTCTCTTAGTGCAGCGTAAGGGAACTCCTCCTGCAATTCTGCCCAAGCGATACATTCCAGCAGGGTGGCCACGCATTTCAACGGATGCATCTCAATCACAGGGTCATGCAGGAAAAGCTCCGTCAGCTCACGGGCAATCCTTAGTCCGGTGGCATACAGCCCGCTATCCTTGGGAGCAGCCTTCAGAATGAATCCGGCCAGAATAGCTGTCGGGTTATACATACTGTGGGAAGTACTGTCCGAGCTTGTATGCCACCAGGGGGCATGAGGATAATCGTTATTGGAAGCTACGACATTCTTCCATGTGCGGCCATCCATATCCACACCGCTGTCCAGGTATTTCAGAATTCCCTGCACCAGCGGATGCCCGTTATCTGCAAATTCCAGCTCCAGCAGCCTCTCTACCGCCGTAGCGGTCTGGATGGGCGTGGAATTCGGATTCCACGCGTCCGCTTCCAGGGCATGGCCGAAGCCCCCATCCTCATTCTGATAGGCGGACAGCGCTTCCAGTACCGGCGCAGACCCGCCGCCCTCAAAGTGAAATCTCCATCGCGCCAGGTCCAGCGGACGGGCATTGCGGTACATCCAGCGCCTGATTCCCTCATACTCCTCCAGCAGCAGCTTCATATACACTCTCCTTATATTCCTATATTGTTATCTTTCCTACTATTCTAAGAGTTTTCCAGTATAATACAAGTAAATTCCCTGCTTGAATTTTCACTGCCCAAAATCCAACTAATCCCGGTATGATACAATAAAAACTACCTCGACGGACTAAAGGTTACTTTAACGGGTATACATATATATGGAACGATTTGGCTAACAGGTTAGGCTATGCGGGAATTCATGAAGGAGGGTCCTATGAACAGCACTTCCGGCAGTAGAAGCGGCACTTTCAAGTTCATCAAGCAGCTATGGGTGAAAATCAACGACGATGATGTCCAGGGCATCGCTGCGCAGCTGACCTATTATTTAATCCTGTCCCTGTTTCCTTTTCTCATCTTCATCATGACCCTAATCGGGTATGCGAATATCTCCCTGGAGAAAAATATAGAGCAGCTGGAGCAGATCATGCCCGCCGAAGCCATCTCTATCATAGAAGAGATTCTGCAGGATGTATCCGCCGGACGCAGCCAGACACTGTTATCCTTCGGGATGCTGGCTACCCTGTGGGCCGCCTCCAAAGGAATCAATGCCATCATCAAGGGGCTGAACCGTGCCTACGAGATTGACGAGAGCAGAGTGTTCTGGAAAATCCGGGGGATCGCCCTGCTCGCAACCTTGACGATCGGGTTCGTCGTACTGCTCAGCATTCTGCTATTGGTCCTTGGCAGCTGGCTCAAGACGCAAGTCTTCCTGCTGGTTGACCTTCCCTATGGGTTCCAAAAGCTCTGGGATCTGCTGCAATACGCGATTCCGCTGCTTGTGATGTTCATCGTCTTCACCCTGCTGTACTGGATTGCTCCCAGCCGCAGACTGGCGCTGCGGGAGGTTATGCCTGGGGCGTTGTTCACCACCATCGGCTGGATTACGACCTCGATTCTGTTCTCGGTATACGTCAATCAATTCAGTGATTTCTCCAAAACCTACGGCAGTCTCGGGGGCGTAACAGTGCTGCTAATCTGGCTGTACATCAGCTCTTTTATCATCCTGGCCGGAGGCGAGATCAATGCCGTGCTGCTGAACCGCAAGGTGAAGAGTATGCCCTTCAGCTCCTTCAAAGGACAGAAGCTCCCATGAACCCCTCCCTGATTGATGCCATCACCAAAAGCCCGCTCCGCACCGCCTTCTATCATTTCACCCGGGCAGTGAATCTGCCCGCCATGGCTGCCCTTGACGCCATTTATTCCTCTGCGGTGCTGAGCCCCGCTCATGCAGCCGGAGTGCGGCGGAGTGCGGCGCACCGGGTAAGCTACGCCGGGCAAGCCGCGACTCTGAATGCCCATCTGCGCATTACGCCTGAGGCAATGGCTCCTGGGACAACGGCGGAAGAGTTCCGCCGCTGCCTGGACTGCCATGTGTTCCTGTGGCCGACCTGGCGCGACTGCCTCGCAATGGCTGCGATGTATTCGCGCAGAGAGCCGGGTGAGGTCTTCGCTGTGCTGAAGCTCGATGCCCGCAGCGTCCTGGCGGGTCACTACGCCCGCGTCAGGCTGTCCAAATACGATTCCGGCAGCTCCCCCAGGTTCCCGCACCGCATGTCATACCGCAAGAGCTGCGCTATGCTGCTCCCCCTAGCCGAATTCATGTCCTCCACCGGACAAGCTATCCCCGTCAAGCCTTCGGAGATTAAAGAGGTGCTGGTTGAGAGCAAGCTGGCCCCCATCAGCCAGTATGTACAGACGGTCTACTGTTCACAGCCGCAGCTTGTGCCTGAGCTCTGGCAGCCATTGTGCCAGCCTCTGATTCTTTCGCCAAGCTAGTGCCGCTGCCCCTTAGCTTCCTCACAGAGGTTGAATTATATGTCGCATCGTGATATAGTCACACTATGACATAGTCACATCATGACATATTTTCTTTTTGCCGTGACATGGCACAACGAATTGACGAAGCAGGTGAACACGGTGTCCGCAGCGCAAAAGGTTCTAAAAAAGTACGTGCCCATGACCGAGACGGCGTTCTATATTCTGTTGGCCTTAACCAAGCCGCGCCACGGATATGGAATTATTAAGCATGTGGATGAGTTGTCGGAAGGACGGCTCCGGCTGGGCTCCGGTACAGTGTATGGAACCTTGACCAAGATGAATAAGGATGGACTGATTACCGTATTTGCCGATGAAGAGAGAAAGACGGTGTATGAGGTGTCTGAGCTGGGGAAGGAAGTCATGCGCGCTGAAATCGGCAGATTAAAGGAACTTCACCGCAACGCCGTCACCAGTGAGGAGGAATTTCAATGAGAACTGTATTTCGGCCCTTTTGGAGCTATGATCTCCCGGGGACAGAAGCCTGGTTGGCCGATATGGCCGGCAAGGGATGGCGTCTGGAGGAATGGAGCTTACTGCTGCGGCGCTTTACCTTCCGGGAGGCTGAGCCCATCCGGCTAACTTATCAGCTGGCTTATCATTCAGCCAAGCATTCATCCATGTCTCCTTATCTTGCCGCAGAGGGATGGAGCAAGCCGCTGCAGCAAGGAAAGTGGAGCCTGTACGAGAATGATAGGTCACCGTTACAGATTAGCGCCTATCCTTCACGTAAGGATGTCCTGAAGCGAAACCGCATCATCTCCTATCTTTTCATGGGAATCCTGGTGTATTTGCTGCTCATTGCACTTATTCCATTGCTTGTACTGGGGCTCACCTTCAATCAGGATACTCCAGTGCGTATTCAGCCAAGTCCGATGTGGGCTGTCACCTGGGTTGCAGCAGCGGGAGCCCTGGCCCTGCTTGTTCTTGCAATCTACTCTATAGTGAAGCTCCAGGCTGCCAGTAAGGTATTTCTGCCAAACCATCAGGACTTGAAGAAGGCTCCCGGACCACAGAAGCCTGCCGGCACTACGATGGCTCGGATGAAGTTAGGCTGGATGTACGCCCCTGACCGGCTGGAGCAATGGCTGGAAGACAAAGAGAAGCAGGGATGGAATCTCTATAAAGTAGGCTTCGGGGGAACGCGGTTCCATTTCAGTAAGGGCCGTCCGCGCCGCATGACCTATCACGCCGACTATCAGGTCATTGCCGATGAAGGATATTTCGAGCTGCATCAGGAGGCTGGCTGGACGAGGCTCTACAGCTCTCCCTTCTCTCTGCAGAAATGGACCCTCTGGAGCCGGGAGGAGCAGAACGCTGCGGAGCAGCAGGAAATCTATAGTGATCCGGTCCACCGCCTGAAGCAGGCACGTAAAGTCGCCATCAGCTATACCCTGCTGTTCCTGCCCATGATCCTGCTCTACAGCTTTAATCTGTCGGCCTTCATTGATGGCATGCTACGGGGTGGAATCACCGCTTTCCAGGCGTGGAACACTTCAATTATGTTCCTTTCCATTCTGCTCTTCGGCTCGTTCGCGGGCAGAACCTGGCTATATTACCGGCGGCTCAAGCAGGAATAGGAGCTATATCATTTCTTATATCACAACAAAAGGCGTATACCGGAAGTCCTCCTCCATAGAGAGTGGCTTTCGGTATACGCCTTGAATCTTTACAGCGTGTATGATCAGAAGAATTGCGGGTACTGCCCCGACATGCTCTGGACCCGGTCCAGCAGTGTATTGGAATGCTCCATCACGACCTTGCGCATCCCTTCCACATCCCGCTTGCGGGTAGCCGCCACCATCTTCACATGCTTATCGATATCGGACGGCTGCACCCCCTCCATCTTCCCATAGAGCAGACGGATACGATTGTAATGGGATGCTACCTCTTCGATGGTAAACCAGGACAATTCCTCCCCGGCCGTCTGGAAGATCAGCTGATGGAACCGGTTGTCCTTAATATAGAATTCTCTGAAGTATTTCTTGTCCATATATTTCTTCTGCTTATTAATCAGTTCCTGCATCGTATCTGCTACCAGCTCGCTGCACTTGCGGATGAACTCATCGATCACCGCAGATTCAAGCGAGGTGCGGATGAACCACTCCTCACGGACCCGTTGCAGATCGATCTTGGAGACTACGGTTTTGCGCTGAGGATATATTTCCACCAGTCCTGACTGTTGAAGGCGGACCACTGCTTCCCGTACCGGAGTACGGCTGACGCCATAGCGTTCAGACAGCTTCTGCACACTGACATCCATTCCCGGCTCGAGCGTCATATTCATGATGTCTTCTTTTATTCTATTGTAAGTTACATCATTCAGTGAATTACTGTTATTCATAATCTTCAACGGCTTCCCTACACCTTCCCTGAACTCACTCCTAGTACATCACGGGTTATTGTCTCCGCACTGGCTGAATCGTAGCTGTAATACAACAGAACATCCAGAATAAACGGCGAGTATCGCAGTCTGTTCAGCTCTTGTGTAAAAGCCATGGCTCCAACTTCACTTAAGGTGCGTATTGTAGAATAATTCTTCAGGCCCAGCAGCTTCCATAGCAGAATGCGCTCGGTCCGGGTGTATATGTCCTGTGCAAACCGGTCTTCTACAAAATGATAAATTTCGTGGCCAAGGATAGTATTCATTATACCAGCTTGCCGAAAAAGTTCAACTAGACCAGGCCCCGCCTCCCGCACCTGCTCAGCCGCTCTGCGCAAGGGTTCCTCCATGATTTCGATCCGGTCCGGAGGGGTGTAGGAGGCGAACAGCACACGCTTGCCGGTCATGAGCGCATCCTTGAATTCCAGCTTCAGGTTCATACGTTCAGCAAGCACCCTGACATCACGGGTCCCATATTCAAGTATCATCCGCTGTGCATATTCTATGCCGCAAGCTCTGGCCTGCTTCAGCATTTCCCGCTTCGTCTCCGGCGAAATACGCCGGTTCAGAATATCTCTCGAGAAGGCATACATTCCCCAAGCTTCATGGTCAACCTCCAGTAATGGATACAGCAGCTCTCCCAGCTTCGTCTGTACTTGCATACGTCCTCCTGTCTACACGCTCTTCCGCGCGGCTCTTAGCTCTGCTTGATATTCGCCGCCACCACAATAACCTCCGTGTCCGGCTCGAACGTGGATACCTCGATGTCCATCAGCAGCTCCAGCTGTTCGAAGTCTGATGCGGTAAAGTCCATCACACGGGCACCGATACACAGGTAAAAGTCAGGCCTTGCAATCAGCTCCGTCTGATACACAGCCATTACCTCCCACAGCTGCTTAACAGCACTCAGGTAGTCACCCGCAGTGGTCTTAAGCGCCATAGCCCGGCCTCTCTGCACTTTGATGAAGCCCTTAGTGTCCAGGATGCGGACTGCCCCGGCTTCACCGGCTTTATCCATCTTTTCGCCGAAAATACTGACATACCGGGTCTTCTCCAGCAGCTTGGTCCGTTCAAGCGGGATACGCATATCCTGGGCAGCCAGCTCCCGCAGCTCGGCCTCATCGCATTCCTTCAGCAGCTCGGTCGTCTTAACTTCAGTAGAACCGGTAGCGATAGCTGTCACCTTGGAGGTCTGTGGATCAATATCGATATGAATCTCGATGCTCTCCGGTGTAGCCCCGCTCTGGATGGCCTTGTTCAAGGCTTCCATCTTCAGGGCGGCAATCACTTCCTTGGACGGGGACGGAATAATCCGCTCCACCACATCCCGGACCATCGACAGGGCGACACCTATCGAAGAGATAACCTCTGCATTCTCGGGGATGCTGTATTTCAACCCCATTTTCTCCGAAAAATAGACAATCAGCGAAGCCGCTCCGCCGCCCACGCCGACGAGGGAGATCTGATCCTTCTCCAGCTTGTATTTCTCAGCCAGCGCCAGGATGATCGGCTCGATCTTGGCATAGGCCTTCTCCATAATCTGCTTGGCAATATCCTCTACCGTTGTTCCGCAGTAATCCGCCAGCGCCTGCATCGCTCTTCGGGCCGCTTCCACATTCCCGTAGGAGAAATGCTCCGGCTTCACCAGTCCCAGCACATTCGCTGCGCAGGAGTTCGTGATCGTCACCCGTTCCCCGTTCTCCAGCCGGATGGCCACATAATCAGCAGGATCACCCGGCTTTGGTGAGAAGAATTCGACCTGCGCTCCCTTGATCTTGTCCGGGTCGGTGAATACGGAGTAATCCAGACCGCCGATATGCGCCGATCTGGGTCCGACATCGACCACTCCGCTTTTGTCCGCCCGGATCATGGACCCGCCGGCCACGCCGAGCACCCGGACATCCAGTGAATTGACATAGGTCGGATGGCCGCCGACGATGGAATAGTCGATGGCCGGGCGGCCGTTTTTGATCACACCGATATTGGTAGTCGTGCCGCCGACCTCGAAATATACCCCGTTCGAGGCTCTCAGGTACATCAGCGAGCCCATGACCGAAGCCGCCGGTCCCGACAGCATCGTCAGCACAGGCCGTTTCTTCATCTCACTGATCTCCATGACGCCGCCGTCGCCTCTCATGATCATCAGCGGAACATGGACCCCGGCCCCGCGCACAGAGTTCTCAGTGGAATTGGCGGTATCCAGCATCTTCGGCAGAATGCTTGCATTGATCGCAGCCGTCCGCGTTCTCCGGGTAAGCCCGTATAATTTCGTAATGTCGGAGGCCATGGTGGTCGGCATCCCTTTTTTCTCCGCTTCGATATAGACCAGTTCTTCGGGCCGTCCGTTATCTACGCCAAAAGCCATCGAAGGCACTATCACCTGTGCCCCCTGCTGCTTCAACTCGTCGATGACCGCCACGACGGAGGCTTCGGACATTTTTTTAACATTCAGGAAGCTGTTGTAGATCTTGATCTCCTTACTATTGCCCAGATCGATATTCTGCAGCTTGGTCTGCCGCTTGGCGAGCCACCCCTCCAGACCGCCCTTCGCCAGGCCAATGATGCCCACCTGGGCAATATCGCCCTCGATCAGCGCATTCGTTGCCTGCGTCGTACTGTGGGCCACGAACACTACATCCTCCGGACGGATATTGTTCTCCTCCAGGCAATTCTGGAAGCATTTCACCACACCTGCGGCTACGCCTGTGGCATGATCATGCGTCGTCTTGACGGACGATTTCCCGATAATCTCATGTGTCGCATTATCAATCGCAACTGCCTTGGTATGGGTTCCCCCCACATCGATACCCATTCTAACCATTGTACTCATATGATTTCTCCGTTTCTCTTCATTAATAGTGTGCTACACCAGATTGCCGTACATAAAGAATACAACCGCACAGAGGATAATCCCGATGATCCAGCCGGTAGGAATCGACATCTTCATGTATTCCTTGGCCGGAACCTTCGTATAGCCGAAGCCCCAGGCAACCCAGGACTGCGTAACGTCCAAATGCTGCGGTGCAACGGTAGTAATGGCGAACAGCGGATAGAGGAATTGCACCGGCCAGGCGGCAGTCGCTACGACCACAGCCAGAATCGCGGAACCGGAGCCGACGAGGTTCATCGGGCCGCGGAAGAAGCCGAGCGGTGTCAGAATGGCGAAGACAATACACAAGAGCAGCGCGGTCTGCGGCATTGCGCCATCCAGCAGGGTTTTGAAATACGGGGAAGCATAGGTAGCCGCATTATTGAACATCGACAGTGTGAGCAGGAAGCCGATCATCGGCGCTACATCAATGGCTCCGTCCGCGAACTGCTTCGACAGCATTCTGCAAACGCTTGCAAAACCACCCTTCAGCTTGCCGCAGGTCAGCAAGGCGAACAGGGCGGCGAAGATAAATCCAAAAATGATCGGAACCTTGAGCACCACCACACCTACTACCGGCAGAATGATCGAGATCCAGGAGATAGCAGGTGCATCTACAGTAGCTCCGCTATCCGGTGTGGCCGCCCAGGCCCGTGAGAGCTTCCGGTTCATCATCACGTTAGATACCACAAGAACCACGATCAAAGATACAGCCATCGCAATCATGCCGAATTTGAAATATGTATTATAGTCGTAGCTGGCATAACTTTCGTTGGCTGTTGCAAATATCGCCTGATATTGCTTAAAGTTCACGATATTCCCGAAGATTCCCGCCATGATCGAGCCCATGAAGGAGAACAAGGCAATCGGTGAAGGAATCCCGAGCGACAGCATGATCGGCAGCACGATGACAGCAATGGAGATTACCGGGCCGATCCCCGTCATGGATGTGAAGATTACAGCGGTAACGATACATAGCAGAGACATGGTGATTCTAGGTTTGTCTCCTCCAAGCTCAACGACCTTACGGATCAGCGTAGCGGCAATCCCGGTGTCGATCAGGACTCTTCCGAAGAAGGCGCCGAAGAAAATATTAACCAGTATCGCCTTCCCGTAATTCTCAGGCCCCGTCTGGAACACATTCGTCAGTACGTCAATGAAGGTCTTACCCTCCATCACGGAGGTAGGATGAATGCTATTTCCGATCAGAGCAATCGAGGTCCACAGCACCGACATGACGAAGAAGCCAACCATGAGGTTATACCCCTTGACGCAATACCACACCAATCCAAAAAATGATAAGACCATAATGAAACCGATTACAACATTAGCCACATCCACAAAATAACCTCCTGAAGTAGGATAAATGAGTTAACATGCTAACATGCTATTTGGGTATACTGACATGTTAGTTTGCCACGTGAAAATATTAACATGCTACTTCATTGGGCGTCAATACCCTTCTGCATGTTATTTCCAAACACTTCAAAACGCAAAACAGAGGCTGCAGATGTGATCCCTCCTGCGCCTCTGTTCACTTCAAGCTCTTCAGTTATGATTGTTAATCACCTGGTCACGATACTTCTGAAATTGCTCCCAGGATTGCTCCGCTGCTTCAGGCTGATCAAAGTCGATATAGCCGGAATCCGATGTATCCAGCGCAAAAGCCTCCAGTGTCTTACAGACCAACCGGATCGTCTCCATCACCGCTCCCCCGCCCCGGACATGCAGCATGATGGAATCCACGAGCTCCTCATCGCCTGTGTTGAACTCAATCGAAAACCCTTCGCCCTCAAGGACGCCCCAAGCCTTATCCCGGTAATCCAGGTTCGGAAGGCGGCGGGTCAGCTTCTCAATGATTTCATCACGTTGCCCCAGGGGAGGCACTGGGGGCTGCTCTTCCTCCGGCGCTTCAAAATCGTATTTCGCTTTCATAATAAATACATCCCAGCTCATGGTTGCTCACTCCTTGGTTTAATTGAAGCAGAATTAGTTGTACAGGCAGTAGTTATGTAATACACTTAACCATTTTTCGCAGGCTTTAATTGTACAGCATGCGACTATCCGGTAGCAGCCAATTTATGCTTTCATCCGCCGTTCTGCATAGATAGAAATTCCGTCAGATCATTCTGTAGCCGCACAACCTCCTGATTCGCAGCATACGCATAATCCGGCATCATCATATCCTTAACCATGTTCGTGCGCAGCCAGGCAATGAAGAGAACATCCAGCATGAAGCTTGGGAGTTTGGGGACTATTTTAAAAACGGGCGGATCAACAGCAATACCCGCTTTGCGGATTGCCCTTAGATACGCTTTTAAAGTAACTGTTATTTTGCGTGCAGTCTTTCTGGTTCCCGGTGTTATAGAGTTAATCTCCTGATTGCCGGAATACAAACCGCCCAGTAGAGCAATGTCTGATACAGAATGAGTAATTAGATATGCCTGCATATCCTTTTTTATAGCGTAGGGAAGCTTGGCGGCTTGAAATACTTGTGAGAGCTTTACGATGCGCTCTGTCACTGCGCCGTTCATTTCTCCAAATGAAGTAGCCACTAGAAACTTGGGCATGAACCGGGCGTACAGGACCCCATCTTTGATCTGTCCGCCGAAGCCCGGAAATGCCGGTAAAAGTCTATCCCCTACAATCCCAAGCCACGAAGAAAATCCAATCGGACTATTGGTCATCGTAATGATATTCGGGCTTTGGTTATCTTTTAGCGCTAACAACGCGGATTCGGCCCGGTCATAACGAACGGTAACGAAAATAAAATCGTAAACATCATCATTTTCGAGTGTATCAATGACCTTCACCGGAACCGTTCTGACTGTACCTTTGTCATTATATTGCAGGCCTTTTTCTTGTAAACGTCTGAATCTGTCCGAACGTGCAAACAGACTAACATCATATCCCGCTTCCATAAACTTCATTGCGTAAATACTCCCGATGACACCTGCACCGAAAATTAAAATTCTGACGGGCTGTGCTGCCATTTCAATTCCCCCTGGCTACTCGTATTCCTTTGAATCATCCAACATCGTGTTGCATGATATGATCATAAAGCTTTAGAATTCCCTGATCAATCATCAATATCTTGCGATGTGTCGGATGGTAGCCCTCCAAGATACCTTCAGCCTCGTAGCTGCTTCTCTAAGGTTGACAGGAATACTTCCATGGATTCACTGATATCAATCTCCATCCGCTCCGACAGAATAATAAGCCACCAGATACACTCGCTAAGCTTATGCTCCAGTTCAGGCCGGGTATCACCACCTTTGGGCCAACGCTTCTGCTCAGACATTGTCAACCGTCCAACTAACGCGGCATCTGTCAAAAAAGCAAGCGCATCCTCTTCCACACTCCACTCTGTCCCATGATGCTGCTCCAGTCTGTGATAGCGTTCTCTTATAACGAGAGAACGCTCAATCATTTCTTTAAAGCTCAGCCCCTTCTTCATTTCGTCCATTTTGTTTAACCTCCTCCTGGTTCATATTGTTGCTACAGCATTTGCTTAGCGGACATAACGGTTATTTCCAGTACCCGGGTGACAAAAGCATATTTCCGCTTCATGTCATCAAATTCAGCGCCGGAATCAAAAAACCGGGCAATCCCCTCATGCTTCAGAACTTCGTGAAATGTATTAGTTAGCAATTAAAATGAAATAAATTCATCGCTGGAGCACCATGGCAACGCCTAAGCGGTTGTTGACGAAATTTATTTTCAACATTAAGATCTAATTATGATAATAATTTTCAACATGGCGACCCGGGAGGAAAGAACAGATGACGACAACACCAGAACAAAATATCAGCGTAACCAACAGGCCGAGCAGAGAACAGCTTGAACAGATTTACGATATTTTAGATGAATGTTTTGCCGTAGGCCGGGGGTATTTCCAGGAAAGATTAGACCTCGACACCTCATATGACCCGGATACCACATGGTTTGCGACGGTCGGCGGCAAGGTTGCTGCCAATGTTCAAATCTTTCCCCTCTCCATCAGAGTCGGCCAAGCGGTCTTGCACACGGGTGCCATGGGCAGCGTCGCTGCAGATCCCAATTATCGCGGCATGGGGCTGACACACAAAATTCTTGCTGCACAAACAGACTACATGAGAGAAGCCGATTATGATATAAGCTTACTTCTGGCCAGCAAGCATGCATTTTATGAGAAGGCCGGCTGGAGACTAATTCCTGAGACTGCTTACGCTGTTGAAAATCAGGCGTGGGGCGGGCAGCCGGACGGTTACGCAATTATACCCTTTGAGCCCCGTTATCTTGATGATATCCGTGGTATTTATGAACAATTCAATCAGAACCGCACCTATACCGTAGTACGTAATGAAACCTACTGGAAGGATCTGATCCGCTGGCCGGAATGGAACAAGGCGGACTGTCTGCTGCTTCAGCATCATCATAAAATTGTCGCTTATGGCATTATAGAAAAAAAGGACACCGAACAGGTATTTATCAACGAATTCATATACCTAGATGAAGCAGTTGACGGCGCCCAGTACTTATTTCATGAATTATGCCGTCTCCGGCCGAATGCCAAGCACATCATGGCGATGCTCCCTGAGGATCACAAGCTATATGCCTATTATCAGCAGCTTCAGGCAGAGCCCGTTCCCATCCATATGGCAATGTGGAAAATGATCAACCTGTATTCTACCTTCCACAAGCTTCAGCCTGAACTGGAGCAGCGCCTTAACGGCAATGACCAGATGGCAGAACAGGAGCTGTTCATAACGCTGCAATGCGGGGAGGACAAGATCAGCCTCGACTACCGCCAGAAGCGGCTTTCCGTTTCCGAGAATAGTCAGGCCGGGTCCCGGATATCCATAGAAGTGGATGAGCGGGATCTGATCTCTTATATCATCTTCGGCTATTCTGCGGAAGGCGCAGCTGAAGCTGGGGCCTCTGCTCGACATGCTGATATTCTGCAGGCCCTGTTCCCGAAGCAGCAGGCCGTGTTTTATTTAACCGACAAATTTTAACCGGTACATTTTGGCTGATAGCTGGTTTACTAAAAGAAAAAAGGGTGTGCCGCAAGTCCAAAACTGCCGGACTTATAGCACTCCCTTTCTTTGCTTCATTCATAGGATTACCCGTTACTCATTTTTGATTTCCCAAGCAGTACCGCACCATAGGCAGCATTATGAACAGGCATAATCAGTTGGGTCTTCGGGTAGCTGCGGACAAGCTTCCGCTCTAATGCCTCTCTTACAAAACGCGATTTCTGCAGCACACTTCCGGCAATTGCAACCTTGCTCTCATATAATTCCAGCCGCTCAATCACAGGCACCACAAGCTCAAACAGACGGGCTGCACATTGCTCCGCCAGTTTTAGCGCCCGGGCATCCCCGAGCCCGCATGCTGCCGTCATCACCGGGGCGAGCGCTGCAATATCTTTTTTCGTTGTGTTTTTGTCGTAGACAAAACCTATCACCTCTTGCACCGTACCAAGTCCAAGCTGCTTATAGACCAGCGCCGGAATCATCGTATCCGCTATTCTTCCGTCCTCTGCCTGAACCAGCACGGACAAGAGCTCACGTCCGATATAGTAGCCGCTTCCCTCATCATCAATCAGATGGCCAAAGCCTCCTGTGCGGTGCCGCTCTCCTGTTTCATTAACTCCGAAGCAAATGGAGCCTGTACCGGCAATGAGAATAATGCCCTGCATCGCATTCTGGGCTCCATATAGTGCGGTTTCCTGATCACCGGTAATCGTTAGCGGCCCTCTATAGCCGTTATCTCTCACCTGTTGCTCCAAAAAATCGGCTACTGCCGGATTGCTTACGCCTGCCGCTCCTATACATACATGAAGAACTTCCGCAAGGCTTGTGCAGCAGGACCTGATCTGATTAAAAATCTCCCCGAAAGCAGCAGCAATAGCCCCGGCATCACCGCCATTATAATTAATAGGCCCAACGGAAAAGGATAGTACAGGCTCTTCCTGATCTTCATGAGTAACAATGACAGCTGTCTTGGTGCCGCCCCCGTCCATGCCAACAATAAATGCCATACTGATGTCCCCCTATAGCTGAATCGTAATACTGGCAGCAGGTGTAATCTCACCATTCAGGATGGGGATAAGGGACTTGAACGCATCTGGAGTATATTCAAAGGCGGCAATGCCGCAAAACCCGCCTTCGATTAAAGCTAAATCATACGGCCGACCGAGTGTAATTGCCGTTACTTTACAGTTTGCTGCCACAAGCTTCTGCACAAGCGCCAGCTGGCCTGTATTTTCACGCGCATTGAACAGCCCGATAACCACATGCTTGTACCCTTCAGCCTTTTGTAGCACTTCGCTAATCTGCTCCTCGTCCGGATCAATACTGATCAGCTCATACGCTGCAGCAAAATGCTCACCCATATACTGCGGGAAACTAACCTCCTGATTCACACTGCTGGAGGCCAGGTCGGTCCGGTAGGCATAGGAGCCCACAAACAAGACCTGCCCATCCCCTGCCTGAACGGGCTGGGTCTCACCTTTAATCAGGCAGATCGTTTCCGTACGCATCAGCTCGTTCGCCCGGCGGTGAACTTCGCAGCCCACGATCCCGTAATCCGGTTCCCCAACATGCGTATAGCGGGCTTTATAGGCTAAAATTTTGGCAACAGCTGCATCAATAACCGCTTCATCCAAATCACCCGCCGCTACAGCTTCTTCTATTAAATGAACCGCTTCTTTAACCGTTGCAGGCGTGTGACTGATGAATACCAGATCAATCCCTGCTTTAACGGCTTCGAGTGCACCTTTTGCCGTCCCGTAATAGCGTTTAATCGCATCCATTTCCAGACAATCGGATACAACCAGCCCCTTAAATCCCAATTTCTCTTTAAGCAGCTCTGTAATAATGGTATAAGACATTGTTCCCGGCACGCCGGACCTTTCGATTAGGGGGAATAAAATATGTGCGCTCATGATGGCCTGGGCACCCTGCCCGATGGCAGCCTTAAACGGCAGCAGCTCAAGCTGCTCCAGCTCCTCCACCGTTTTGTTAATGACAGGCAAGCCAATGTGTGAATCGACATCAGTATCCCCATGACCGGGAAAATGCTTCAGCGAGGACATAACGCCGCCGTCGAGCAAGCCCTTCATCATTTGAATCCCGTACTGCGATACCGTCTCCACAGAATCCCCGTAAGAGCGGATGTTGATCACTGGATTGAGCGCATTACTGGTAACGTCCATCACGGGCGCAAGATTGAAATTAATGCCTAATGCTTTTAGCTCCCGGGCCGTTATTCTCCCCGCTGCATAAGCATTTTCAGGGCGTCCTGAAGAGGCAATGGCCATGGCTCCGGCTACATTCGTCGCGTCCTTGGGCATTCGGGTCACCCGGCCGCCTTCCTGGTCAATCGTAATGAAGCCCGGAATGCCTGCATGTGTGGTGAACCATTGCTGCAGTTCAGCAACAAGCCCGCCTAATTGATATTTATTGTTGATATTATGTGAGAATAAAATAATATTCCCGATCTTGTACTGCTCAATGACTTCCTTCAGCTCAGGGGACATCTCCGTTGACGGAAAGCCTGTTACGAACATTTGCCCGATTTTCTCACGCAAGCTCATTTCTTCTATCGTTCTCATCCGCTGCTCACCACCCGCTAGTAATATAAATGATACTGCTGCTTCATTTGTGCAAATTGCCTGCTGTCCTCTGCGAACTGTTCGAACACTTGCTTAGCCTGAATATTCTTTGTCCGGTAGACGCTGCTTCCGCCCAGCAAATCAATAAAAGGACGTGAGCCCTCCTTCACGGGAGGCAGAAATGCAAAGGGCTCAAACATGTCCCTGATCGTAAATAATAAGGTTACGCCAACCTCTAACGGCTTGATCACCTGGCGATCTGTAATGTATAATTGAACGCCGCCGCACAGCTCTCCAGAATGCTTGGAGGCCGTTGGCTTGAAATGAACCGGACGAAAATACACGCCTGGAAGCCGCAATGCGTTCATCTCATCTGCCAGCTGCTGCGCCTCAATAAAGGGAGCTCCAATCATTTCAAAGGGGAAGGTTGTACCCCTTCCTTCGGAGCAGTTGGTTCCCTCAAATAAACAGGTGCCTGTATATAATAACGCTGTTTCATACCGGGGGATTCCCAGTGAAGGATGAACCCAGGTCAAGGCTGTATCCGGGAAGGACATGCTCCGTTCCCAGCCTTCCAGACGAACGACATGAAGCGATGCCTTCCAGTTCATCTGATCATTGGCCATGACAGCCACTTCACCTGCGGTCAGGCCGTACCGGACCGCCAGCTCATAATTCCCGACAAAGGACTTGAAGCCGGGCTGTAGGATATTTCCTTCCACGTTCACCCCGTTCAGCGGATTCACCCGGTCGAGAACAACAAATTCCACACCTGCCGCAGCACAATCCTCAAGGGCATACAGCATCGTATAAATGAAGGTATAATACCGTACACCAACATCCTGGATATCATACACAAGGATATCTACCTTCTCCAGCATTTCCTTTGTTAACCGTTTGGAATCTTTGCGGTACAGGCTGTAGACCGGAACATTTGTAAGAGGGTCCGTATACGTCTCCACGCATGCCCCTGCATCCAGATCTCCGCGGACACCATGCTCAGGCGAGAACATGGCCGTAAGATTACAATTCTCGTGTAATATCGTAATGGTGGATCTGAAATCTTTGGCAAGCCCTGTCGGCGCTGTAATTAACCCCACACGTTTACCTTCAAACAAATGAAGATACTTCTTAATAGAATCAATCCCGTTTAATACCATATCACGCAAGCCCCGATTGTCTGATTTTCATCGTCTCGGCAGGGACCATGAAGGCTTCGGCATAAGTTTTTCTTGCTTCACAGCCCCGGACAACGGCCAACGCTTTATAGTAATCCATATATTTAAAAGATTTGCTGTTCGTCACAAACCAATGCCGGCCTAACGCCTCAATCCATAAATCATAAGCCGCCTGATCGAAATCCACGTATACGTAAGGGACATAGTCTACAGCATCTTCCCAGTTTTCGGAATAATACAGCTTTGCTGCAAAATGAGCAGGAAGCTCACGTTCAAAAGAGGGCTGGCTGGCAAAAAACCTTGCATCGTTCACGATATAATGGGTCAGTGCATGATCCTTATGCATGCTGTTTTTCCAATGGGTGATGATCATGTCCGGCTTCACGCGGCGGATCACATCGCAGACCTCCATCCGAATCTGCTGATTGTCAGGCAGCTCTCCGTCACAATAATCAAAAACAACGGCTTCACCGCCCAGCATATCCGCAAAACGCTCAGCCTCTTTGATTTTTTGCTGACGGTACTCTTTCATATCCTGCCCGGCCGGTACGCCTCTTTCACCAGGAGTTAAAGCCAGGGTTACGATACGGTCTCCTCTCAAGCTATGGCTGGCCAGTACACCGCCGGACGCCAATTCTACATCCCCAACATGCGCTCCAATCGCTAAGACTGTCAGCTTTCCGCTCATCCTTACAGCTCCCTCCGCAATATGGCAAATTGTTTCTCAATCTGAAACCCTGCTTGTTGATAGATTCGAAGAGCCGGGTTATTGCTGCCAGTAAACAAAGAGATATATTGACAGCCTGAAGTCTGAAAAGCTTCTACCATCCGGAAAAACAAGACACTGCCTAGACCATGTCCCTCATACTCCGGGTGTACCCCGATCCCGCAAAAAAATGCCCGGCCATCCGGTTCGACCATAATTGGACCTGCAAAACCTATAACCTCACTGCCATGAACAGCCACCACAAGGGGTTCACCATTCTTTACATGCGCAGCTACATCCTTTTCCCACTGCGGATTCCGCAAGGCAGCAAGCATGGCATCAAGCCCTTTATGAACAGCGGGGGCATAATGAGTAACCTGATAGCCTTCTCTGCTTGCTTTGCTTTCTTTGCCGGCAATATCTTCAGGAACACTAAAGTCACCCAGCTTCAGGTACATGCCGCATTGTGTCGCCCGGTCTGCATACCCTCTGGCGATTAAAGCATCGTATAACGGCTGGTCTTTACTAATACCCGGGGCATTATTGTGTTCATGCTGCGGTGCGCTGGGAATCGTCCATTTCAGCTTAACAGGGTTAAAGAACAGGACCTCCGCCTGACTTTTCCCAAGCTGCTGAAACCTTGTTTCCATGCGCAGCACAAAGGCATCGTACAGCTCTAAAGAAGCGGCACCCGGATCGATAATTACGGTCGTAATATAGCCCGCCACATCGCCGAGCGGAAGATCATCCCCGCTGCAGCCAGCTGCAAAACCGGCAATCCCTTGTTCATTACAGCCTACCCACATACACTCCGCATCAAAATAAGCATGATTTATGAATGTGTCCTGAAAATCCTGCTCTGTAAACGGCTTGTAGTCATACTTCGTAGCCTCCCGGTTCCAGAGCGCTACCACTCCAGAAAGATCTTCCATGGAGAAGAGTCTGATTTGCATTATTCAAACCCCCTGTGTTCCGGGTAGGGCCAAGAAATTTTGCCCATGACTACCGGCCGGGAAGCTCCGGTTACCTGGGGGATATTATTCGGCAGACGTTTCATCGTATGATAAGCCAGCACAGCAAAAGCAACGGCTTCCTTGGCATCGCTGTTGCCGCCAATATCCTCCTGTGTCAGCACCTGCACTCCGAAGGGAGCAAATAACTGCCGCAAATCACGCAATAACGTCAGGTTATAGCTCCCGCCGCCGCCAACCAGCAATCGCTGAGCCTGATGCTGCGGGGCAATATACCGTTCATAGCTGTCGGCAATGCTCCATGCCGTCAAGCGTGTTGCCGTGGCAATTACATCCTCAGCTTTCCAGTGATGCTCCTCCATCAACTGAAGTATTTGGGCAACATATTGTTGTCCAAACCGTTCTCTGCCCGTCGATTTCGGGAAAGGCATACTATAATACTCATCCTGCTGCATCCATTTCAAAAGCTGATCAATAACCTCACCGCCCGCAGCAATTTCACCGCCGGCATCCATCGTCATTGGCGCGAATAAATGGGACACAAGACCATCAATAATCATATTCCCGGGCCCTGTATCGTAAGCATACACCTCTTCGGAAGAAGCATTTGCAGGAAGAACAGTTATATTCCCTATTCCTCCAATATTCTGCAGAAGTGATGTTTTCTCCGGATGGTTAAACAATAAATATTCAGTAAAAGGCACCAGCGGCGCCCCCTGTCCATCCATTGCCATGTCAGCAACCCGAAAATCTGATATGCAGGGAATGCCCGTCCGGTTCGCTATCACTGCACCTTCCCCGATCTGCACCGTACAGTGCAGGTTATAGCCGTCCATCGTCTTCTCTTCCGGTGCATGGTAGATCGTTTGGCCATGTGATCCTATCGCAAATATTTGGGAAGGCACAAGTCCGCAGTTGCGGATCACCGACACTACTGCCCGGGCGTATAATTCCCCAAGCCACATGTTCATTGCGCCTACTTTATCCACCGTAGCCTTGGAAGGATCAAACAGCTCGAATATCGAGCTTCTGACATGCGCGGGAAACGGAGTGTTCTCAAAAGCCAGCAATTCCGTCTCTATTCCGTACTCTTTGTCCGGCCTAGACGAAAGTTTAATTACCGCTGCATCAATACCGTCTACCGATGTGCCGGACATCAGGCCAACCAGATAGGTAACCTCTACTTCAGCCGGGCCGCCCATTACCCTTTCACCGCTCCGACGGCTACTCCTTCAAGGAAATACTTTTGTAAGCTGAAGAACAAAATAAACATCGGAACGGCAGAAATGGTTGCCCCGGCCATCATAGGTGCAAAGTAAGTGGTGTTCGCAAAACGGAAGTTTTTGAGCCCCACCTGAATCGTCTGCATATCCATCGTGTTGGTAACCAGGAACGGCCAGAAGAAGTCATTCCATGCTGCCATAAACGTTAGAATCGCCAGCACGGCCATAACCGTTTTGGACAGCGGCATAATGATATACCAGAAGATTTTAGGCTGGGAGCAGCCTTCGATTTTGGCAGCTTCAATAATTTCCACCGGAATGGAAGACATGAACTGCTTGACCAGAAAAATGTTATACACCGTGACAATGCTTGGCATAATCAGCGCTGTATACGTATTTTGCAATTCAAAAATATTGACGATCAATATATACAGCGGAACCTGGGTGACTTGAGTAGGGATCATCATGGACCCCAGCAGAATAGCGAACAGAATGCCTTTTCCTCTAAATTTCATTTTGGCAAAAGCGTATCCTGCAAGCGTGGCGAAAAATACGTTGGATACCGTAATACAAGCTGCTACAATAAAAGAATTTTTTAACCAGTCCCAGGAATGGGCGCTGAAGTTAAAAAAGAATTTATAAGACTCGAAGGAAATCTTCGACGGGATAATCGAATAGCTCATAGCGCCAGCTTCTACCGGATCACCGAACGAGGAAATGATCATAAAGTATATCGGGAAAATGGTCGCTGCGGCAAACAGGAGAAGGCATGTAATGATCAGACCATTACGGGCGAACAGAGACCCTTTGCTTTTGATACTATTGTTGAACAACCCCATAGGTTTCTGCCCCTTTCCTAGTATTCTATGTCTTTACCTAAAATCTTAAATTGAACGAATGAGATCAGGGCAATAACCGCTGCCAGAAGTAAGGATTGGGCCGCTGCCTCACCAAACTCGAAATATGTGAACGCATTGTTAAAGATCAACAATCCTACCATAGTTGTGGCATGGTCCGGTCCGCCGCCTGTCATCAGATAAGCGTTCTGGAACACCTGGAAGGAACCAATGGCCCCTGTAACCAGCAGGAATAGCGTGGTTGGCTTAAGGAAAGGGATGACAATAAACCGCAGCTTTTGCAAAAATGTCGCTCCATCAATGTCAGCTGCTTCATAATAACTGTTATCAATACTGAGCAATGCAGCCAGATAGATAATGATCGCTGTACCATGACTTGACAGCCAGGACATTAATACAAGTGAAAACATGGCCGTTGCACTGGAACCAAGCCAGTTCTGATTACTGATTCCAAAAAATCCAACCACTTGATTGGCAATACCTGATTTTAACGGATCAAAGATCCACAGCCATACGACAGCAAGCGATACCCCTGAAGCTACAGCCGGCAAATAATACACTGCTTTGAATATAGTTTGTGTTCTTTTCTTAAAAGGCATAATCAGAATGGCCACAAGGAACGACAGCAAAATATTAAATGGAACGGTTAACAGCGTATAGACTAAGGTATTCTTCAATGCTTTCCAGAACAGCTCATCTGAAAAGGAATTGACGAAGTTCTCCAGGCCGACATAAGTGGACCCTAACGGACGATATTCCTGCAGGCTGATTATAAAGGCATTGATTACCGGATAGGCAGTAAATAAAGAAAACGCGATAAGTGCTACTGCGATAAACGCGTATCCCCAGCCAGAGTCACTTTCGAGCTTCAGCTTCTTTCTTTTGGTCAACATTTGATTCATTGGGCCGCACCTCTCTTCTTCAAAAAAATACCTTCTGCTTGCTTACATTCAGAAGGAAAGCTGTACGTCTAAGCTTCGTACAGCTTTCACTTTACAGGCCAGTCTATATGGCAATCTAGTCCGCGACCACACCATCTTCACCGAAGGATTTGACGGCAGCTGCTTTAACTGCATCATACATCTCTTGCGGGGTAATCTCATCGGCAAGCAAGGCCTGCAGTTTAGGAATGATCACTTCTGTTTCAATTTTGAGCGCTTCAGCAGCCTGCTCCGTAGGAATATCTGTACGGGCCGGGAGCGCTTTGGCCATCATAGCTTGACCTGCAGCAACGTTGTCTTCGTTACGCGGGAACTTTTCAAGCACTTCTGCCTTACGTGCAGACTCGGTAATTGGTGTTAAGAACAGCTCATTACTGTAGTTGGCAGCAATCGAACCGGAGGACAGGAAGTTCATCGCCAGGGCAATATTTTTGATATGCTCTTCTGAAGGCTCTTTTTTACCGCGGAGTGCGATATAACCATCCACTATGGAAGTAGGGATATAATCGGCACCGTTGAAGGTTGGTACCGGAAGTGAAATGTAATCCACTTCGATAGAATCCGCAACAGCTGATCCATCGTTCGCTTTAATTTTCTCATTGTTCAGACGGGCGGAGTTTTCAAATGCCGACAAGCCTTTACCGGTGATCATCGTTTGGCCGGTCAGGAACATATTCCAGCGTTTGCCGGCATCGATGGAGCTTAGCTCTTTAGGCATAGAACCATCGTCGATCATTTCACGGATCGCTGTCAGCAGGCCCAGGAATTTTTTGCTTGTATACGTGTATTTGAGGTCATTGTCGAAGTAATCCGGCAGACCTGCCGTTTTAGCAAGAATCGCCAGGTAATCTTTAGAGGTTACACCGGATGTCGCGAATACGAAACCGTAACGGCTGGTTTCACCTTTATCATTTTTTACTACGCCTTTTGCAATAGCTTTCCGGAACTCATCATAGGTCCAGCCGTTTTGCTGAACACTCTTCCAGTCAATTCCGGCTTCTTCAAGGAATTGTTTATTACCGCCGATCGTGTGGATTTCCATATACGCCGGCAGGCCGTACTGGGCGTCACCCAATTGAAAGTATTTCATTGGAACTTCGTCATAATCCGCTTTAATTTCGTCAGATAGGACTGGGTTCAGATCGATTAGTACATCTAGTGCTGCATATTTCGAAAGTCCGGATGCACCGATCCAGGCAATATCCGGAGGGGAGCCTGCATTGACTTGTGTATCCAGCTTTTGTGTCATATCTTCCCAGCTGGCCGGTTCGATTTTCAGCGTCAAATTAGGATGCAGTGCATTAAATTCTTTTTCCATATCAGCAAAACGGGCCTGGTAATTAGCCGATACCGGAGGTAATAATGCGGTGATCGTATCTTTTCCCGCACCGCTGCTGCCTGTGTTTCCGGAGTTTGAAGAATCCGCAGTGTTATTTGCTTTCCCTCCACAGGCGGATAACAGCGACATCATCATGATTGCGGACAAAAGTAGCTTTGAACCGTTTCTTTTTTTCATCGATAGCAGCCTCCTTAGTTTTCAAAAGCATCCATCCGGTGATTCCATTTCCTGCGCCTTAATTCAATGATAGGATCGCTTGTTTCAGGCGTCCTCCATTGGCTTCAAGCGCTGCTTCTGCCGCCTTTGCGTCTAACCCCGTTTTAATCATCATGATGGCCAGCTTACAATTCATTCCTGCCTTTTCAAGCGTCTCTGAGGCGGCTTGGGTGTCTACACCCGTCGTATTCATAATAATGCGGAGGGAGCGGTCTACCAGCTTGAAATTGCTGGCTTTTAAATCAACCATTAAGTTGTTATACGTTTTACCTAACTTGACCATAGTACATGTGGTCAGCATATTAAGCACCAGCTTTTGAGCCGTTCCCGCCTTTAACCGGGTCGAGCCGCTAATGACCTCCGGTCCTACAACAGGTGAAATACAAATATCTGCAATGGGTTCAAACTTGGAGTCCTTGTTGTTGCACACCCCGATGGTAGCTGCCCCAAGCTCCTTCGCCTTCGCCAAAGCTGCAATCACAAATTTGGCACTCCCGCTTGCCGAAATGCCTATAACTACATCCTGGTCTGTCACCCCGATGCTTTCGGCTAATGCGGTCCCTTCCTCCTCATCGTCTTCACAGCCTTCAACCGCACTCCGTAAAGCAATATCACCCCCAGCGATATATCCTTGTACCATGGAAGGATCTGTACCAAAGGTAGGAGGACATTCGGAAGCGTCCAAAACACCCAATCTTCCGGATGTGCCGGCTCCTATGTAAAACATTCTCCCGCCAGCAGACAGCCTGTGGTGCAGAATATCTACCGCCCTTGCAATCTGCGGGATTTCGTTGGCGACGGCTGCGGAGACCAGAGCATCCTGCTGATTCATTAACTGGACCATTTGTTCAGTCGTACATTCATCAATCATCAGGGTGTCCGGATTTACGGCCTCTGTGGTTAATCCCGCAAGGTAGTCATTCATAGTCATCCTCCTTCTGGTTAAATATAAATTACAAATATCTAACAACTTGTGTTAGAATACCATACATTTATTAATTTTATACTAATGTATATCCCAAAAATCGTCAATAGATTTTGAAATAAAATTTTATTTATGAGTATTATTCCGATTTTTTATTTCATTGTCTTGCATAATCAGTTATATCACATTTATAAAGCGCTTACAATATACAATTTCCACTTTTGTCAAACGTTATTATCACTCCTTCTGCCGTATTCTTGAAAAACGAATCATCAGATTCGTCAAAACCAATCATTTGATGATGCAGATAATCTGACATGGCTAAGGGAATTAAAAAAGCATTGACCGATGATCGATCAATGCTTCCTCCAAATCCATTCACTTGTCAGAACTTAATATCTGAGTTTTTTCTTCAAAATATTATGCGTATTGGTCAAAGAGGTTTTTACCTGCTCGTATTCTGCACTGGCAACCCCGGCAAACAGGATGTCGATGATCGTCAGCATTGCAATACGCGAGCCCATGGCGCCGCTGCGGATCGTTATTTCAGGGGTAGATATGCTAAGAACAATATCCGCCCGCACTGCAAGCTCACTTTTGTTGTACCGGGTAACCGCAATACAAGTCGCTTTATTCTTCTGGGCAATGATCAGGGCATCGATAATGTCACTGGTTGCACCAGAGTTCGAAACAAAAATGGCCACATCATCTTTGCCGAGTAAGGTTGCTGCAGTAAGCTGGCTATGGCCATCCGTATAAGCATGACACATCTTGTTAATGCGCGAGAATTTCTGTTCCCCGTCCATACACACGATTCCTGATGCCCCTATGCCAAAGAAAACAATTCTTTTGCTATGGCACAGCACTTCTACTGCTCTTGCAATCTCTTTCCGGTCAACCACACTAAGTGTGTCCTCAATGGATTTCATGTTATTAAGTGAAATATTTGAAATAATGGTCGAGAGCTCGTCACCCGGCTGAATATCTGTATATTGGGCCTTTGCATCCTCATCACGGGAACCCAAAGAAGCCGATATACTCACAATAAAATTGCGGTATCCGCTGTAGCCCATTGTTTTACAGAACCGCAGGACTGAGGCATCACTTGTTTTACTCGATTGGGCCAATTCCTTAATGGATAAATGGGGAATCTCTTCTTTGTTCTCCAGAATATAATCCCCGACCAGCCGTTCAACCGGAGTAAAGCTGTCCCGCATTTCACGAATCTTGATTAATATATTGTCATTTAAATTCATAATCTACCTACTCAAGATTTATTGAATATCATAGATATTATCATAAACAATACAGGTGGCCCATTTCAATAGCAAAACCATATTGGCACACTTAATTCCTATTATCAATCAGAACTAACCAATCAAACAAAAAGCTCCTGAACCGTCAAAAAGACGGATTCAAGAGCTGATTCATTCTTAAGGTAATGCGGTCAAGAGGACTCGAACCTCCACGATATTGCTACCACTGGCACCTGAAGCCAGCGCGTCTGCCAATTCCGCCATGACCGCATATTCAGTTGACTTGCTTGCGCAGTCACAAGATAGATCTTACCATGCCGGAATTATGAAGTCAAGTTTATTTTAATGTAAATTTCGTTCCATAAATTGCAAGTAAAATATTGCTTTTATTTGCGGATCCGGTGTATAATGAGAACAAAGGTTCGCATACTATAAATGAGGTGATTTATAATGGCGATTACCAAGAGACACCCCCTAAATACACCAACAATCCCTGAGAATATAACCAAAGATGAATTGTCCCTGGTCAGAAGCTATCTGCTGCTAACGTTTATTCATAAAGTATTTGAACGGGACTGCCGTGCCATCGGCAAGAGCGGTCTGTTCAAGACTCCCCAGCTCTACATGGAGCTGGTATCCAGCGCTACCAAGAAGACATCCCTGATGCTGCAGGAGGTTACCCGCGAGCTGACCGTGAGTCAGCTCAAGATCAGCACTGTGCGCCAGGATCAGCGCGGAGTTACCGCCGAGTATAACTGCCGGGGCTATGTTGGCGAGATCCATATTCTATGGCCCGGCTTCCGTAATGAAATGATGCAGCGTATGCGCGCCTACCTCGGACTGGGTGCCGAGCTTGCCTCTGTCCTTCCCCGGGAAGAACAAGTCGAACAGTTGGCCATGTCCATCTAAGCCGCACCTTGTAATGGATTGTACTGCTGACATAAGAGCCTCGTCCTATTCTGGACGAGGCTCTTGGTGCGGGTGCAGATCAATATATGATACGTTGACGGGGAGTGGTTTGATTAGACTTTGTCGTCTGGAGTACAGGTACAGGTAGCTCCACGCGAGCAATTGTAATCGGTTTTTCGATTACATTTGGAGCAGGTGCCTCCACGCGAGCCATTGTAATCGGTTTTTCGATTACATTTGGAGCAGGTACCTCCGCGCGAGCAATTGTAATCGGTTTTTCGATTACATTTGGAGCAGGCACCTCCGCGCGAGCAATTGTAATCGGTTTTTCGATTACATTTGGTCCAGCTACCTCCACACGACCCATTGTAATCGGTTTTTCGATTACATTTGGTCCAGCTACCTTCGCGCGAGCCATTGTAATCGGTTTTTCGATTACATTTGACCCAAGTGGCACCCCGGCCCTTTCCTGCCGTTAACCGGCACAATGCTTTTCCTTACTTCACAACCTTCTCGAGCTGCTTCGATCCTGCCTCCGGGAACAGCTTCGCCGTATGCTCCATGATTCGCTCCCTGGAAGCCCCGGGCTGATCGTTGTAACGTGAAGTCACATAGTCTGCTCCGAATACATGCTCACTCACGGCATAACGCCCGATTCCCCAGCCGTAGGGACGGCCATGCTTGTCCTTCTTATAGTCGAATTTGCTGGCTGTAATGTAGGTCTGCATCTGAAGCAGCGTCATGGCTGTGTCGAAGCCCTTGGCACCTTTGGCCGCGAAGCCGGACAGTCCTTTGAGGTCACTGGAGAGCAGCCCCTCCTCATGCTCCAGCAGCACATCCATGATTCGTTTGCTGGCCATGGAGGCCAGTCCGTCATCATATCTGGCATCGAAATCATAACCGTCCCGGCGGTAATTGGCGAAGTCCGGATACCATTCTCTGCTGATGAAACCAGCCTTCTTGTTAAAAAGCTTCGCATAAGCGATCTCGCCCCCGGCCGCAATCTCCTCGCGCCATTCCCACGGCCCGATTATATCCTTCACGAACCAGTAGCCCGCAGGCGTGCATTCCTCCAGAGAGAAGCCTGCGATCTCACAGCGGAACAAGGGCAGGTACCCGATCTCCCGCACCAGCGCGGCCAGTTCCCCGGCATTCTTTATAACCGGCAGCTTCATAATTGCCCTCCTGGGTGGTAGGTCCAGCCCCCGTCTCCGTGGTAAATCATCTGCTTGCTCATCCCGCCATCGATTGTAATATTCTCGCCCGTTATGAATCCCGCAGCCTCACTGCACAGGAACAGCACCATGGCCGCGATATCCGCCGGAGTTCCGACCCGTCCCGCAGGATGCTGCAGCCGGTCAGGCTCTGTATGAACCGGCTCCGCCGATTCCTCTGTACCGTGATAAGCGGTGGTATCAATCCAGCCCGGGCTGACGGCATTAACCCTGGCCTTACCGGCCAGACTTACACTAAGGGCGTGGGTCAATGCACCGATTCCGCCTTTGGCCGCAGTATAACTCTCGGTATCCGGCTGCGACATCCGCTCCCGGCTGGAGGAGATATTCACAATAGAAGCTCCTTGAGCAAAATACGGCTTAAGCCGCAGCGTCAGATAATATGGCGCTGTCACTCCGATCCGCTGCACATACTCGAAATCCTCATAGCTGCACTCGGACTGCAGCCCTTTACGGCTGATACAGGCATTGTTAATCAGGAAATCCACCCGTCCGTAGCGGCTGATTACCTGTGCGGTGAAATCATCCAGCACGGACTGCTGCGCAATATCGCCCGCATAGAAGAACAGCCGCTCTGTGCCATACCGCTCCTCCAGCCAGCGCCCGGCGGCTGAATCCGTATCGATGCAGGCAACCACTGCTCCGGCCTTCAGTAATTCCCCGGTGATGCAGCGCCCGATTCCGCCCGCCCCGCCGGTGACGATCGCTATTTTATTATGATGGCTCATCGTGGCCTCCGTTCTCCGCTCATTCTGGGGTATAGGCTTCCGGTCTGGGTTCGCTCACCGGCTGATACAAGTATCTCCGGTCCAGCTTCACCACATGCTTGTTCGGACGCCGGATCATCACCTGGGTCTCGTCCCAGGCCAGCACGATCCCTCTGATATCATTGCTCGCCAGCCCGTCGCGCACGACTCTTACCCGCTCACCGGAAATCCGGTAGGCATCCAGTTGTTCATCGCTGATCATAATTCTCTTTCCCCTCTCTAGCCTTAGCTTGTCCAAACTTAACCTGAATCCGGTCATGAAAAAGACCCAAATGAGTATCATCCGGGTCTAGTTACGTTTCAAAGCAATCTGTATGTCTTATGAAGTTCCTATATCAGCGCTTCATTCTTCTCAAACCAGAAGTCAAGAACTTTAGCGGACATCACACGTTGTTCCAGATATTCGACCTGATGCTCTGTGAATGTCTGTCTCCAGCTGAACGACAGCTCTTCACACAAACTTGTGATTGTCAAAAGCTCTGACCAAGCAACATAACGTTTGTACCAGAAAAACTGAGGATGTTCGATCATATAGGGATACAAATCGTCGAACTCCGTGTGTTTGCAATCCAGCGCACGTTCGAAGTGATCCTTAGCCTCGGTTAGTTTATCAATAAAAAATTGCTCTGTCACCGGTTCATTCCCCATTGTGACGCCTCCTCTCTCATGTCTAATTTTTATTATAAAGGAAAACTTATAGGGTGAAAAGCAGATGTTTGAAAAATAGGCTATGTTCCTGTTATTGTCACTTACACCTTATCCAAAAACGATGGTCCCGTCATTAAGGGAGGTAATATCAACAAGGGATTCCAGACGGATTCCCTGTTCGCGGATCGTGCGGGCACCGGCCTGGAAGCTTTTTTCGACCACTACGCCAAGGCCCACCAGTTCGGCTCCTGAACGCTGGATAATCTTAATCAGGCCGCGGGCCGCGTCGCCGTTGGCGATAATATCATCGATGAAGAGGATTTTGTCATCCTCCGAGATGAACTGGCGGGACAGCATGATGTCCGTAACAATTCCTTTGGTAAAAGATGGAACCCGTTCGCAAAGAGCATCGGGATCAGCCAGCAGCGTTTTTTTGCGGCGGGCAAACACCAGCGGCACTTTCATCTCATACGCGGTGGCAAATGCCACGGCAATCCCCGAGGATTCCACAGTCACTACGCGAGTAACTCCAGCCTCAGCAAATCTGCGGGCAAATTCCCGTCCCATTTCCATCGTCAGCATCGGATCGACCTGGTGGTTAAGCAATCCGTCCAGCTTCAGCACCTGATCCGAGACGACTACGCCTTCCTCCAAAATCCGCTGTTTCAATAATTCCATAATTGTAAACCTCCATTACCCTTTATAGACGTTCCACCGAAATCGCACCTGTTCGTCCAGGCGGAAGTCATGTCCCTCTGTTCCTCATCATAACCTGTACTATGCGGACTACACAAGGCTATATCCTTGCAGGCCCCGCGATTATAAACTTCGCAGCATTCATAAGGAGGCTAAGCATGAAGTCACATGTCCGCACATTACAGATCGCTTTCACTTATATCGGCACCATTGTCGGCGCCGGATTCGCTACCGGCCAGGAAATCCTCCGTTTTTTCACCAGATACGGCCACTGGGCGCTGCTGACGATTCTATTCTCTGCCGCTCTCTTTATCTGGCTGGGCACCAAAATGATGATCATCGCCCGGAAAATCTCTGCTGACTCGTATGAGGATTTCAACCGCCACCTGTTCGGAGCCAAGGCCGGGACCATCATCAGCCTGTTTACCATGATTATTCTGATCGGGGTGAATAGCATCATGCTGGCAGGCGCCGGGGCGATCTTCAAGGAGCATCTCGGCCTTCCCTATCAGGCGGGGCTGCTTCTGACTATCCTCGGATCTTACTTGCTGCTGAAGCGCGGCATTTCCGGCATTCTGCAGATCAACAGCCTCGTGGTGCCCCTGATGCTTACTTTGTCGCTAATCCTTGTCTGCAATACGCTGGGCGTTGCGGGAGCCGAACGCTTCCTCTTCCTGCCCACCGATTACAGCAGCATCAACGCCTGGATCTCTCCGCTGCTCTATACCTCGTTCAACCTTGGCATGGCCCAGGCTGTGCTGGTTCCGCTGGCCCGTCATACGGATGACGAACGTGCGCTGGTGCGCGGCGGTATTCTGGGCGGAGCGGGCATCGGGTTCATGCTGCTGGCAGCTCATTTTGCCATGAGCTCGCAGATGCCGGGCATCCTGCAGTTCGAGATTCCGATGGGAAGCATCGCCATCCGGCTGGGTCCGGTGGTGCAAATGATTTTTCTGCTGCTGATCTTCATGGAAATCTTCAGCACCTTCGTCGCGGGTATCTACGGGGTAAGCGTACAGCTCCAGCAGCGGCTCCCCGTCGCCCCTGCGCTGGTCGCCCCGCTGCTGATGCTGATCTGCTATGTGTTCAGCCAATTCGGCTTCAGCTCGCTGCTGGGCATCTTCTACCCGATCTTCGGCGCGCTGTGTCTAATATGGGTGGTCATGCTGGTGCGTTCCCCCATGTCTCCGCCGCCAGGGCAGGGCAAGCCCCCAGCAGGAGGAGCGGGCGGCAAAAAGCAGGGGATTACGATTGTCAGCATCAAGCCTGCGATCCGGACTACACGGAAATAACTGCTGCCGCAGGGATGATGCCCGCCACAGCTTCGGCGACATGGCGGTGGCAGGTCATCATGACGATCTGCCGGGAAGCCGACAGCTCGCCAAGGAGAGCCAGAGCCGCGTGAAGCCGGTGTTCATCGAAGTTAACGAACAGATCATCGAAGAACAGCGGCAGATTCACCTTGCTGCTCATCGTTTCTGCCAGTGCCAGCCGGATCGCCAGATACAGCTGCTCCGCGGTTCCCCGGCTGAGCAGCCCGCTATCCAGCAGTCCGGCATCTTTATGTTCAGCCTTCAGCTCCTTATGCCCCAGCGTCATCACGATCCGGCGGTATTCCCCGTGCGTGAGCTTCGAGAAATACACGGAGGCCAGTTGCAGCACCTGAGGCTGCTTCTCCTGTTCATAGATCCGGCGCGTCCGGCCCATCAGCTCGGCGGCCAGCACTGTTACCGCATATTGCCCGGCCAGGTTACGCAGTGCCGCCCGCTGCTCCTCCAGCTGCTGGAGGGCAGTGTCTTCCTTGCCGCGCTCCGTCAACGCTTCCCGTTCCTGCAACAGCTTGCCGCGCTGCTCAAGCAGTGCGCTCCGCTCCTCTTCAAGCTCGGCCGCCGCTTCTTCCGCAGCCTGACGCTCCTGCTCAAGCCGCCCGGCATCCAGATGCTCCAGCAGACTAAGCAGCTCCGCCCGGCCTTCGTCATCCCATCCGCTGAACATCGCCAGCTCCGCTTGACGCACGGACCGCGCAACCTCTATCCGTCTTAGCCACGCAGAGGAACGGCGCAGGAACTGCTCTCCGTTCCCGGCACCGCCTTCCTCCAGCAGCTTCGAGCACCGCAGGTTCAATTCCGTCTGCTCTCTGTGATTCGCTGTCAGTTCCTCCCGGACTTCAGCCAGCCGCGCCTCCACACTCTCTCTGCGCAGCAGCTCCGCCTTCAGCTGATCCCACTCCCGCTTCCGCAGCTCCAGCCAGGTTAAGAGGGCGGCTGGGGTAGGATGATAGGCAGTAGGATTGGTGGCGGGTCGACGATGCTGATCAGTAGACTCGGTAGCGGGTAGCTGGTGCTGTTCAGTAGGTTTGCTAGGTGATGGCGTCTGATAAGCAGATAAATCACTTGCGGATAGCAGCTGCTGGTCAATTGACGCGGTTGCCGATAGCGGATGCTGCTCTGTAGACTCCCTAGCGCGCTGCGATTGCTGCTCAGCTATATAGGGAATAGTATCTGGCCGGCCGGTCCCCGCAGCTGCAAGCAGCTTCAGCCCTTCCTGCTCATATAGCGCACATTCCGCCGCCAATCCGCTAAGCCGCGCAGACCATTTGGCCTCCTGGCGCAGCAGCTCATGGCCCTGCTCTGCCAGGGCGAAGATATCCGGCAGGCCGTCCGGCGACAGCCCTTCGGGGAGTCTCCGCTGACGCAGCCATTCTTCGTAGCGTGCCGCCAGCTCTGTGAAGCGGGCCTCCGCTTCCTCCAGCTCGCCGGTCAGCACCTGCTCCTGTCCGCTCAGCTGTGCAAGCTCCGTCCGGCAGGCCTCGACCTCAGCGGCCTGCCGGTCTACGCGCTGGCGCCAGGTGCCCCAGGCCTCCATCAGCCGGCGCAGCTCGCGCATCCCGGCCTCCAGCCCGCTGGCGTCCGGGCTGTTGCCGGTTGCTGCGCTGCCGCGCTCCCCGGCAGCGAGCAACTGCCCGCGCAGCCGCAGCATCTCCGCTGCGGCCTTGCCCGCCTCCCCGCCGCCCGGCTCCGGCGGGGAACTAGCCGCCCCCGCTGCGCGCAGGGCGGCCCAGAGCCACAGGTCCGCTGCGGCCAGCAGGCCGAGCGCGGACCACGCGCTGACCGGCGGCGCGCCGGTCAAGAGCAGCGCAGGCGGCAGCAGCAGCGTAAGCGCTGCGACCGCCTGCAGGAAGCGCCGGTAGCGTGCCGCCCGGCGCCCGTTCGCGCCGGGGCGGCTGCCCCCGGCGGTATCCCCGCGGCGCGAGGCTGACGCGCCGCCCTCCAGGCCGAGCTGCGCTTCGCGCCAGCGCTCGGCGGCCTGCTGCAGCTCGTCCCAGAGCTGCACCAGTTCACGCGGGCTGTGCGGAGCTAAGCCCGCGAAGTCCGCCGCGCCGCTGGCGTGCTCCTGCGCCAGCAGGCGCTCGGCCGCCTGCAGCGCAGCAGCGGCGGCGGCCTTGCGGGCGCGGAGGCTCAGCAGCTCCGCGCCCCGGGTCTCCATTTGCCGGTCATACCCGGCAAAGGAGGCGGCGTAACGCCGCGCGGCCTCGCGGTCTGCGGCGGCCGGGGTGAAGCCCGCAAGCTCTGCGGCATCCCAGCCTGCGCCAATGCTGCGCAGCAGGCGTTCGAGCTGCTCCTGCAGAGCCGTCAGCTCCGCCTGAATCCGCTGCTGCTCCGCCCGCTTGTCCTCATAGCTGCTGCGGCTGCGGTCCAGCGCTTCGAGCGCAGACCCCTGCTCCGCAAGCAGAGGATCAGGCGGATTCGCCGCAAGCTCTGCGGTAAGCTCCGCCGTAAGCCGTTCCAGCCGGAACGCTGCACCCTGCAAGCTGCGCAGATCGGCTTCCAGTGACCTCCAGCGTTCCGCCCCGTTATCCGGGAACGATGCAATCACAGGAAGCTCCTCCAGCTCCAGCCGGCCTTCGCTCCATTTCAGCCACAGCTCCCGGATGTCCTGCGCCTTGCGCAGCTTCATCAGCCTTGCTCCGGCGAGCTCGCGGTCCAGCTTCATCTGCTCCAGCTGCTGCTCCGCAGCTTCCAGAGCCAGGGTGTTCCCGTTATATCTCGGCAGATAAGAGCGGCTCTCCGCTACCTCCTGCTCCAGCTTCCCGATAGACTGTAGAATTCTGGCCGCCTCCTGGACCTTGCCACGCGGCTTGTAGAGCTTCTCGGCCTCCTGGACCAGACGCTTCTCGGCCCGCATAATCTCCCCGCCGCCGCCCATCCCGGCATGGAACAGGTAGCTGCTCATTTCCCCGGACTGCAAGGCACCCAGCTCCTGCAGCTCGTCAAGCGAGACAGCGAACAGCTGGCGGAACATGCTCCGGGAGATGCCGCCAAGCAGACGCCGCTCCAGCTCCGCCTGATTCAGCTCCTCCGTGCGGCCATCCGGATGGAGGATGGCAATATGCAGCTTCTCCGCTCTGCCCGGCCCGGCGCCACCGGAAGCATACCGGCGGATGGTCCATAATGCGCCGGACTCGTCCCTTGCTTCCAGCACCCCGCCGTGCGTCCCTCCTTGCAGCGGCTCGTACCGTTCAGCCGGATTCCCCCGGCCGGGGATGCCGTACAACATGGCACGGATGAACTGCAGGGTCGTGCTTTTACCAGCCTCGTTGCGTCCGAACAGAACCGTGACCCCTTCATTCAGTCCGATCTCCCGCTGAGCCAGCCTTCCGTAGCCGCCTATCCGCAATGAATCGATCTTCATTCCTCTACCTCCCCGCCTGGCTGTCCATCGCCATCTCCTGCATGCGCAGCAGAATACGCCTTGCCTTCTTCCTCAGCATTCAGCAGCGTCCCGCCCTCTTCCAGTCTGCTCAGCAGGGTGATTCCCAGCTCTGCTGCACCTCTCAGCCATTCCTGCTTCTCTTCGGCTCCTACGGATAACAACAGCCTGCGCAGCTCCTGATTCTCCATCAGCGGTCTCAGCGCAGTAGCGACCAGCTCGTCAAGCTCTGCCGCATTCCCGCTACTGCGCCCGGCAAGCCGCAGCATTTCACCCAGGAAGCTGTCCTCCAGAAGCAAGTGTTCCCGGTCAACCGCAAGTCCCGTTTCGATGGAGAAGCCTTCCGTCCAGACCAAGCCCGCATATTCCTTGCGCACCGCGCGCACAGTTTCCCGCCGCTGGAGCTCGGTGAGCAGATCATCCGCCGCCCCCTTTTCAGCCAGCACCTTATGTATTTCGCCCCGCCCGGTCAGACGGAACCTGACCACAGACATCATCTGCGGAGTCTCTCTGCGGATATCTTCCACTGCATTCTCTACAGCTAGGGTCCACTCTGCCTCGTCAGCCAATCCTTCAATAGAGAGCTCGCGGACCTGCCAGCGTACACTGTCCAGTTCATGGAAATCCAGCCGGGCGGCACCCTCTGCACTGACATCCACCGTATAACAGCCTTTTGGCCCGGTCTCCTTAATGCTTCTTCCTTGAATGTTGCCCGGATATACGATAGGCGGATGCTCATGGAGAATACTCCGCTTATGAATATGCCCCAGCGCCCAATAGTCATAGCCTCTGCCGATCAGATCCTTCCGGGTGCACGGGGAGTACGTCTCATGCTGGAGATCCCCGTCCACATTGCCGTGCAGCAGGGCGATGTGGAACAGGCTGCTGCCCGGCTGGCGGCTGAAGCGCAGAGCTGTATTCTCTGTCACTTTGGAGGTCGGATAGGAGATGCCGCTAACCACAGCTACCTCCCGTCCGTCTTCCCTGCGGCGGGCAGTAACGCGCTCCGGCTCACTGCCGCCGAATACCGTAACATGGGCAGGCGATGCCGAGCTAAGGCGAGGGCCGTCCAGCGGATCATGGTTACCGTGGATCAGGAATACCTGAATCCCGTGGCGTCCGAGTTCCTCCAAGGCCTCCCGGAACCGGAGCTGCCCCTGAAGCGAAGCATCCGAGACATCGTAGACATCGCCGCTAATCACCACGAAATCCACCTTTTGCAGGATGGCTACGCCAACAAGCCGCCCGAGGGCGGCAAAGGTGGACTCCCGGAGATAGGAGCGGATATCCTGCGGGAGATGGACCAGACCGGCGAACCGGCTGTCCAGATGCAGATCCGCAGCATGCAGGAAACGAAAAGGAATCATAGCCTCACCCCTTCATTCCCGGCTGGAACTGCAGATAGGTTTTCTTCAGTTCATTGGCTACACGTGTCAGGGAATAGAGGCTCTTTGCTTTATCCCAAGCCGAGCGCGACAGCTCATAGCGGTAGCCGGGGTCAGTGATTACTTTTTCCAGAGCATCTGCCAGTCCCAGTTCATCATCCGGATTCACCAGCAGCCCGTTCACCCCGTCCTCAATCTGCTCGGGAATGCCGCCCACATTCGTCCCGACCAGCGCCAGACAGCTCAGCGCAGCCTCGGCAAATACCGAACCGAACGCCTCCGCCCGCGAAGGCAATACAAAGATATCGAAGAACGGCATGAATTCCTCAGGATGCAGCGTATAGCCGTAAAAAATAGTCTCATTATATATACCCAGCTCCTGCGCAAGCCTCTCCAGCTCCGCCCGGCTCGGTCCGTCACCGATAATATGCAGCACATATTCATGCCCCCGCTTCTTCAGCTCGGCACAGGCCTTGAACAGAATATCGATGCCTTTGGCCGGCACCAGACGGGTAACCGTGACCAGCTGCGGAATGTCATTCTCATGCGGGACAGGCTTGAACCGCTTCTCATCGAATCCGTTCGGGATCACTCCGATGCTGTCCGGCCGCTCAATATAAGGAGTCATATAATCAGCAAAAGCACGCGAAACCGTCATCAGCCGGTCACTCACATGCTCCAGCTCCCGGTAAATGGCGACCAGAAACTGATGCTCAAGCCCCCCCTCGCGGATCAACCCGTTCAGAATCAATTCACGCTCATAGCTGGAGTGCAGCGTCTGAATCAAGGGGACATCCGGATAAATTCTCTTCATCGCCAGACCCGCAATCGGATGATGGGCATGGATCAGATCATAATTTTTGCTCATGCGCAGCTTGGTCCACCAGATATAATCCCGGTAGGTCTGAATGTATTTTTGTACAACCGGACTTTCCCCGTACACGGTCCAATCGAAGGTCTCGAAGACAATGTCTTCACGTCCCTTGCCCCGGATGCGCTTCGGCAGCCAGAACAAATCCATCTCCCAGCGGCTCGAGCGGAAGCGTTCCTGCAGATAAGGGATCATAGAAGATACACCACCGGGCTGCTCCGGCGGGAAGAATAGCGCTTGCAGCAAGTTCATATTGGTACATCTCCCTTTACAATTGCCCTATTTACGGTGAAGGCCGGCAATTATGATATAGTTGTGTATATGTACAATAATAAATACGGGTACAGCTACAGGTATAGGTACGCTAAGGTTCCATATCCTAATTTTATCGGTATCCACCCGAAACAGCAACTAAGATGACAGCTTTACTTATCTTGGATTTTGACTAGAGGAGAATGAAAGATGAATGAAGAACGGCTGCCTGCCGCTTACACCGCTAACATTAGAGAGATGCTGGGGGATACGGCGGACGCTTTTCTGGAGAGCTATCTTGCTAAGCGGACCCAGGGTCTGCGGTTCAATACGTTAAAAAGCAGTGCACCTTCCGGCCGCGCCGCAGCGGAGCAGGCAATCGCACAATTCGGCCTGTCACAGGTAGCATGGTGCCCATCAGGTTTCTACTATGAGGAACCGGTTCGGCCGGGAAGACATCCTTATCATACCGCCGGACTATATTATATTCAGGAGCCCTCCGCAATGTCCGCAGCCGAGCTGCTGAAGCCGCTTCCCGGAGAGATCGTACTCGACCTGGCGGCCGCTCCCGGCGGCAAAACCACCCATATCGCCTCACTGATGCAAGGTCAAGGGCTGCTCATCTCCAATGAAATCCACCCGGAGCGGGCCAAAATCCTGGCCGAAAACGTCGAGCGGCTCGGCATAAGCAACACCCTGGTTACCTCCGCAGCTCCCGGTGATCTCTCCAAAAGATTCCCTGAGGTATTCGACCGCATTATGCTGGACGCGCCTTGCTCCGGCGAAGGGATGTTCCGCAAAGACCCTGCAGCGATGGACGAATGGTCCCCGAAGCATGTGGAGATCTGTGTAGCCAGACAGTGGGATATTCTGCAGGATGCGTATCTGATGCTGAAGCCTGGCGGTCATATGGTCTATTCGACCTGTACCTTCAACCGCCAGGAGAATGAGGAGACGATGGAGCGCTTCGTGCAGACCTATCCCGAGATGGAGCTGATCGTTACGAAGCGGCTGTGGCCGCATCTGGAGCGGGGTGAAGGGCATTTCGTGGCTCTGCTCCACAAGGCTTCTTCCGCTGACCAGACAGAATCCACTCCACGTAAAAGCAAAGGCAAGCGCGATGAACGCGGCAGTAACGGCCCGAAGACAAGTTCTACGCTTAGGGAGGCCTATCAACAGTTCATGAGCTGGTCGGAGGCAGAGCTGCCCGGATTCGCCGGACACGGTGTACCGCTTCTCTTCGGCGAATCCCTGTATTTGCTGCCTGAGGCATTCACTGAGCGGTTGCACACCGGGATACTGGACGGGCTCAAGGTGCCGCGTGCCGGACTTCATATTGCCCATCTCAAAAAGAACCGGATTGAGCCTGCCCACGCTCTGGCCATGGCTCTCCGGCCGGATCAGGCGGCGCGCAGTTATGATATGTCTGCGGATGGCCCGGAGATCCAGGCCTGGCTGCGCGGCGAGAGTCTGCCGGTTCCGCCAAGCCTGCACGGCTGGACGCTGGTAACCGTAGACGGCTTGCCCGTAGGCTGGGGCAAAGCCAGCTCCGGCCAGCTCAAGAATCATTTGCCCAAGGGTCTGCGGATTCTAAAAGCCCATCTTGACGAGGTTTAGGCAGTTGACCAGTTCATGAAGCCTCCCTACGCATATGATGTCATTATCCCATGGCAGTCCGCCGGACTTAAGCGGCGGCAAGTGGGAACAGACATGAATCAAGGGAGGAATCAGACATGGGTGCAGGTGTAGGCTTCACTTCGACCGGTGCGATTTTGGTACTCTTCATATTGCTCGTAATCATTTCCCGTTCGTTGTTCGTCTAATTCCGCTATAAGCAGCACAGCACACGGACCTCAAGCAGCCCGCTCCCTTTTATGGGGGCAGGCTGCTTTTTCGATTCTCCTGATCGCGGGTAATAATTCTAAAATATGGAATTTTCACTTAAACCATACCTGTTATAATGGAGGTGATTATTTATATTAGAAGTATCGGAGGGATTACTCTGAAATTGTCTAAAAACAAGACTATGATTGTGTGCTCTGCGGTTGTAGTTGTCATGGTTATCATAATAATGCAACATTTCCCTACTCAAGAGAAACTCTCCGACTATACCGTTGTAAATGATGGTGTTGTGCTAACTAAGCAATTTAGTATCAGATCCAAAACTGCACAACAAAACACATCAGCAGTAGGATCGATTTTTGTGTGGGGCGAAAAAGCAATGGCCAAGCGCATACGAATTGTTACTTCGTTTGAAATTGATCCTAAAGATTTCGGCGGAATGACTATCTACATTCCGAAGAAATGGTATATCGCCAACATTCTAAGCAATTTCCCTGAGAATCAAAAAACATCACTACAGCCATTTACTTCCGAAACTGATATGAACCTAGGTAAGGAGTGGAGAAATAAGGTTGAAGTCGGTGTAACAAATCTACAAAATCCGGCAGGCGGTGGAAGTGGAATGATAATTATTGATCTAGTATCCGATAGCAAAACAATTTTACCTTCGGAAAATTTCAACATTATGGTTTCCGTTGGCTCCGATACCAAAGGCGGCGTAAGGTCGGTAGGCGTCAATTCAATTAAAATCCCAATCTCTGTGAAAGCTGAGATCTCTGCTCCCGAATCTTCAGGATCTAACCTATACAGCATTAACTCGTCAGTGGAATTAGTCAACCGACATTGCTGATACAAGTATTCAATTATGCAACGAAATTTCCAGTCACTGAATCAGAAGCTTAAGCGAAATTCAATTATCATTGTCGGACTTGAAGTAGAGTAGCTTCTTAAAAGCTTAAAGCGGCAAAAAAAGGGCGATTCTCCGTTATTGGAGGATCGCCCTTTTGCATTTTTGGTTGTTCGCTACTTAGCAAGAAGATTAGATATGCTGAGTGTTCAAGCAGTCAGCAAGACAAACAATACTTCACCAGTGCATCGCGCACGCCGTTCGCATTATTGGTGCCGGTGATCACATCTGCGGCTGCTTTGACCTCCACCGGAGAGTTATCCATCGCCACACCCAGACCGGCATAAGTCAGCATGGAGATATCATTATAATAGTTGCCGATCGACAGCACCTGTTCTTGCGGGATGCCAAGCTCGGCTGCCAGGTGCTTCAGGGCATTGCCTTTGGAGGATTCCGGGTGCATCAAATCAACGAAGAACTCTCCGCTGCGCAGAATATTGTACTGCTCTCCCCAAGTAGCCCACTCCCGCTGCGCTTCATCCAGAATATCAGACTGCGTGAACACAGTGAATTTCACAATCGGTTCGCGGAACTCATCCCAGGCCGGAAGAGATGCAGGCATAATGCGGAAATGCTCATACATAAAGTGGGCTTCCTTGGTCAGGTTCTCCACATTGTCCACATACATCTCAAACGCAGTGTTCACATCAAAATGGATATCGCGCTCGCGGCAATAGGCAATGTACGGGTCCAGCCCTCTGGCGTCCAGCCCATACTGGTGCAGTACCTTACGGTCCTTTACACTCACCGTAGCCGCTCCGTTATGGCCCAGCACATACCCCGACAAGCCCATCTCCTCCATAAAAGGAATCGAATTCTGCGGACTGCGTCCTGTGCAGAGTACAATCTGCCCGCCCTGACGCGTAACCTCGGCAATCGCCGCTTTGTTCTCTTCACTGAGTTGATGATCATCATTCAGCAGTGTTCCGTCTACATCCAGTGCAATCAGTTTGTATTTCATACCCCATCATCCTATCTCTGTATAGTATACCGCCAGGCATTTCCCTGCTTCACCATTCATTGGCAGCTCATTGAGATCAAGCTGCTCCCGGCGTACCTAATCCCTATAAACTAAGCTTCTGTTTAACGGACTCCAAAGACGCTAATTCGGCACAAAAGGTTATTTTAAGCGTCTAACGGACCCGAGTGTACTTATCTCCTCACCAGTGGTTGAAATTACGCCAAATAGCTGCCAATAAAGGCCGTGGAGTCCGTGAACAGATGAAAATCAGCCTTTTTGCCGAAATAAGCGCATCTTAGTCCGTTACGGGCAGTCAGGCAGTCGGGCAGTCGGGCAGTCAGAGGTGTATGCCCTAACGCTTCAGCAGCTCCAGCTCACGGGCCGTGAGCTCCCGGCAGGCTCCCTCAGGCAGAGTCTCATCCAGCTTCAGTTCGCCCATTGACACCCGTTTCAGGAACACTACCTTCTTCCCGACAGCCACGAACATCCGCTTCACCTGATGGAATTTGCCTTCCGTAATGGTGAGTGAGATATACGACAGCACGCGGCTGCCCCGTTCTCTGCTTAGAATGCTAAGCTGCGCGGGCAGGGTCACATAACCATCCTCAAGCGTAACGCCCTCGGCAAAAGCAGCCACATCCGCTGCATCGACTTCACCCTCGACGGTAGCCTCATAGGTCTTGGGGACATGCTTGCGCGGGGACAGCAGCTCATGTGCCAGCTTGCCGTCATTCGTGAGCAGCAGCAGACCCACGGTATCCTTATCCAGCCGACCGACCGGGAACGGCTCGAACAGCGCATGCTCCTGCTTCAGAAGATCCAGAACCGTACGGTCCCGTTTGTCTTCGGTGGCGGATAATACGCCCGGCGGTTTATTCATCATCAGATAGATGAATTCCCGGTAGAGGACCGGCTCCCCGCCAACCTCTATGCGGTCCTGCTCCGGGTCTACATGGAACCCGCTGTCTTTGACGACAGCTCCATTTACTGTGATCAGACCCTGCTTGGCCTGCTTGCGGATATCGCTGCGCGAGCCGATCCCCATGTGGGACAGCACCTTGTCAATCCGTTGCTTCTTATTCGCAGTTGCTCCTGTAGCCATACTCTAAGTCCACCTCCAGCCTGCGGGATATTCGTTCTTCAGTAGTCCGTCCTGCCATTTGCCCCAACCCACGCTGAAGCCGTCGATGCAGACGAGGGTATAGCCTTTGTAAGCATGTCCTTCCTTAATCGACAGGCGCTCTGCGGGGATCGACAAGGTCTCCCCCTTCAGGTAGGACACCGCTTCTCCGCTGGCGCTGGATAGCGATACCCAGCGGCTGCATTCCTCAGGACGCAATGCTGTAGCGAGCGGATGACCGGGAACGAATCTGCCGCTCTTGATCTGCCCCACATACCAGCCCGGCCGAACCGTCTTCAGACCATCCAGCCCTTCACGCGGCAACGGAGAGATATATAGATGGTCGCCGAACCATATCGCATGTCCGGGCGGCTGTGTCCCCAGCAGCTCTTGAATAAAGTCTGCATAGACCGCGAACGCTATCGCTTCCCCGCCAGTTCGCTGTGACTGCGGACCTGGACCCGTTCCGGCTCTACCAGAGCCGGAGCCGTGTCCAGATCCGCGTCCTCCCTTGCCGCCCCGGCCGTGATCTGCCCTGCCGGGAACTGCCTTACTGTGAAAGTCTGTTTTCGCAGCCTTGCTCCGGGGTGCGGCAGACAGACTTCTCTCTCTCTTATCATTTCTTGCTTTTACATTCTCTAAAGTGTCTGTCACCGTAGCTCCATTCTCTGCGGCCCCGGCCTCAAATGCCTCTCTCGCAGGTCCGCCACTTCCGTCATGGCGCAATACCGCCATGAAATGCCCTTCCCCCTTGACCTTATGCGGCCACAGCCGCGCCGCACCCGGCAATGGGCCGAGTCCGGCAGCGAACGGACCGGTTCCGCCTACGGGAACCAGCGAGAACTCAGGATGCCCGGACAGGAATCCGGCAATCATCTCCTCGTTCTCCTCCAGAGCGAACGTGCAGGTGGAGTACACCATAGTACCGCCGGACTTCAGCGCTGAAGCAGCGGCCTGCAGAATTTCCCGCTGCATCTCCGCATATTTGGCCGGTGTCCCCGGCTCCCATTGCTTGACCATATCCTCGTCCTTGCGGAACATGCCCTCTCCCGAGCAGGGGGCATCGATTAGAATCCGGTCGAAGAACCCCGGGAAGGCCGCCGCAATCCGCTCAGGGCTTTCGTTGAGTACAATGCCGTTCCGTACTCCGTACAGCTCCAGATTCTTGGCGAGCGCCTTCGTCCGTTCAGGATGCAGGTCATTGCTGACCAGCAGGCCTTCGCCCTGCAGCTTGGCGGCAATCTGGGTAGACTTGCCGCCCGGGGCTGCGCACAGATCGAGCACCCGGTCCCCCGGTTGAACGTCCAGCAGTTCAACCGGGGCCATGGCACTCGGCTCCTGAATATAGTACAGTCCCGCATGATAATAAGGGTGCTTGCCGGGTCTGGCTCCCTCTCCGGTATAGAAGCCCGAAGGGCACCAAGGAATCGGCTCAAGGGTGAAGGGGGAACGCTCCCGCAGCCCGTCCAGCGTTATTTTCAGTGTATTGGCACGGATTCCCCCGTAGGGTGACTGCTGATAGGTATCTGCGAATTGCTCATATTCCGGTCCCAGCAGCTCTTTCATACGCTGCGCGAAAGCTCCGGGCAGTTGTGCTGTCATGATGCCTTCCTCCCGCTCAAATAATCAGGAACACCCCTGCGGGTGCTCCTGTTGTACCTTACTATAGTCAAGCGCCACCCGGGCTGTGCCTGGGTCTGTCCGGCCGCTGCGGCCCGCGCCGCTGGGGCAGCACAGGCGGAGTAGACTCAGCCGCCAGCCTGACCTCTTCCTCCAGCACAGGGTCTACGATGCGGATTGTGAGATCATAATAATCAAAGGACTGATCGTTGTAAGCCTCCAGACGGGCAACATACTCCCCAGCTTCCCGGACCAGCTTCGCCAGATCAATACCCAGCGTCACCGCCGGATATCTGCCCAGTACCTCATGAGACTGCTTCAGCAGAATCAGGCCACCGCGCACATTGGTATTACGGAAATGGTACAGCCCGACTGCCACCTGCAGCAGAGCTTTGTATAACGGATCACGCTGCTTCTCCAGCCATAATTCCTCAAGCACCTCATGACATTCGAAATAATCCCTGTCCCGGTTGAAGTAAATGAGGTAGGCCAGATAGAGCGGCTCATAAGCCATCCGGCTCGCTGCCCTTCTTGGCATTCGAGAGCAGCTCGCGCACATGGTCCAGCAATTCCTTCATTGCATCCATATCCTGAGCCTGCCAGATCGCATTGAACCGTTCCTGGCTCTCAATCGCTTCATTCACAAGATGATAGAAATACAGCTGATGAATGGCCTTCAGCAATTGGGTCGTCATGTTCGAGTTCTCCTCGAAGGTCTTCTGGGCCTCCAGAATCTCTTCCCGGATGCTCGACATCTCGCTGTCCAGAATGGAAGCCGCTTCTGCTGCCGTCTTCAGGCGCACCCGCATTTCATCGGGCAGGCTCTCCCGGTATTTATAATTCAGCGAATGCTCAATGGTTGCCCAGAAGTTCATCGCCAGTGTACGGATTTGAATTTCAGCCAGTACAATCTTTTGACCCAGCGCAGTCTGTACCGGATACCGGATGATCATATGGAAGCTGCGGTAGCCGCTTTCCTTATAATTGGTAATGTAGTCCTTCTCATATAATACTTCAAGGTCCTTGCGGGCGCGGATGTATTCCGCCACTCTGCGGATATCCTCGACGAACTGGCACATAATGCGAATGCCGGCGATATCCTCGATGCCCGTTTCCAGATCCTCCATTTTTACGTTTAACCGTTTGGCCTTCTCAAGTATGCTAGACAGCCGCTTCACACGGCCGGTAACGAATTCAATCGGAGTATATTCTTCCCTTTTCTTGAGTTCGGAGCGCATCGTCTTGAATTTAACCTTCAATTCCTCCACCGTTTGTTCATAAGGAAGCAGAAAAGTTCCCCAGTCCCTGACGTCCATCGCCTTGTCCTCCTGTCCATTCATCCTTCAGTGATGATCAGCGCCTACCGCATCAAGGAGCCGCTGGAAGCCGTCCCGCCGCAGCAATTGCCGTAATCCGGCATGCACTCTACGGTTAACCTCCGGCCCTTCATAGATGAGTGCTGTATAAATTTCGACCAGACTGGCGCCCGCCCGTATCTTATCGTAAGCATCCTGGGCTGTAAAAATCCCGCCCGACCCGATAATCGGCAGCTTGCCGCCAGTCTGACTGTAGATTCTGCGGATAATCTCTGTAGAACGTTCGCGCAGCGGCTGGCCGCTCAGCCCGCCCGTTTCACCGGCTTTGTCGCTCTGCAGCCCTTCACGGGAGAGTGTCGTATTGGTGGCAATAATGCCGTCCATTCCGGCTTCCGTGATGGTATGTACCATATATTCCAGCTCAGCGTCACTGACATCGGGAGCGATCTTGACCAGCAGCCCCTTCGTGATGCCCGTCTTCACCCGCTGCAGCTCCATCTCTTCCTTAACCTCGCTAAGCAGGTTCGAGAGCTCGCTGCCATGCTGAAGACTCCGGAGATCCGGGGTATTCGGCGAGCTGATATTAACCACAAAAAAATCACCGTACGGATACAGCGTACGGATACACTTGCGGTAATCCTCATGCGCCAATTCATTCGGGGTGGCCTTGTTGCGTCCGATATTGACCGCCACCGGAATTCTGCGCTTCTTCAGCTTCTTGAGGCGTTCAGCCATGGCCTCCGCGCCTTCATTATTGAAGCCCATCCGGTTAATGAGCGCCTTGTCGGGCAGCAGCCGGAACAGCCGGGGACTGTCATTGCCGGGCTGGCCTACCGGAGTTACCGTGCCTACCTCCATAAATCCGAAGCCGATCGAAGAGAACCCTCCTACCGCTTCCGCATTCTTATCCAGTCCTGCCGCTAAACCCACAGGGGTCGGGAAATGTACCCCGAACAGGTCCACTGCAAGATCAGCCGTCTCAGGAACCCCGTACATCAGGCGCATGGCTGCGCTCCCGCCGGGAACTAGATCTGCTTTATTCAGTCCGCCGATGACGAGATGATGCGCCGTCTCCGGGTCCATTTTAAAGAAAATTGGTTTACCAAAATGTCGATACAGCACCGTTCTCGCTCCTTCAAGGGAACCACAATTGACATAACGACTCCCGTATCTATAGGTTTCTTCTTAATTTTATCCGTTTCCGGGGGAAAAGAAAAGTTTTTTGCCGCAGCGATTGTCCCCGCCCTGCCATACTTCCTTGACGCCGCCGCCAATTCTCACAGATTCCCCGTAATTTCAATTCCGTCTGCGGTCCGCAGGTGATTCCTTGCCCAGCCTATGAACTGGTTCAGGAAATCCTGTAGTTCAGAGTCTCTAACCCGCTGCTGCTCAAGCTCAGACAAGATGGACTCCCACAAGCTCTTCGGAATAGGATTCTCCCAGCAAGGGTCCAGCGATGTCTGCTCTTCTCCAGTGAAGGGATTCGTTACAGGGAACACCCTGCCCACCGCAGGCTTAAGATACTCGAAGTCCTCTTCATACATAAACAGCATCTCTTCCGGTGCACTCCCGCCCTCTTCCATGTTCATATCATACCGGGAAAAGGTAAACCCTATATTCCTCCGGGGACCAGCATAGCGGTATAGCAGCACCGGAATTTTGCTTTTGGATCTGCTTGCCATGGCAGCATCACTCCTGTTTCTGTGTTCTTCAAGCTCCAGCATAAAACCTTCCTTATAATACTCCAGCCGGTATTCCTGTGTATAGACTAAGGCTTCGGCGATCCATTCCTGCCGCAAGAGATTGCAGCTAGACTTGTCTTTTCATCCAGACTAGAATAGAGGAGCGGGCACAAGTTCCATGCACCGCCGGCAATCCTCACATGTAAGGGTTATCACAGACTAAGAGAGAAAGAAGGGTGACCTAATGTCAACCAAACGTAAGCCTCCTACACTCCAGCAGAAAAAAGAAGAAGTGAACCGCAAAGCCATTCTGTGGATCAGCGCCAGTCTGGTACTGCTGATTGCGCTTATCGCCGTTTTATTTGTCGTTGTCGGGAATTAGTTCAGCCAATGGTACACTTTATGGGGGTTGGTCTGATTACGGGGCGAATCCGAAGGGAAACGTTCCTCCGGTACGACCAGCTCCTCAGGCAGAACCCCTTGACTGATCAGAACCTTCGTGCCCATCGGCACCATCGCGAACAGCTCCTCGACATCCTTCCGGCTCATCCGGATACACCCCAGCGACTCATCCTTGCCGATGCTATCCGGCTCATTCGTCCCGTGAATTGCATAATTACTGTCCGAGAGCTGCATGCCGCGGCTGCCGAATTCCCCGTTATCGCGCCTGTTCGGGTTCACGACCTTGTCCTTAATGAAGAACTCCCCTTCAGGGGTCTTATCTCCGCCGAGTCCTACGGCATAATTCCGCAGAATCACATTGCCGCTGGTGACCGCCAGACGGTGGTTTTGCTTATCTACAATAATAGCAAGCGGTTCTCTGAAAAAAAGCTTCTCCCCCGGCCCCGCCGCCGGACGTCCACCGCCCGTCTGCTCGTGCCCGGGAGTACCTGACTCTTGGCCACCAGACGGCTGTGGTGATGCAGAGAGCAGCGGCGCCTCTCCTCGTGCAGTGGCCCGCAGCGGTGCGAAGGCTTCCTTCATCAGCGGGGTAATGCCGCCCAGCACGTTCGCCGGGAACGGCTTCACTAATTCCTGTACCGCTTCGGGATAAGTCCCCTTGCTGCTCTTGTACGCACGCAGCGCACTCCAGAGCACAGCCAGCTCCTCCTGCTGCTTCTGCCAGCCCAGCCCCTGCTGCTTGAGCTCCGCCGGATCCGGCGGCTGGCATGCGCACGCTGCCGGATTATAGGACTGATAGACTATGCGCCCTTCTCCGCTCTTGGCAAGGGTAGCCTCCAGCGGCAGCCCCTTCTTCCACAGCAGCCATTTGCCCGAGCGCTTCATACCGAGCAGTGCGGTGGCGGAAGGCGTCTTCGCCGACTTCAGGATGGCTGCCAGGCCCCCGCCCCCTGCAGCAGCATCCGCCGCTACCGCCGTGAAATCCAGACTTGCCGGTTCTTGCGGACTTACCTGTGTCTCTTCGGCTGTCTCCGGCAGCACGGCTGAGATATTCGCGACCGGAGCAGCTGCCCCCTTACTGTCCGGCAGAATTCCCGGTGCGACGGCAGCAGGAATAAGCATGAGCAGCAGCAGCATTAGAGCCAGAAGCACCCGGCGCTTCCTGAGCCCCGCAGTCTGCCGTTCCCGGGCCGATTCCAGCAGCCCTTCCTCGTACTGCTGCAGCATATCCGCCGGCACCTTGCTGCGTTCAAATGCCTCATACACTTCCCCGGCCTGATTATAGCAGTAATTCGCTTTTCCATACTGCCCGTTCTTATAGTATTCCTTACCAAGCAAGTACCATGCCATCTTATTATCCGGATGCATCTGTACATAGGCTTTTAGATGCTGAGCATTCTTCATGTTGGCCTCCACTATCGGTGGTATGGTTATGTATTCGTATGTACCTTCTATTGTATATCGGCAGTGGATGCAAAAAAAGACACCTCAAGCCGCATTTATCGCGGTCAGGAGATGTCTTTATGTAAGAAGGCAGAAGCTTAGCCCTCTTTGTTGAAAGGTGCATCTGCAATCTTAATGGAGTCTGTAGGGCATCCGTCAGCTGAATCCTGCAGGTCATCGAACAAGTCGTCCGGAATCACTACATTACCGTGGTTGCCGTCGTTCTCATAGATCACTTCTGCCAAACCTTCATCATCATAATCAAAAATATCAGGGGCCGTCGCGCCACAAGCACCACAAGCGATGCATGTGTCCTTCTCGACCCAAGTGTACTTAGCCATTTTTTCTCTGCCTCCCGCTTAACTATACAGCCTGCAGTCGCAGCCTGTTATTTTTCTCATATTAATATAAATAGGATACAATTTCAATGAATTTTCAATGTGTTGACATTATTGCCTCATTCTCTGCGATGCTCCAGGCGGCTGATGACGGGCCTTAACTCAGTCTATATCCTTGTCAGCGCCGCCCAGATTGTCCTTCTGCAGCGAGGTGCCCCGCTCCTTATGATTACGCAGCCGCGCCGAGTGGCTGTCGCTCAGCATCCCTGCGGTCAGCACTGCATTCTCGCCGAATTTATTGCGCAGCATATCCATCGCTTTATTGAGCGATTCCTTCTTCGGCTGCCGTTCGTAGTCGAACAGGTCCAGCTGAATGGCCGACTCCTCTTTGGGTATCAGCCCCTGGAGCGTTACCCCCAGCAGCCGTACCGGCTTGTCGCCCTTCCAGTGGCGCGCGAACTGGTCGCATGCCACCTTATAGATGTCCTCGGCGCTCTCCGTGGGAGCCTCAAGCTTGCGGGAGCGGGTAATCGTCTTCATATCCGGCGTGCGGATCGTCAGCTGTACCCCCGCTGCAACCAGCCCCTGCTTCCTCAGCCTCCGCGCAACCTGATCGCTCAGGTTCAGCAGAATCGGGCGCGCCTCAGCCAGCCCTACCACATCATGCGGCAGCGTGGTTGTATGGCCGATGGATTTGCTCTGCTCCCGCTCAGGATTCACGATCCCGTGATCAATCCCGTTCCCCGCCCGCTTCAGCCAGGCGCCCATGACGCCGAAATGCCCGACCAGCATCGCCTCGTCCGCAGCCGCCAGCTGTCCGATGCTGTAGATACCCAGCTTTCGCAGCTTCTCGGCCGTCTTGCCGCCAATGCCGAACATCTCATTGCACGGCTTGTCCCACAGCACGGACTGCACATCGCGCAGCCGCAGCACGGAGATGCCGCTGGGCTTCTTCAGATCAGAAGCGATCTTCGCCAGCAGCTTGTTGGGGGCAATCCCAATGGAGCATGGCAGACCCAGTTCCTCCATAATCCGCCGCTGCAGTGCCTCTGCAATCTCCAGCGGCGTTCCAAATTGGCGGGAGCCGGTGATATCCAGATAACACTCGTCTATCGAGACCGCTTCGAGCAGCGGAGTATAGCTGTAGGCAATTTGCATAAATGCATTCGAGTACTTGCGGTATAGATGGAAATCCGGCTTAATAAGCATTAAGGAAGGACAAATCCGCAGCGCCTTCTGCACCTGCATGCCGGTGGAGATGCCCAGCCTGCGCGCGGCGTAGGAGCAGGTGACGATAATACCTCTTCTAGCCTCCACGCTGCCCGCCACTGCTGTCGCCTTGCCTTTATATTGCTCCGGATCTTCCGCCTCATGCACAGAGCAGTAAAAGGCATTCATGTCCACATGCAGAATAACCCTGCCGCTTGCCGGATAATATTGATCCACGCTCTGCATGGTATCCACCTTCTTATCTTCGGGGTTCCATTGTTATTGTCAGCATACCTCTACCCCGGCGGGAGGTCAACTTGCCAGAGAGCCGCTTGTGACAGCGGGGTGAGAAAAGTTCTTTGTTACTTTCCCGCGTAAAAATGCTATAATATAAAAATTAATTTCCTATGCGAAGGCTAATAACACTTTTAGGAGGACACTCATGTCTAAGTCTATCTCCATCTTCGATACCACCCTGCGCGACGGAACACAAGGCGAGGGGATCAGTCTGTCGGCGGATGACAAGCTGAAGATTGCCAGGAAACTCGACGATCTGGGTGTCCATTATATTGAAGGCGGCAATCCGGGCAGCAACAACAAGGACATCGAATTTTTCAAAAGAGTCCAGGAGCTTCATCTGAATGCCAAGATTACCGCATTCGGTAGCACCCGGCGCAAGAACACGGTGACTGAGCAGGACGAGGGGCTGCAGCGGATAATTAACGCCGGGGTTCCGGCGGCTACCCTGGTGGGCAAATCGTGGGATTTCCATGTTCATACTGCCCTGCAGACCACTCTGGAAGAGAACCTGTCCATGACCTTCGACTCCATCTCTTATCTGAAGCGCAAGGGGCTTGAGGTCATCTTCGACGCAGAGCATTTCTTCGACGGCTTCAAGAACAACCCTGAATACGCCGCTGCTGTTCTCACCCGTGCCCGCGAGGCCGGAGCAGATTGGCTGGTGATGTGCGATACGAACGGCGGCACCTTGCCGCATGAGATTCATGATATTGTGACAAGCATCGGTGTGCTGCTCCCGGAAGCATCGCTCGGTATTCATACACACAACGATTGTGAGCTTGCGGTTGCCAACACCCTAAGCGCAATCGGCGCCGGTGCCCGGCAGGTCCAGGGGACCATTAACGGCTACGGAGAGCGCTGCGGCAATGCCAATCTGTGTTCCATCATTCCAACACTGCAGCTGAAGATGGGCTATCACTGCATCCCTGGTGATTCCCTCCCGCAGTTAACCAACACGGCCCGGTTCATCAGCGAGGTCGCCAATGTGAACATGCCGGTGAATCAGCCTTATGTCGGCACAGCCGCTTTCGCCCACAAGGGCGGCATCCACGTATCCGCCATTTTGCGCGATTCACGGACGTACGAGCATATTGCCCCTGAACTGGTCGGCAATAAGCAGCGCGTCCTGGTCTCTGAGCTTGCCGGACAGAGCAATGTGCTGTCCAAAGCGCAGGACATGGGACTCAGTCTTGATCCAAGCAGCGAGCAGGCGCGCAAGGTGATTGACAAGATCAAGAATCTTGAACATCAGGGGTATCAGTTCGAAGGCGCGGATGCTTCGCTTGAATTGCTGCTCCGGGAAGCGACCGGCGAGACCAATGAGCTGTTCACCTTCGAGTCGTTCAAGATGCTGGTTGAGAAGACCGCCGGCCGCCCTGTCGTCTCCGAGGCCTTCGTCAAGCTGAGGGTCGGCGGCGAGAGCCTGTACACAGCCGCCGAAGGCAACGGACCGGTCAACGCGCTGGATAATGCGCTGCGTAAGGCGCTGCAGACCTACTTCCCTCAGCTTAAGGATATGCACCTCTCCGACTACAAGGTCCGTGTGCTGGATGAGCAGGATCAGACTGCCGCAAAGGTCCGCGTGCTAATCGAATCCAAGGACTACAGCGACACCTGGAGCACCGTAGGCGTATCCAGCAACGTGATCGAAGCGAGCTGGGAGGCTTTGGTCGATTCCATGCGTTATGCCCTTCTGGGACAGATCTCACTGGACCAGGAAATTCCTGCCAGCAGTGAACCAAGAGGTCTGGTCAATCACTGACCTCCTTGGCTTCGCTCTATGCACTCCACAAAGCCCTCCGATGCGGTGAACTTTCTCCGCACAGGAGGGCTCTTTATTTTGCGGCTGATCGCCTGTGCTAGGAGCCGGTCAGCGCGATAATCTTTTTTTCCAATTCCTCAGCGCTCAGAACCCCTAGAATAATCTCACTGATGACACCGTTCTTATCAATTAACACATTGGTCGGGAACACCGCCCCGTTATACTTGTCGAAGATCTGGCCCTTCAGATCATACATCACCGGGAAGGTCAGCATGTACTTCTTCACGAAGCGTTCCGCATTAGGCTTATAGTCCTGGCTGGTCACGTTAATTCCGTATACATCCAGCACCTTGCTGTATTTCATAGCCAGCTTATTCAGCTCAGGAGCCTCCTGCCGGCAAGGATCACACCAGGAAGCCCAGAAGTTAAGAATGACCGGCTTCTCCCTTGCCCCATCGACCCCATATTGCTTATCCCCTTCCTGTACTGTAAAAGGAGGCGCTTTGAGTCCGGCGGAGGCACCAGTCTCCGGTTCCGCCGTCTGCTCCAGGACCGCAACCGCTTTAGGCTCCGATTTCACTTTATGTTCTATGGCAAGAACGGCCAGAAAAACAATCAAGGCCAGAATTGTTACATTCCGTTTATGGACTGCTTTCATTGAGTTCAGATCCTTTACATGGAGGATTTTCCTCTATTGTACCCCCACTTGCTCCAGTTTCAAACGTTATTTACATAAAAAAGAGGATTCCGTCAAAGACGAAATCCCATGAAGAGAGAGGGGTAAAGCTGACAGCGGCCAGGGAAGCCTCCGGCTGTTCAGACCGGACTCTTCCGTACAGCAGAGGCTGGGGAAGCTTCTGCGGCCCGGCTGGCGCAGGAGACCTGCGGACAGCTGCTGGTGCTGCCGCAGCGGGTGGCATGTGTATTGGCCCTTAGGCCGACACGCAACGTAGCGCCTGACCCGCCGCCGTCCTGAAATACCTTAATTAAGCCCCCGCTTTGCAATGCAATCCGGCCAGTCTTACACAATAGCCCTCATGTCCTGCTTAGATAGGCGTACAAGTCGCCTAGTGTATCCACCTGGTTCTTTTGTAAGATCTGGCGGATGTAAGCAACCCACAACTTCGCCGTCATCTTGGCATCCTCCAGCGCATGATGGCGGCCCTCAATAGGAATCTCATGGATCGCCAGCAGCTCATCCAGCGTGTAATTGCTGCGGTGCGGCTCCAGCCAGCGGGCCAGCATCATCGTATCAAGCACCCGGTGGGTCAACTGGACCTTGGAGGTCTTCCATAAGGCAGCGTTCAGGAATGCCTTATCATGGGCACTTCCGTGCGCCACCAGCACCCGCTGTCCGACGAAGGACATGAAGTTATGCAGGCCATCCATCAGCGGCGGAGCAGCGGAGGTCATCTCTGCTGAAATTCCGGTCAGTCTCGTAATATTGTCAGGAATCGTTGCCCCGCAGTTCACCAGTGTATAGAAGCATTCCTCTGCCTTGATCTCTTCCCCTACTACCCGGATCGCCCCGATGGACATAATCTCGTCCCCTCCCTGGTGGGAGAAGCCTGTAGTCTCAAGATCGAATATTACCGTCTCCAGTTCAGACAGGGGAGTATGCAGCACTTCGGGACGCCGTTTCTCGCGCATCAGAGAACGGATAAAGGCCATTTGCTGGGCGGTCTGCTGCGCCGATTCTCCGCCTCTCATGGAAGCGATGGCAGAGGGCATTCCGCCTTGCCGCAGATTATTCCAGAATCCTCCGCCTTTGCTCGGCTCCTTCATAGCTGTCTCCTTTCCGCTGACCGGAGCTGCCGCTGCAGCGCCTTGTGCAGGCGTCTGATCAGCAGCAGGCTTTCCCGCAGCTCCGCCCGAAGCTGCTTATTCTTCAGATCATTCTCCGCATAATAATCACTGCTCACGAGCAGGCCGTCTGTCACCGTAAACGGTGTATTCACCCGCATCCTGAGCGCTGTCAGACAAGCACGCCTGATCTCCTCCAGATGCTGATACTGCTCCAGCTTAGCCAGCTCATCCAGCCGCTTCAGTGTCGAAGATGCTTCGATTCCATGGAGCAGCGACAAGTGCCTGACAATATTGACAAGCGGAATGTAGAGGCCATATTTGACATCGAAACCGCCGGCATTATCACCGAACCGTTCCGTGAGCACCTGCCCCAGCAGGTTCAGCGTTGCCTTATGGCGCACTGTATTGCGAAGTACCGCCATCGTCAATTTGCTGTTATCCGTGAATCCGTTATGCAGGGCTTCCCGCCACTGCGCAGACAGCGTCTCACTTCCCGCTACATGCCGCATATCCGAAGCTATAATCAGGTACCTCACAGGCTCCCATTCGAGTTGCTCCATCCAGTCTGCCAGTTGGAGCTTCCAGTCAGCCAGTGACTTCCGCCAGAGCGGCTCAGAGCACATGACCCTGCCCTCACACTTCTCATAGCCAATTGCCTCAAGAACATCCGACAGCATGCTGCCAAAAGCTTCGAAATACCTTTTCCGCTCACCCTCCAGCGCTTCCTCAACAATCAAGCCGTTATCCTGATCGCTCCATAGCGTAGCTTCCTGCCGGCCCGCACTGCCGAATACAATAAAGGAATAGGCGCAGGGAGGCAGGCCGTAGCCCGCCTCCTTCATCTGCGCCTCACATATCCGTACCGCCGTCCCGGCAAGCTGGTCATGCATCGCATTGACCCGGTGCATCCATTCCTGAACGGGAATCACGCCCAGCTGCTCCAGCAGCGCTTGTTGACAAGCGGTACGCCTCCTCTTGAGCTCCTCCGGCGAACCGGCTGTTACGATGGACAAGTAACTTTCTTCTTCGTTCCAATCTGCTGCCTCCATCGAAGCCACTCGGTCCGCCTCCCTGCCTGAGTAAAGATATTAGTGTTTGAGGGTTTTGGATTCTGATTCACTGATCAGCTTCATTTGCTCAGGATAACCGTAAGTACCGTGCTCACTGATATCCAGACCCATCAATTCTTCTTCTTCCGTTACACGGATACCCATAACCATCTTCATTACATACAGGATGACGAAGGACATCACGGCTACGAACACGAACGTTCCGACTACACCAAGCGCCTGCACGCCGAGCTGATGGAAGCCGCCCCCATAGAACAGACCGGCTTTACCTACAAGTGCGCCTTTTTCAATCAGATCAGGTGCTGCGAAGAGGCCTGTAGACAACGCCCCCCACATACCGGCGATACCATGTACAGAGAAAGCATAGATCGGATCATCCAGTCCTGCACGCTCCAGCCACTGTGAAGTCATGAAGGTGAAGGCACCGGCAACGAGACCGATAACAATGGCTGCCCAAGGCTCTACGAAGGCACAGGCACCGGTGATGGCAACCAGGGCTGCAAGTACGCCGTTAAGCATGGCCGGAATGTCGGATTTGCCGAAGTACAGCCAGGAAGCTGCCAGTGCTGCCAGACCGCCTGCCGCCGCTGCAATGTTAGTAGTCAGTGCTACGTGTCCGAAGAATCCGCCCATAGGAGACAACGCGCTGCCCGGGTTGAAGCCGAACCAGCCGAACCAGAGAATGATAACCCCAAGCACAGTGAATACCTGATTATGTCCCGGAATAATAACCGGCTTGCCTTCTTTGTTGAATTTGCCAAGACGGGGCTTAAGAAGAATGGTCGCCACTACAGCCGCCGTTGCACCTGTAAGATGGACTACTGTAGAACCTGCATAATCCTGCATGCTCAGCTCTGCCAGCCAGCCGCCGCCCCATACCCAGTGGGCTACAACCGGATAAATCACAACCGAGAAGAGAATTCCGAAGATAATGTATACGCTAAGCTTAGCACGTTCAGCCATACCGCCGGACACAATCGCCAGGGAGACTGCCGCAAATGCCATTTGGAACAGGAATTTCGTATTTAGTGTAACATCGGAGAAGGCCAGGGATTCGAATGCAGAGGCGGCCGAATCGCCGCCGTAGAAGAAGCCTGTAGTTCCAAAGAAGCTGTTGCCGTTACCGAAGCCAAGACCAAAGCCCAGTGCCCAGAAGCACAAGCTTGCAATTGCCAGTGTCAGTACCGTCTTACCGGCCACATGACCGGCATTCTTCATCCGGACCGAACCGGCCTCAAGTAATGCGAATCCTGATTGCATGAAGAATACAAGGATAAATGCCAGGAACGTAAATGCTGTGTCGAGTCCGATCTGCAGATCCGGTGCTGCCGGACCCTCTGCTGCGAAGGCGCTGACCGGATAGATCATCAGTGTAATCATACCCAGGAACATCATCAACATCTTTTTTTTCATAGTGTACCCCACTCCCCAATGTTATATTTTCTAACAAAGCGTGAAACTCTTAATGTCATTATAATCAGAAGTCAGGTAAATTGACAAGACTATTTTTTTGAATGTTCTAATTTAATTTTGGAAGCTGTGCCATTCTGAACCCAAGGCCCCCTCCCGAGCACGATTACCGGTAACCTGCCAGGATTAACGCGCTTCCTTACGCATCAATTATGCAAACGCATACAGTCAACAGAGCTTTCTCCTACGTTTCATACTGTATTTTTATTAATGTCTATTAGTAAACATGCCTTTTATTATCCCTTGATCACACCACACCACACTCTCCGCCCACCGCGATCCTGATGTTTTCCAGATGTGCTTGGCGCTTAATCATATAACACGTTATGTCATGTTTCAAATGAATTCTTCCCCTCTAAGGAATATCCTCGCTTCGATTGCCTCCCAATCATCTTTATGAAAAGTCAGCATATACTTTAAAGTAAGCGTCACGTTTGACTGTACGGTTTCCAATTTGATATGATTATTTCACGCAGGAAATAGCGAGGTGAGATAACTTGGAGATATGACCCTTTACCGGATCGGAGAGCTGGCCAAAGCGGCCGGCATCAGTGAACGCACCATTGATTATTATACGAAGCTTGGACTGATTACACCGGAATCCAGGAGCATGAAGAATTACCGGCTCTACAGTCATGAAACCTTAGTCGTTCTGAAACGTATTAATCAGCTTAAGCAAGAGAAATATACATTGGAAGAAATCAAATCCCTGATGGGCAAGTGGAATGCAGCCACACCTGAGGCTGAAGTCTCCGGCAAGCTGGTCCAGCTTGAGCTTCAGATGCAGCAGCTTGAACGGGAAGTGAAGGCCCTGGAGCCCGTGATAAGCGGTTTGAAGCCCGGTCAGGCCAACCGGGCACTGGCAGCACTGATTCCTCAGGGCGTCGCCTGTATGGAAGCGATCCGGCTTCTGCTGACGCAGGGGCCTCCAATGTAACAGCTTGTAATTTATAATGGAGGAATGAGCACCTATGATGCCACTAATGTATGTATTGTTAGCTGTCGCTTTTATCTTTTCTGTATGGGCCCAGTTCAGGGTCAAGGGCAATTTCAAGAAATGGGCCAAGGTGCCGAACATGAACGGCTTAACGGGTTACGAAGCAGCCCGGCGTATGCTGGATGCCAACGGACTTTACGATGTTCCCATTGAACCGGTTCAAGGAACCCTCACAGACCACTACGACCCGATTAACCGCGTTGTGCGGCTGTCGGAGCCTGTATATTATGAAAGCTCCATCGCAGCGGTCTCTGTCGCTTGTCACGAGATCGGCCATGCGATTCAGCATAAGGAGCATTATCCGATGCTGGCACTGCGCCACCGGATGTTCCCGGTCGTGAACTTCGCTTCCGGGGTCGCTCCCTTCATGCTGCTTGCAGGCTTCATCTTCAGCTCGCTCAACCTTATTGGGCTCGGTATTATCTTCTTCTCTGCCGCAGTTGCCTTCCAGCTGGTCACGTTGCCTGTTGAATTCAACGCAAGCAGCCGTGCGCGCCAGATTATGGTACAGCAGGGCTTCATCCGCAATGATGAAGAGCGCGGCGTAGCCAAGGTTCTGAATGCCGCAGCGCTCACCTATGTTGCTGCAGCGCTGGTATCCCTGATCGAACTGATCCGCTTGATCCTGATGTTCCTCGGCAACCGCGATTAAGATCTATATGACTACACAGACAATACCCCGGTCGGCTATGAGCCGACCGGGGTATTGTCTGTGTGTCTGTCTTTGAAATAGGTAAGCAGGAAGTTACGGAAGGACTGGGCGACCAGCGGCAGCTTGCCTTCTGCCCGGTGAATCAGACCCACGGTTCTGGTAATCGTAGGCTCCACCACCCGGACCTGCGCAGGCTGCATCGGGTTCGTCTGGTAGAGCGCCATCTCCGGCAGCAGGCTTACTCCCATCCCGGCAGCTACCAGCCCGCGGATCGTATCGGTCTCCCCGCCTTCAAAAGCAATCTGCGGCTTGAACCCTGCCGCAAGGCAGGCCTGCCACACAATCGGCCGTAGTGAGTAGCCTTGGCTGAACAATACGAATTTCTCGTCCCGCAGCTGCTCCAGCCGGATCACTTCTTCGCTGGCAAGCGGATGATTCTGCGGCAGAATGGCGAACAGCTCCTCGGTCATGACGATATCTCCGGCCACATGTCCCACATTCTCGGGGAACGGGGAGATGAATGCCAGATCCACCTCTCCAGAGATCACATCCTTGATTAAGGATGGATAGGCTCCCTGCTTGAAGCGGAATTTTACATGAGGATAATGGCTTCGGAACTCCGCCACAATTGAAGGAATCAGATGAGTCCCGAGGCTGTGCGGGAAGCCGATGCGGATCTCACCACGCTCCGGGTCAAGGAATTCATGCACCTCCGCCACAGACCTGTCGAGTTCATTCAGGACCGACTCCACTCTTTTGCAAAAGAGCTGCCCTACAGGCGTAAGCTGCAGGTTTCTCCCCTTCTGCATGAACAGATCCACCCCCAGCTCCTGCTCCAGCTGATGAATCTGGCGGCTCACCGCAGATTGTGCGACATGCAGCTCCTCCGCTGCTCTGGTGACATGTTCCTTCTGGGCAACCTTCAGAAAATACTGCAGCTGTCTAAGCTCCACGATTACACCCTTCCTTATCGCCGGTTTCGTTTGAATACACGGATGATTAGCCCATAGATGAAGAATCCGGCGATCAGGCCGCCGATATGAGCCATATAGTTGATATATGGAGTGGCAAAGGACATGATAATCCCCATCACCAGAAGTCCATAGAGTGTCTTGCGCGAGCCCTCATCCATCATCGCCCTCTGGAACAACGCAATATAGAGGAATGCGCCATAGACGGCGTAGATCGCTCCCGAGGCCCCTACAGAAACAATCCCAATCTCCACAGTCCCGTGGCTGACAACTCCAAGCAGATTAGCAATGAAGCCTCCGCCCAGATACAGCAGCGCATACCGCCACCAGCCCATTAGCCGCTCCAGCGGCGGGGCGAACACAAGCAGCGAGAAGCTGTTGAAGAACAAATGGGCGAAGCCGTTATGCAGGAACATCGCAGCCGCGTAGCGCCACAACTCATCCTTTTCAGGTCCCACATTGACTGTAGCCCCATACTTCACCAGCGTGTACAGGTTGGTGGAGCCGCCATTCAGGGACAGCACGATGAACATAACCACGTTGGCCAGAATCAGCGCACAGGTTACAGGATAATACCGGAGATAACTTCTCCACTTCTCATACCTTATAAAAATCATAACACCCATCCTTTTATGTATGTTGTCCAGCTCGACATCCAGCTTCTAAAAAGATTATAATTTATTCTGGCAGGTACATGCCAATAATGCAATTCAAGGAGGAAACAAGGACATGACGCAAGAAAGAACAGGCGTAGCCACTTTTAAGGGCAACCCCATCACTCTGGTAGGCCCGCAGCTGAAAGCCGGAGATCCCGCACCGCAATTCACGGTAAGCAAGAATCTCCTGGAAGATGTTACTCTTACAGATTACGCTGGCAAAATCAAGCTGATCAGCGTTGTACCTTCCCTGGATACCGGTGTGTGCGATGCGCAGACCCGCCGTTTCAACAGCGAGGCCGCCGGTCTTGGCGATGATGTAGTCATCCTCACCATCAGCACAGACCTTCCTTTCGCCCAGGCCCGCTGGTGCGGCGCCGCAGGCATCGACAGTGTAATCACCCTGTCCGACCACAAAGAGACTTCCTTCGGACAAGCCTACGGCGTCCTGATCAAGGAATTCCGACTCGACATGCGCTCCATCTTCGTTGTAGACAAGAACGACACTTTGGCTTATGTCGAGTATCTCGGTGAAATGGCTGAGCACCCGGACTACGAAGCGGCGATTTCCGCAGTTAAAGCTCTGCTGTAAGATTGACTGACAGCACTGATATGTTATACAGCATCCAAGCCTATAGATGTCCACATTTTTGAAAAAAAGCGGCAGAAGGTCTTCCTTCTCCGCTTTTTGCGTATGATGATCAATAAGGATATCCGTGCCCGGAACAGGCTGTCCCACTCCCGGAAACCGCATACAATCCCGGCAATACATGCCCGGATTCTCGTCCTCAATCCACCTTATATTTGCCCAGCTTCTTATCCAGAGACTGATACAAACGCTGAATGACACGGTAATTGGCACCCAGATCGCCAAGCGAACCTCTGGATGCTGAATATATATCTACGGCACAGCGTACGGGCGTAGTGCTTAGCACAGATACGGTAATATCCAGCGAGCGGCCTAACGCCGTTCTTTTCTCCAGGGTAATCTCCCCTACAGACTGTACTTCATGCAAGACCTTAAATCCAGGAATTTTCTTCAGCGTTGCGGATACTTCATCCCACGCCTTGTCTCTTGAAAGATTGTAATAACGCGTTTTCAATGCCGGATCTTTGGCACGGTCGCTTGTTCCGTCATGACTGCGAAATAAACCGACCAAGGTTCTTTTCAACGACAAAATTCTTCCCCCTCTTCAAATCCCAAGTTCACTACCCTAAGTGTAACACTCTTGTCCGCGGAACAAAAGGGCATTGCTCACTTTAGCCTTGAAAAAGGCACCCTCTACCCGCAGTAAGCAGGTAACAGGGTGCCTTGTCAATTCCATTAGAAAACCCGCCTATGCCGTCCGGCTGCAGTGTCTTCTGAACCTGCTAGAGCAGGTGGGTGACCGCAGAAGTCGTTTTTGAATTCCCCAGGTCATATAGACAGGGCTGTTCAGCCGCGCTTCATGTAGATCTCCCAAGACATTATCATTGGTTCAAAACAACGAGCAACCATAACGTACATCGCAGGATTTATAAACATTATAGTGCGTTTTGACGAAAAAGTAAACCTGTATACGCTTTATTTAACGCCGGAATGATTTTCTGTTGACATTACTGCCCGGATGATCAAAGGAATGTTAAGTCCGCTTGAAATCCTTACCGGCGTCCTTATCTCTGTTATCTTCATCCTCGTCTTCGTCATCATCGTCGTCATCGTCGTCATCGGACGCAAGACCTTCATTCTCAGCCGCTTCCAGCGCGGCCTGTTCTTCAGCCAGCTTCTTTTTCTCCACCTGTAGTTGCAGCTTATTGTATGTAGCGAAGAAATTAAAGAAGGCAAGCATAGCAACCAGCGTGGGAATACAAATCACGTATAGAACGGGATACCGCAGACCTATATAGAGTAGAACGCCTGAACCAATCAACGTCGAGAACACACGGATCGGCCGGGCGATCGTGAGCAGAATCGAATTGGTTACCACTTCCTTGAACGTCATCTGGTAGTGAACCACGATGGAGAAGAAGTTAAACATCGATACGAACAAAATAATCATCAGCACCAGCATCAGGATACCGACGATCTTGAAATTCGGCATTTGCGTCATGTATACGGTCACATCAACGTACATCACGACAAACAGCAGGGTGTAGATAAGCCCTCCCAGCATGCTTTTCAGATAATTCTCTTTGTACCCCTGAAAAAAAGTGCGGAATGTACTTACATCGGTATTGCCCATTACCCATTTGCGCACCACTGTGAATAACGCCGACGTCGCCGGAAATACAGTGAATGGCGCGAATACACCAAGTACCCAGTTCAGCATAATCTGCTCATTCGGTCCGCCTGCTTCTGAACCCAGCATGAGGATCTTCATAATTCCTGCGAACAGGAACGGTATCGAACACAATGCCCATAAAATATTGCTGAAGGCGATGCGTGAGATCCATTCCGTGATGCGGTATATACCGCCCATTGCTCCTTTAAACTCCAATTCCCTTCCTCCTGTCTATCTTATGCATACTGCGTATCTTAACTATACCTGTTTGTACTGGACTTTTCCAGCGCCCAAGTTTACAAGTTCTAGGTAAGTGTCTAAGCAAGCTCTGCAATACGTCCATATATTACATTGTAACCACAACAAATCCCCCATGCTCAAAGGAGGTTGACCTCATGTCTGCACCTGGCTGCTGCAATCCCTGGACTTCCACTGGAACAATTCTCGTGCTCTTCATCCTGCTGGTCATTATCAGCCGTACCTTCATCTAAGCGAATCCACAGTAAAAAAGAAGACGGGAACCGGTAACGGTTGCTCGTCTTCTTCAAGGTGTTCTGTTATGGCTTAAGCGTCAAAATCCTGCTTGGCCGGGCGTGTGCTTGTGCTGCTCGGACGCGAGGATGGTCTTCCGTCTGTGTTACGGCTCGCTCCATCACGGTTGCCTTTGTAGCCGCCCCCGTAGCTGCTGCCGCTTCCGCTGTTGCCGCCATAGCCGCTGCTGTAGCCGCCACGGGTGCTTCCGCCGCTGCTGGCGTTGTCACGATTTCCGCGATAGCCGCCGCCGCTTGCATTGTCACGGTTACCGCGATAGCCGCCACCGGAGCTAGAACCGGAACCTGAACGGTTGCCGCCATAGCCGCCGTTAGGCTTACGCCCGCTGCGGATGTCATTCTTGCCGCCGCGGCGCTTGGCACGGATCGGATCTTCAGGAGTCAATTCAATTTGCGCATCCTTATTGTCGCCGGTAAGAAGCTTCATAGCTGCGGACAGCAGCTGTACAGAATCATATTGCTCCAGCAATTGAATGGCAATTCCTTTATATTCATTCAGTTCACCAGTCTCAACCATTGCCAGCAGACGTTCAGCAGTAATGCGCTGTTTGCCTTCAATAGCCTCGGCCATTGTAGGAAGCGGTTTACGGGTAATGCGGTGACGGGTAACGCGTTCGATCAGGTGCAGGTGATCCATTTCGCGCGGAGTTACGAAGGACCAAGCCGTTCCTTCTTTGCCGGCGCGGCCTGTACGGCCGATACGGTGTACATAGCTCTCCGGGTCCTGTGGAAGGTCGAAGTTGATTACATGCGTTACGCCGGATACGTCCAGGCCGCGTGCAGCTACGTCCGTAGCAACCAATACATCAATGCTGCCGTCGCGGAATTTGCGCATTACAGCGTCACGCTGGTTCTGCGACAAGTCGCCATGCAGGCCGTCAGCGGAATATCCGCGCTTCTGCAAGCCTTCAGCAAGCTCGTCTACCCGGCGCTTCGTGCGGCCGAATACAATTGCCAGATCTGGCGATTCCATGTCAATCAAGCGGCTAAGCGCTTCGAATTTCTGGCGTTCAGGAACTTCAACATAAGCCTGGTCGATAAGCGGTGCGCTAATCTGCTTAGGAATTACGGATACATGCTGCGGGTTCTTCAGGAACTGCTGGGCAAGGCGTTGAATGTTAGGAGGCATAGTAGCCGAGAAGAGCATGGTCTGACGTTCTTCAGGAACGAGCTTGAGGATAGTCTGGATATCCTCCATGAAGCCCATGTCGAGCATTTCATCGGCTTCATCCAGTACGATCGTCTGAACATCATCCAGGCGGATGGTCTTGCGGTTGATATGGTCCAGGAGGCGTCCTGGTGTACCAATGATAATCTGTGGTTTTCTCTTCAGTCCGCGGATCTGGCGGCCGATATCCTGCCCGCCGTAGATAGCCAGTGAACGAAGTCCTTTGAAGCGGGTCAACTTACCGATTTCTTCAGCGACCTGGATGGCAAGCTCACGAGTTGGCGTCATTACCAGTGCCAGGATTTTCTCTTCTTCTCTTGCGATCTTGGAGATGAGGGGAATCCCGAAGGCTGCGGTTTTACCTGTACCCGTCTGTGCCTGTCCGATAAGATCCGATCCGGCCATGGCAAGCGGGATAGCCTGCTCCTGGATTGGTGTTGCTTCCTCAAATCCTAGCTCTGTGATTGCTTGAAGTACTTTTGGCTCCAAGCCGAATTCTGCGAATGTTTTCAAATTATTCATGCTCCTTCTATACAGTGGACATTCCACATGCTTGTCTGTATTCTTAAGTAGCGGTAAACACATTTATAGGCTGTCCAATCATGCCGTATTTCCTGCATGGTTTAGCGCGTATTGGGACAAAAAAATGTCCTATGATCAGGCCACTACTTACACCTGACAATTGCAGCTTCGCATTCTAAGCAATGCAAAAATACCATTGTAACGTCCTACTCAAGAATATCCTATACATTATATCACAAACCCAATCAGGAATACCAGTGTATTCCTTACTTTCATTACTTACATGACACTCACACTATACTTCAGAGGTGAATTTGCTTGGTTAAACTAAGATTATTCGGGAGCTTTCTTGCCGTTCTTTTCGGGTCAGCGATGATCGCAAGCGGCTTTAATCTGTTCCTGATCCCCCACAGACTGCTCAGCGGAGGCGTATCCGGCCTTGCCATGCTGGCCGGTTATTTTACTCCTTTTAACATCAGCTTACTGTATTTACTCTTCAATATCCCGCTGCTTGCTGCCGGATGGTTCCAGCTCGGCCGGAGATTTATCATTCTGAGCATTGTCTCTGTAGGAGCAACAACCTGGTTGATGACAGTCGTGCCTGTCGTTCAGGTGTCCTCGGATATGCTGCTCGCCTCTGTATTCGGAGGGGTGCTTGTAGGTGTCGGGGCTGGTGTATCCTTCCGCGTAGGAGGCTCCTCGGGCGGCTTCGATATTCTGGGCTCTATTATAACACGGTACCGGGACTTCCCGGTAGGCAGTGTGCTGGTCGGCCTCAACGGTCTCGTCATTCTTGCTGCGGCTTATTTTGACGACAACTGGAATCTGGCGCTTGCATCTATGGTGTCTATTTACGTCACTGGTAAGGTGGTCGACCTGATCCATATCAGCCACATCAAAGTTACCGTGTACATCATCACCAACCGGACTGATGAGCTGCTGCAGCAATTGCTGGGCCTTCAGCGCGGAGTTACAAAATTCAAGACAGAAGGTGCTTATTCTCATGTGGAACGGGACATGCTAATGACAGTGACCACACGGTATGAGCTTGCAGAGCTGAAACGCATTATCAAAACAAGCGACCCGCAGGCTTTTGTGAATATTGTTGAAACAGTCGGTGTGATGGGCTCTTTCCGCAAACGGTAATTCATAAGAAAATGCTTATCCGTTCAAATTATGTTATATTATAGCTACGCAGGACCTTAACAATTTCATGAAGATTGTGATTTACCCTCTTTTTTCCAGGCACTTCGTTTTTCCGGGTGGACCCTGAATTCTGATTCAGTTCGATTCGAAAAAGGAAAGGGTGATTGTTGTGGAAATGGAAACGGTAAAACTGTCAGCAATCGTCATGAGGTGGTATCCGGATATGATACCGTTCCTGAAGCAGGACGAACTCAATTCTGTAATCGTACTGCGTGACGGTCTGAGTATTCTGGAACCGGCAGATGCTATGGATATCATCCATTACAGCATTTGCGAGCATCAGAATTCTGCGTATCTTCATTGAGCAAGCTGCCCTAAAGAGCAAGTTGTAATAGTTGCCGCCCTGGTCATTGGCCTTCGTGCCAGTCCGGGGCGGCATTTACTTTTATATTCAGCGGTTCAAAATCTGTACATCCCGTTTATAAACAACAAGAGCGGAAAGATGACATCAAAAAATTACGGGTATTGTTACAAGTCTGTTCTTTTTGGGTGCATCCGTTACCTTATACTTTATAAGGAATGTACATAAAGGGAGCGAATAAGAAATGAATATCACCTGGGCTTTACTGATGATGGCACTGGGAGGCGTGGGTGTCCCGAATCAAGGACATGAAGCCGATGTGGCAGCAGTACTGCAGAGCGCCATGAATCCCCCCATCGTCTCAGAACACACAACGAATCCGGACGCAGCAGCATCACCGAACGGCGGCGGCACTGCCTCTCCTGCACCTTCACCAAGCGCATCGCCGGAGACAGCACGTATTGCCGATCCGCAGCCGGATGCTCCCAAGGTTAAAGGGATATACGTGACTGCCTACAGCGCCGGGGGCGCACGGATGGAGACACTGCTTGCCCTGCTGGACAAAACTGAGCTCAACTCCATGGTCATCGATATTAAGGATGATGCCGGATATATCACCTACAAGACGGACAATGCTGAGCTTCAGCAAATGGGACATCCCCAGCCGTTCATAGGGGATATCAACAAGCTGATGACCCGCCTGAAGGAGCATGATGTATACCCGATTGCGCGGATCGTAGTATTCAAGGATTCAGTACTCGCCAAGAAGAACAAGGAATTATCCTTCGTCAACAAAGACGGCTCTGTCTGGGCCAACAAGGGCGGAGACAGCTTCGTCAATCCTTATAATGAAAATGTGTGGAAGTATAACGTAGACATTGCCAAGGAGGCCGTTAAGCTTGGGTTCAAGGAAATCCAGTTTGACTATGTACGCTTCCCTGAAGGCTTCGAGAAGCGTGCGGACACTCTGAAATACACCAAGAGCGACAGACCGCGCGTGGAAATCATCGCCGACTTTGTCAAGTATGCCAAAGCTGAGCTGGCCCCGCTGGGAGTTCGGATCTCTGTGGATATCTTCGGCTATGCCGCCTCGGTACCTGCTGCAGAAGGCATCGGCCAGGATTTCGTGAAGATCTCCAAGAATGTTGATGTCATCAGCCCGATGGTCTATCCGAGCCATTATTCCACCGGCTGGTTCGATGTGAAGGATCCGGACAAAGACCCTTATGCTACAATTAAGGGCTCAATGGTCGATACACACAAGAAGTTGAATCCGCTAGGCAGCTTCAAACCGGTGATCCGCCCATGGATTCAGGATTTCACCGCCAGCTGGCTGGGCAGCGGGCATTATGTCAAATACGGCAAGAAGCAGGTTGAAGATCAGATCCGTGCCTTGAAGGATCAGAATATCGACGAATTCCTGCTTTGGAATGCCAATAACCGCTATACCGCCGATGTGAAATACGACCAATAAGCTTTCTGCAATTATCCGGATGTATCTATAGCCGCAAGATATCCAGAGCCCGGCAGCTGCCGGGCTTTTTACTGGGACTATTTACACTGGGAATATAAGTATCTAAAATTAAGATAACGGGGCATTGATAATTATGAAACAGACTTCCTCCATTAAACAAAAGGCCGGGCAATTCCTGCATATATTGCTTCCGATTCTGATTACTCAAATTGCCTTGTCGGCCATTACCTTCTTCGACACCAATATGTCCGGCAAATTCGGTACGAATGATCTGGCCGGCGTAGCCATCGGCACAAGCTTGTGGATTCCGATCCAGACAGGCCTCAGCGGTATTCTTATGGGGATAACGCCCATTGTGTCTCATCTCCTCGGCAGCAAGCGGGGCAAGGATGTGGCTAATCAGGTAATGCAGGGCATTTGGCTCTCCCTGATCGTATCCGTGCTCGTGCTGATTCTTGGCAGCCTCGCTCTCACACCGATCTTGAATTTCATGAATCTGGAGCCTGCGGTACGCAATATTGCCTTCCGCTTCCTCGGTGCCATCTCCTTCGGCATTATCCCGCTGTTCGGCTACACCGTTGTCCGCAGCTGCATTGATGCCCTGGGCCAGACCCGTGTCTCCATGTTCATCACCCTGATTGCCCTGCCGGTCAATGTGGGGCTTAACTATCTGCTGATCTTCGGCAACTTCGGCTTCCCCCGCCTTGGCGGAGTAGGCGCAGGCGTTGCCTCTGCGATCACGTATTGGGTCATCTTCCTGATTGCCCTGGTCTTCGTCTACCGGGCCGAGCCTTTCCGTAACCTGCAGATTTTCCGTAAATTTCACGCGTTGTCCCTGGTAAGCCTCAAGGAGTTGCTGAAGATTGGTGTGCCGATCGGCTTTTCAATCTTTTTCGAGACGGCGGTGTTCTCGGCTGTAACCCTGCTGATGAGCCGCTTCGATACCATTACAATCGCTGCCCATCAGGCCGCCATTAACTTCGCATCCACCCTCTACATGATTCCGCTGAGCATCTGCATGAGTCTGACGATTCTCGTCGGCTTCGAGAGCGGATCCGGCCGGCTGAAGGATGCACGCCAGTATGGCATTATGGGCATTGGTACGGCGGCTGTCCTCTCCCTGCTCACAGCACTGGTGTTGCTCTTCGCCGGGAATCATGTGGCCGGGCTGTATTCGGATGACCATGAGGTTATCTCGCTGATCCAGCATTTCCTGATCTATGCGATCTTCTTCCAGATCTCCGACGCTATCGCAACCCCGACCCAAGGCGTGCTGCGGGGATATAAGGATGTTAATCCTGCGTTCGTCATCTGCTTCATTGCCTATTGGGTGATCGGTCTGCCCGTCGGATACGTGCTCGCCACTTACACTGAGCTTGGGGCCTACGGCTACTGGATTGGCCTCATTACGGGCCTTGGAATCGGTGCAATCCTGCTGCTGGCCCGGCTCGTCAGGGTGCAGCGCAGATTCGCCCCGGAGAAGGCATAATTCCCCACAGCAAAGTGAAGCTATAGCTTCAATGTATACTCAATTCTTGTATGGTAATAAAAACAGCCACAGACATTCGGGAGATCCCCTTCGTCTGTGGCTGTTCTTCATCACCGGCTTTTTACAAGCAGATCCACCGCTTCCTTAATCACTTGCTCAGGGGAATTCCCCTTCGCCAGCTCTTCCTGGATACAGTGCTCCAGATTGTCTCCGATCACTGCACCAATAGAACGGTCTACAGCTGTCCGGATCGCTGTCAACTGAGTCACAATCTCACGGCAATCCTTGCCTTCCTCCAGCATCCCCAGCACTCCCCTTACCTGACCTTCAATACGTTTCAAGCGGTTGGTAATGGCTTTATCATATTCCACTGTCGATCAGCTCCCTCTAGATAAATAAGTTCACGCCGGAGTCCTCGGCAGCTCCAAGATAGCTGGCAACACCGCCGAAATCCACACCTTCAATCAATTCCTCCTGCTTGATGCCCATGATATCCATACTCATTGTGCAGGCCATCAGCTTAACCCCCGCATGCAGTGCGCCCTGCATCAGATTCTCCAGGGACTCCACATTCTTGCGGCCCATCGTATAACGGATCATTTTGGCGCCAAGCCCGCCCATATTCATTCTGGATAAAGGAAGCTTCCGCGTTCCCTTCGGCATCATCAGGCCAAACATCCGGTCGAGAGCATTCTTCTTCACCTGCGGAGACTGCCCCCGGCGCAGAACATTAAGCCCCCAGAAGGTAAAGAACATGGTTACCTGCTTGCCCATCGCTGCAGCGCCTGTTGCAATAATGAAGGAAGCAATGGTTTTGTCCAGATCACCGCTGAATACAATCATCGTGGTTCCTTCGGAGACTTCTGCCTGTCCCGCCGGTACTGCGGCTCTGTCTGCCGGGTCTTGTCCCTTGCGCACCATTGCCTGAACCTTGCCTCCGGATACATCCACAGCTTCCAGCGTATTCCCCGTCTTACTGCACCACTGCCTGATATCAGCGGCAAAGCCGAAATCCGTTGCAGTGATCTCTACCCGCTGGCCTTCCTCCATAGAACGGATAGTCTCATATACTTTGAGTATAGGGCCAGGGCACTGTAATCCGCAAGCATCCAGCAAGAGCGGCGCCTTACTGCTAAGCTGTTCCTGGATATGGACTATACTGGCGGGAGACGAGTCCTCTTTTTTCAAAACCGGTGCTTCTGTCTTCCCGGAATCTCCAGTGTTATTCCTTCTTGCCATTGCTGCGTATGTTTTGTAGCCTCCGTCAACGTTTCGTACTGCATATCCATATTGAATTAACATCCGGGCAGCAATGTAGCCGCGTAGCCCTACCTGACAGGATACGGCGATCTCCTGATCCCGCGGAATCTCTGCAAGCCGGTCTCTCAGCTCAGCCAGAGGAATATTGATAGAACCGGGTACATAACCGGCTAACCGCTCTACTTCGTCTCTGACATCAATGATAAGACCGCCACTGCGGGCGAATTCGTCCACTTCATGCCATTGCAGATTGCGGACGAGTCCTTCTATCAGATTGGAGGCAACATAACCCGCCATATTGACCGGATCTTTGGCCGAGGAATACGGCGGCGCATATGCCAGCTCCAGATCCGCCAGCTCATCAGCCTTAAGCTTGCTGCGGATAGCGGTGGCAATGACATCGATTCTTTTGTCGACACCGGCACTTCCGACCGCTTGCGCTCCATAGATCTCTCCGGTCTGCGGGTTGAACAGCAGCTTGAGCGCTATCGGTGCAGCACCGGGGTAGTAACCGGCGTGGGAATTCGGATGGATATGCACAGCTTCAAAGGGAACGCCCAATGAACTAAGCGTCTTCTCATTATTTCCGGTCAGCGCAGCCGTCATATCGAAGAGCTTGATAATCGCAGTACCTAATGCTCCCGTATACGAGGCTTGCCGGCCATTGATATGATCAGCGGCCAGACGCCCCTGACGGTTGGCACCCCAGGCAAGGGACACCATGGTATCGAACCCCTGAACACGGTCCTTCACTTCAATGACATCTCCAACAGCATAGATAGCCGGATCACTCGTCTGCAGTGAAGCATTCACCTTAACAGCCCCCCGGATGCCCAGCTCAAGTCCGCAGCTTCGTGCCAGGTCATTCTCAGGACTGACCCCGATCGCCAGAATAACCATATCCGTGCTAAGCTCCCCGCCGGAGGAGAGGCGAACCAGACGGCCTTGTTGTTCAAAAGCCTCTACGCCCTCATTCAGCCGCAGCTCGACCCCATGCAGACGCATATGCTCCTCCAGCGGACGAACCATCTCCAGGTCAAGCGGGTTCAGAATCTGCTCCCCCCGGTCAATTACTGTTACGGCAAGCCCCCGTTCCCGGAGATTCTCAGCCATTTCAAGGCCGATAAAACCTGCTCCAATTACAGTGGCATGCCGGGGCTGACGGCTGTCCACATATGCCTTGATACGGTCTGTATCCGGAATATTCCTTAAGGTAAACAGGTTATCAGCCTCGTTAATACCCGGAAAAGGAGGAACAATCGGCTTAGCCCCGGGAGAAAGTACAACAATATCGTATGGAATCTGCTGTGTCTCTCCTGTCGTTACATTGCGGCAGTACACCTGCTTGCGTTCGCGGTCAATCTGTGTCGCCTCAGTAAAGACTTTCACATCGATATTGAAACGCGCCTGTATACCAGCTGGTGTCTGCAGGAACAGTTTATCTCTTGAATCAATAGTCTCGCCTATATAATAAGGCAAGCCGCAATTGGCAAAGGAAACATGCTCTCCCCGTTCCAAAATAATAATCCGGTCTTCTTCATTTAATCTTCTTAAGCGTGCAGCCGCCGACGCCCCTCCGGCAACTCCGCCAATAATGACTATCGTTCTACTCATTCTAATTCCCTCCTATTTGCATACCCCTATGGGTATCATAATATACGGGTGGGGGTATACTGTCAAGTCAAAAAAGAGCAGCCCCTTCCGGTGATGGAAGGATTGCTGCTCCGCTGAGAGTTGAAAATCGTATGAATCCTGTGTGTTCTTACTGGGATAACCGGGAAGCCAATTCGTACAGCTCGATATTGAAATCCTTCTTCGTGTTCACTACCTTGTCGATATCGGTAAGAACCAGTTCCCCTTTAATAATCCCGCATGCCTTGTCTGATTCGCCTTCGATCAGCTTACGAACCGCGAAATCAGCCAGACGGCTGGCGAGGTTACGGTCTCCTGGTGTTGGAGTCCCTCCACGCTGAATGTGTCCCAGTACCGTAACACGGGCATCCAGGGAAGCATGGCGGTCTTTGAGTGCCTGAGCAACATCCTCACCCTTGCCGACGCCTTCAGCTACAATGACAATACTGTGACGTTTGCCGCGTGCGAAATTATCCTTCATCCGGTCAGCTACCTCATTCAGGTCATAAGGCATTTCCGGCACCAGAATCGTCTCCGCCCCGGAAGCAAGGCCTGCATGCAGAGCGATATCTCCACAGTGACGACCCATAACCTCTACGATGGAGGAACGTTCATGGGAAGACATGGTGTCGCGCAATTTATTGATCGCATCCACTACTACGCCTACGGCAGTATCGAATCCAATCGTATAGTCTGTGAAAGAGATATCATTATCAATAGTTCCCGGAAGAGCCATCGTCTTGATTCCCAGCTTACTGAGTTTGTTGGCGCCATGGTAAGAGCCGTCTCCGCCGATAACAACCAGACCGTCGATACCAAGCTCATTCAGAATGTCAGCACCCTTCTGCTGGCCTTCCGGCTTCATGAACTCCAGACAACGTGCAGACTGCAGAACGGTACCTCCGCGCTGGATGATATCTCCGACACTGCGCAGATCCATCGGGAAAATGTCGCGGTTCAGCAGGCCCTGATACCCGCGCTGAATGCCGAATACTTCAATTCCGAAGTAGATCGCGCTGCGGACAACCGCACGCACTGCGGCGTTCATCCCCTGGGAGTCTCCACCGCTGGTTAATACTGCGATTTTTTTTACGTTTGACATTCTGTTAGTTCCTCCTTAAATTTGTGCCGGTTTCTCCCCTTACCCGGAGAAGACCCAGCAGCATCTAATACATGTGTTTGCGTATCCAGCGGCTGTTGACGAAGAAGAAGAGTCTGGTCAGCGGACTATTCTTCATCAGCCTCCGGGATACCGAGCGGACCTCCTGCTGCTCACTAACCTTGGGATCGGATAAATACAGGGCCAGCAGTCCTTCGATGATCATACGGTGCATGGAGTTCTCGGGAAGACTCCGGACATCCTTGCGGGCCCACTCCACAATGGAAGCGATCCGGTTCAGCATCATATCCGTATTCTCATAATAATTGCAGAAATTGAGATCACCGCCGGCCCGGTCTTCATCCTGATCAATCAGATAATCCAGCATGATATGCAGACCGCACACATGCGGAAAATAAGCAGCACGAATGGATGATGAGGCCACTGTACTTAGCTTAGGATCACAAGACGCCAGAAAAAGCATGAATACGCCCAGGGTTGAACCGGTTGCGGCCGCAAACTCATTCCACTGGAGATGAGGCGCCCGGTGCCCTTCCTTTTCCCACCATTCCTTGAGGGCAGCTTCTCTAAGCTCCGGGTGAATGTGCTTATAGACCTGAAGGTCGGTGTACAATACGGCCAGATTATAGACCTCTTCAGCAGCAGCACCGTATCCGGGTAGCCGGGAGGTCATCTCCTGGCATTTGCGGACCAGTCTGTGCAGGTATCCGCCGTCATTCTGTTCCGTGCGCAGCGCGTAATAGTTCACAGGCTCTGCGCCGGGGGTAACAGCATCCAGCATGGACTTATGCAGCAGCCGGAAATCAGCCGGGTCAAGCGAAGTACTGCGGTCACACAGGTTGTCCAAATAATCACTGATCGTCTGATAAGCAACAATTAGCGGAATCAGTATATGTCTCATCGACAAATTGCCGGCGGCATAGATTCCGCCGCCTTCGCAATGAAACTGCTTCGTTTCAATGCTGGCAAGCGCTTGCTTGCGGAGCTCGGGATCGGGAATTCCTTCTGCATCCTTGCGCCAGGAATCGAGACATGATCGCACTTCCGGCAGCACGTACTTATAGACTCTCTTCATGAGTCCAATAGGACCGCGCGGACTACGGTTACGGCCTTGCTCAAATTCATTCAATGACAGTGCCTCCACATTGTTGTCTCCTTATCCAAATCATGATTATTATAATATGCAGAGCGGATTTGTACAAACAACAAAATCACTTTCGCAAACTCTTGAAAGATTCAGAAAATCGATATTTTACGAAACCCCCGGCTTCTCCGCTTTATGCTATACTATACTTTTCTATATCCCGAAGGAGTGCACAATCATGAATGCGAGGCGGAGCGGCGGCCAGTACAGTGATCAAAACTGGCTGCGATCCTTTATGTTTACGCTGTACGGCACCAGTGTGCTGGTTGTTTCTTATTTCCCGTTATTTTATGCCCACCTGGGCTTCAGCAGTCCGCAAATGGGTCTGCTCTACTCCGTAGGCCCGTTAATCTCAATTCTCTCTAACCTGTTCTGGAGTATGATGAGCGACCGGCTGGGTACCGTCCGTAAGATTATGGCCCTCCTGCTTGGAGGCCAGCTGATTACCGCCATTATTCTGGCCAGAGCCACCGATTTTTCTAGTGTCATGCTTATTTTGTCCTTTTTCTATTTCTTCTATTACCCTGTCTTTCCGCTGGCAGATACGATGGCTATCAAAATAGCCCAGCGCCACGGACGGAATTTCATCGCCATCCGTGTATTCGGCTCGCTCGGATACTCCTTCTTCGCCCTTACAATCGGCTATGTACTCAGAACACTGGGACCTCAGTACAGCGTAGCGATTTGTATTGTGATTGTCGTAACAGCGCTGCTGATCACGGTAGGGCTGAAGGATGTGAAGCGAACCGAAGCGGCACCGCGCTCTGTAGAGAAGGAATCTATAGACAAACCGCTGAAGGGCTCCGGACTCCGGGAGATTCTGCTGCAAAAGGAAGTGCTGTGGTTCTTCGGCTCTGTCTTCCTGCTGGCCATCGGCTACCGGATGAATGAGGCCTTCCTGACGATCAGCCTCAAGGGCATGAATGCAGGAGATGAGATTGTGGGCTGGGCGCTGCTGGCTTCTGCGCTCAGTGAGATCCCTATCTTCTTCCTGCTCAGCAGATATGGCGACAAGTTCAAGGAGCTGCCGCTGCTCGCTTTTGCCAGCCTGATGTTCACGCTGCGCTTTCTGTTCATGTCGCTGGCCCAGGAGCCGGGTACCGTGGTTGCCATTCAGGCCATGCACAGTATTTCGTTCGGCATTTATTATGTAACCGCCGTCCGCTACATCACCCGGATCATCCCTGATCACCTGCGGGCAACCGGAATGGCACTCTTCACCGTCGTATGGTCCAGCGGCGCAGGTCTGCTCAGCGGCACCTTCGGCGGGCTGATCTACCAGGATGCCGGCCGGTTTGTATTCTATCTGGTTGCTACCGGCTTCTCGGTTCTGGCCTTCATCGGCTTCCTGTCCAAGCATCTGATGGACCTCGGGGGCGGCGCAGACCGTCCGCTGCGGCGTAAGAGCAAGACCCCGCTCTGACTGATTATGAGCGGGGAAGGATATATCCACACCGGACGTAAATCATAATTTCCTAATCAATAAAAAAACACAGCCCCCGGAGGAACTGTGCTGCTCAAGCTGCCTGATGCTACTTATGCCAGTGCGTGCTAGATCAAATATATATATTGCGGCTGACAGAAGCTCTGCCTTGGCCGTATTTTATAATTTAACTACGTTTGCTGCCTGTGGACCACGGTTACCATCAGTAACATCGAATTCTACCGCTTGGCCTTCGTCCAAAGTCTTGAATCCGTCGCCTTGAATTGCTGAGAAGTGAACGAATACATCTTCGCCGCCTTCAACTTGAAGAAAACCATAACCTTTTTCTGCGTTAAACCATTTTACTGTACCTTTCAAATGAACAACCTCCTAAAAATACCGCCATATATGGCGTATGCTTACATTATACTCTTTCTATACTTGTAAAGCAATCCATCTTTTCCCTGATTTCATGATTTAATTTGCTTTTCCCTTCTCCGGTGCGTTATCATTGACCCAAAAGCCAAAAATCGCCAGGGTGGTAATGATAATGATCAAAAAACATGAAATATACAAAACAGACAAATGGAACATGATGACGGTGGAGGTTCAGGGACGTTATATTATCCTTCGTGAAATCTCTGACCAATGGGGAGAAGAAACGCATACCTTCATGAGCCGTCCGGCTATGATGCAGTGGGTGAACAACCGCTTCAATAAAGAATCCTACAAGGATAATGAAGAAGAGTACAAGAATATCATCGCAGCCTTCAAACAGGTGTAGCCCGGCATGGATAATGAAAGTCTTGTCATTTATGTAGTAGTCGTCCTGTGTCTGGGTGCCGTACTGATTATGAGCAAGGACAAAATGCCCCCGCGCATGAAGCGCGGGATGGCATTGACCGCAGTCATCATGATTGCGCTGGCTTTTGTCTTCATTATTTATAGCCTGCTCACATAACTTCATCTGTAAGCACACTTATGATTTAATAAACATGAATTGGCAGGGCATACTAAGCAGACTTTGAGAATCAGGAGGCTGCCGTCATGTCCGTTACCGCCAAATCACTCCCGCTCCTGCTTGCGCTCAGCCTGCTGCAAGGAACTCTGTCCTCAGCGCTCCTGCAGGCGGAGAGCAGCCCAGCCGCATCCCATCTACCGAGGAGGATTTCTATGGAACAATTACCTAAGAGAAGTGAAGTGCCCGCCGAGAACCGCTGGAAGCTTGAAGATATGTTTGCTTCAGAGGAGCAGTGGGATGCCGAATATAAGGAAGTGAAGGCGCTCATCACAAGCGCTGCCGCCTTCCAAGGGAAGCTGGATTCTCCCGAAGCCCTGAAGAAATGCTTCGAGCTGGACGATAAGCTGTCCCTGCTGACTGAACGTCTCTATGTCTATGCGCATATGCGCCAGGATGAGGACACAGCGGCTCCGAAGTATCAGGCTCTCTCCTCCAAGGCCAAGAAGCTTGGCGTTGAAGCGGGTGAAGCTCTTTCTTTTGTCACACCTGAGATTCTGGCCCTGCCTGACACCACGCTGGACCAGTTCATCGCCGACCCTTCACTCTCCGACTACACCTTCACCTTGACTGAAATGAAGCGCGAGAAGGCCCATGTCCTGTCCAAAGCGGAAGAAGCGCTGCTGGCTCAGGTCAGCACGATCGCCCAGGCCCCGCAGACTGTATTCAGCATGCTGAATAATGCGGATCTGAAGTTCCCGAAGATTAAGAACGAAGAAGGCAAGGAAGTCGAGCTGACGCACGGAAGCTATATTCAATTCCTCGAAAGCCCGGACCGTGAGGTCCGCAAGAACGCCTTCAAAGCGGTCTACGAAACTTACGGCAAGCAGAAGAACACCATTGCCGCCACGCTGAGCGCGAATGTGAATAAGAATGTCTTTTACTCCCGTGTGCGCAAATATCCTTCCGTGCTGGAGATGTCGCTCTACGGCGACAATATTCCGAAGGAAGTCTACACGAATCTGATCGATACGATTCACGAGAGTCTGCCGCTGATGCACCGTTATATGAAGCTGCGCCAGAAGCTGCTCGGGGTAGATGAGCTACATATGTATGACTTGTTCGCTCCGCTTGTGGACGAATATAAGCTGGATATTACTTTTGACGAGGCCAAGAAAATTACCAAGGAAGGCCTGAAGCCGCTCGGCGAGGACTACCTGAGTGTTCTGCAGGAAGGCTATGACAAGAGCTGGATCGATGTCTACGAGAACGAGAATAAACGCTCCGGCGCCTACAGCTGGGGAGCTTACGGCACCCATCCTTACGTGCTGCTGAACCATAATGACAATCTGAACAGCATGTTCACACTGGCGCATGAGATGGGTCACGCCCTGCATTCCTACTATTCGGACACCGCGCTGAAATACCGGGACGCACAGTACACTATTTTCCTGGCGGAGGTTGCTTCTACTACCAATGAGGCGCTGCTGATGGATTACCTGCTGAACAAATCCACAGATCCGAAGGAAAAAATGTACCTGCTCACCTATTATGCCGACCAGTTCCGCACGACGGTATTCCGGCAGACGATGTTCGCTGAATTCGAAAAAATCATTCACCAGCGTGCTGAAGAAGGCGAGTCGCTCACACCGCAGGATCTCTCGGCCATCTACTATGACCTGAATGTCAAGTATTACGGCAAGGATATGGTGGTCGATCAGGATATTGAGATGGAGTGGGCACGGATTCCGCATTTCTATAACAGCTTCTATGTCTATAAATATGCTACCGGCTTCTCGGCGGCGACGAGCTTCGCCAAACAGATCCTGGATGAAGGCAAACCGGCGGTTGACCGTTACCTCGGCTTCCTGAAGAGCGGCGGCAGCGATTATTCCATTAACATCCTGAGCAAGGCCGGGGTGGATATGTCGTCTCCTGAGCCGATCCGTGAAGCCATGAGCGTATTTGAGAGCGTCATTGAGCAGATGGAACAGTTGACCAAGTAAGCCAGAAGGCTTAGTATTACAGTAATCCCTTGCCCCTTGCGGGCAGGGGATTTATATTGTCACACACCGAAACTAGGAGGAAGAAATATGAAATTTCAATGGTCACTTATATTAGGCTTGTTCTTTGCCTTGTTAACCGCTGTATTCGCAGTCATGAACGTAGATCCGGTTCCGGTGAATTTCGGCTTTGACTTTGTCAGCATCCCGCTGATTCTCGTCATCCTTGGCTGCGCGCTGATTGGTGGCGTGGTGGTAGGTTCGTACGGGATTTTCCGCCAGTATAAGCTGCAGAAGCAGATTAAGAGCCTGAATGCCGAGCTTGCCAAGCTGCGTGACGGGGGAAGTATTAATATGGAGCCTATCCCTGCTGAGAGTGCTCCTTTTACTCCAGAAGGATCATCCCAGCTGTAACCCATAGACGAATAGGAGGAACTGTCCTTGCTTAACATCCAGCCCAATGAAGAATATATTCTGAATCTGCTCAAAAAACTGCTCGACACCCCGAGCCCCAGCGGCTTCACCGCCCAGGTGATGGCTCTGGTGGCCGAAGAAGCGGCAGCGCTCAGTATTCCGCTTACCTGGAATGAAAAAGGCGGCGCGATACTCACCGTACCCGGACTTGATCCTTCGCGCACAATCGGCATCAGCGCCCATGTGGATACGCTCGGTGCCATGGTCCGCTCCATTAAGTCTAATGGTACCCTCCGCTTAACCTCTGTAGGCGGATTCAGCATGAACAGCATTGAGAATGAGTATTGCATCATCCATACCCGCAGCGGCTTAACTTATACCGGTACGATCCTGACCAGTCATCCATCTGTGCATGTGTATGCTGATGCCCGTGATTTCAAGCGTGCGGAAGAGAATATGGAGATCCGGATTGATGAACTGGTCTCCACCAAGGATGATGTGCTGAAGCTGGGGATTTCGGTAGGTGACTTCATTTCGTTCGATGCAAGGGCGGTGCTTACCCCCAGCGGATATATCAAATCCCGCCATCTGGACGACAAAGCCAGTGTAGCCGCCTTATTCGGGCTGCTGGAGAGCATCCGGCGCGAAGGCTGGAAGCCGCTGCACAACCTATCGCTGCTCATCTCCAACTATGAAGAGGTCGGTCACGGCGCTGCCTGGATTCCAGGGGAGATCAATGAGATGATCGCTGTGGACATGGGCGCGATGGGCGATGACCTCAGCTGCAAGGAGACGGATGTCTCCATCTGTGCCAAGGATTCCTCCGGCCCGTATGACTATGCCATGACCAGCCGCATGATCGAGCTGGCCAACGGTCTGGCTATTCCATTCGCGGTCGATATCTATCCGCAATACGGCTCTGATGCTTCTGCTGCGCTGCGCGGCGGAAATAACATCCGGGCCGCACTGATCGGACCGGGCGTACACGCCTCCCACTCTATGGAGCGTACCCACAAGCAGGCTGTGCTGAATACCGCTAAGCTGCTTGCGGCTTATGTTGGGGCGAACTGATCGGGCTGCTCGCCACGGCGGGTCACTTTCTATAGCAACACGACCTGGATATTAGTAAACAAGTACAAAAGGCAGCACCAGCTCATTTCAATAGCTGGTGCTGCCTTTTTAGTAGACTATATTAATCTTGACCAGGCCGAAATGTTGCAACTATTGCAACCTGGCCCGCCCATAATTGGACATTTGCAGGGATTCCTGCATAAACTGCAACAATTCCCCTACCCATCGGCTCCGGTGAGGATTTATCCTGCATTTTGTGCAACATTTGCGTATTAGAGCTAAGATAACGAGCGAGATCTTGCATTTTGGGCAGGATTTTCGCATAACCCTCTGACCTTGAGGATTAGAGCTGCGATGACGAGTGAGATATTGCATCCCCCGGTTAAGGCCATACCTGCTCCAGCTTGTCCGCATAATACTTGATGGCCTTATGGTAATCCCGGATACCGGGATCAGCCGATGTATCGGCAAGCAGGTTAAGCAACAGTTCCATCGCCTCTGTATGCGCACCGAGATTATGCAGCGTCATGGCCAGAAAAGCCTTGAATTCCACACGCTGCGGGAATTCAAGCGTACCCTTCTCCAGCAGCGCACGGGACTCTGTATACTGCCCCAGCGTCCGGTACGTGCTGCCCAGGCCCAGCATCGCGCCTGCCTTCTGCTCCGCATCCGGAAGCCCCAGGGCAAGACTCTGCTCGTAATAAGCTACCGCCTCGCGTTCCAAGCCCAGCACATCATGCGTCCATGCCAGCTGATAATACAGTTCGGCATTACTCCCGTCTGCTGACAGTAGCTCTATCAGCATGGTCCTTGCTTCTTCTGCCCGGCCAGAGGACCGGAGCTGCACAGCAGCTTCTATCGTATGAGTCACAGCCACTGTCCCCTCCTTCTGCACCGCGGTGTTACTTACCCGCGATCTTCTCCGCCAGCTCACTCAGATACGTCCAGCGCTCCATCAGACGCTCCAGCTCTGCCTCGGCCAGCCGCTGCTTCTCCACCAGCTCCTGCAGCCTGCCGGAGTCGGCAAAGGCCGCTTCCATCTGTGCCGAGATATCTGTCAGATGCTGCTCCGCCTGTTCAATGGCCGCGTCGATTCCCTCGTACTCGCGCTGCTCCTTGAAGGTGAATTTCAGCTTCTCGCGCGGCGCTGACCCGGCCTGAGCATTCCCGCCCTGCTCAGCAGCGGCACCAGCCCCGCTGGCACTGCGGCTGGAGCCGCCTTCTGCCTTGCCGGAGTTCCCGCTGCCGGACGGGACGTTCTTCGCCAGCCACTCTTCATATTCACTATAGTCCCCGACATGCAGGCGGATCCCCCCATCCTCGAAGGCAATCAGCTTATCCACAGTACGGTCCAGGAAGTAGCGGTCATGCGATACGGTGAAGACTACGCCGGGAAATTCATCAAGGTAATCCTCCAGCACAGCGAGTGTGCCGATATCCAGATCATTCGTCGGCTCATCCAGCAGCAGCACGTTTGGCGCTCCCATGAGGACACGCAGCAGGTAGAGACGTCTTTTCTCGCCGCCGGACAGCTTGGAGATTGGCGTCCACTGCATCGCGGGCGGGAACAGGAAGCGCTCCAGCATTTGCCCGGCGGTGATGACACTGCCGTCTGCGGTCTTGATGATCTCCGCTTCTTCCTTCACATACTCGATCGCCCGCAGGCTGAGATCCATGTCCTGATGCTCCTGGGTGAAATAGCCCAGCTTCACGGTTGTCCCGAGCTGCACCTCACCGCTGTCCGGGGTAAGCTTACCGGCAATCAGGTTAAGCAGCGTGGACTTGCCGCTGCCGTTCTTGCCGACAATCCCCACCCGGTCCTGCGGCACAGCAATATAATTCAGATCCTTGATTAAGGTCCGGCCGTCCAGCGATTTGGTGAGATCCTGAATCTCAATGATTTTGCGGCCCAGTCTGGTGGAGGCTACAGAGATATCCATAGATGACGCCGATGCGCCTCCCGTGCTCTCCTTGAGCTTCTCGAAGCGGTCGATCCGCGCCTTCTGCTTCGTGGAGCGGGCCTTAGCCCCGCGGCGAATCCAGGCCAGCTCGGTGCGCAGCAGATTCTTGCGCTTCTGCTCGGCCGAAGCCTCCCGTTCTTCACGGTCTGCCTTCAGCTCCAGGAACCGCGAATAGTTCGCTTCATACCGGTACAGATTCCCGCCGTCCAGCTCAAGCATTACACTGGCTACCCGTTCCAGGAAATAACGGTCATGCGTTACCATCAGCAGAGCCCCGCGCCGCTTCTGCAGATACTGCTCCAGCCAGGCTACGGAATCCGTATCAATATGGTTGGTAGGCTCATCCAGAATCAACAGCTCCGACGGTGTAATCAGTGCCGCCGCCAGCGCTACGCGCTTGCGCTGTCCACCGGAGAGGCTCTCCATCCGGGCATCGAACCGGGTAATCCCCAGCTTCGTGAGGACCGTCTTGGCCTCACTCTCCAGCTGCCAGGTGCCGGCGGCGTCGATGGCCTGTCCAATCCGGACAAGCCTGCTCTCCAGCCCTGAGTCTCCCGGATTCTGCTCCAGAAGAGACATCACCTCCATGTATTCCCGCATCGTCGCAAGCTCCGGGTCCTCTCCGGCAAATACCTGCTGCAAGACCGTATTTCCAGGCTCATAAGGCGGATTCTGGGCCAGAAACTGCACCCGCACATCATTGCCGATATTAATTTGCCCTTCATCTGCTGTATCGAGCCCGGCGATAATCTTCAAAAAGGTTGATTTTCCCGTGCCATTGACGCCAATTACGCCTATCTTATCCCTGTCGTCCATGCCAAAGGAGGCATCACGGAACAGGGTTTTCTCCCCGTAGCTCTTGGAGAGATGTTCCACCGTCATAATATTCATCAGTTGTCCTCGCTTGCCTTATATTTTGAAACCGGAATTGGCTGTTCTCCTTTAAGATTCAGCTTCAGCAGGGAAGTCCCCCAGCGCCGAATCCAGGCTGCCCAGTGCCCCAGTGATAAAGAGCCTGGCCGCAAATTTCGCCCGCTTATCCGCATCTGCCTCGGCAAACTCAGGGTCGAACAGGATGTCCATCTTCAGACGGTCCAGAATCCCGATATACGACTGCGCCATCAGCTCAGGCTCGGTAGCCCCGCCTTCCAGCAGCACCTTCACCACAGCCTGCATATAGGCTTCCATGAACTGCGCCATATAAGCCACCAGCTCAGGGTTATTGTTAGGCGCACGGAAGAACAGCTTCGTATGCTGCTTGCGCTCATAGTAATAGAACAGATGATGCTCTGCAATAACGGAGAGCTTGTCTGTCAATGCGGAGCGGGTCCTCAGCTTGCCCTCAAGCTGCTCAAGGAAGCCTTCACAATCGCGGCGGGTAACCGCCATGAAGAGCTCCTCTTTGCTTTTAAAATATAAATAGACCGTACCCTTGGCAATGCCGGCACGTTCGGCCACTTCCGACATCTTCGTTTCATAAAAGCCGCCTGAACCGAAAAGCTCATAAGCGGCATCCAGAATAGCTGCATGTTTGTCTACGGATGCACTGCTCAACGGTTCACCTCCCAACCCATAAAATCCAGCATGTTACCGGATAACGCAACGGCCGGCTTAACCTATGGCCGTCCTTATCCTATGTAACTGATATAACTGACCAGCAGCGCTACAGCACCGCCTATTATAGAACTTACAGCATTTACAGTGTCATTGTCCATCCAGCGCCAGCCCCTGGCGTATTCCGTAGGCTTCCCGCAGTGCATAGAGGCTTCGACCTCGCGGCCGCAGACCGTGCAGCGGTTCATCCGTTGCACGGTAGCACCCAGAACCGAGTCGGCAAAAGCTCCTGCAAGCCCGCCCAGCAGTCCGGCCAGCACCAGCAGCCAGAAGGCATGCGGTGTCATGCCGGAGGCCGCCCGCAGCAGCCAGGAGGCTGCGCCGATGAGCGCCCCTCCCGCAGCCGCGGCCAGCGTCCCTGGCAGGGATACGCCGCCGGAGGTGCCTGCCTGCAGCACCTTCCCGGTCAGCACCGACCGGGGAGGCTTCCGGGCCAGCGTGCCGATCTCTGTCGCCCATGTATCCGAGGTCACGGTAGCCATCACCCCAATGAACAGGAAGCTCCAGAGCTCCAGCGGATAGACCGCGTTCAGCAGAACGGCCAGCATCCCAAGTCCGCCGTTGGCGAAGACCTGGCCCGCGTCGCGGCGTCCGGTTTTATCATACGTGGCCTCCAGCTCTGCCTTATTCTCATGATGCAGCTTCGACAGCAGGGTTGAGGAGATGAAGAACACGAGCAGGATACCGAACCAGAACAGATTCCCCGCACCGAAATAGATCGTCCCCATCATTACTGCCGCCACCATCCCTGATAAGCTAAGCGACTGCTTCCAGTAAGCGGCCCCGGCAACCAGCAGCGCACCGCAGGCCCCGATCAGCCATTGCAGCACTTCAAGTCCTGAGAGCATCGCCTTAACCGATCAGGCAGGTGCCCATGAGGCGCGCGCCCCAGAACAGCTCGAACGAATCTCCTGCTACTACGGGACCTACGCCGGCTGGAGTTCCGGTGAAGATAATGTCGTCTTTGCCCAGCCCGTAACGGGCGGCAATGAATTCAACGATTTTTTGCAGGGAAAAAATCATGTTCTTCACGTTCCCGCGCTGAACCTCAATTCCGTTCTTGCGGACGGTGAAGTCGGTGGCCTCCAGCTCCTCTTCCTCAGGCAATGCCATGTACGGGGTCAGCGGAGCTGCGTTCTTGAAGCCCTTCGCGGCTGTCCACGGCAGACCCTTGCGCTGCAGATCATTATGCACATCACGGAGCGTGAAGTCGAGGCCCAGCGCCATGACATCCACCAGCTCCTGCACACTCATCCCCGGCACGTAATCACGCGCAATGCGCAGCACCAGCTCCCCCTCGTAATGAATCAGTCCGGCGTCCTTGGGCAGATGGATGATCGCTTTATCCAGGGCCACAGCAGCATGAGACGGCTTCAGGAAGATCAGCGGCTCGGCAGGCACCTTGTTGCCCAGCTCCTCCGCATGTAATTGATAGTTGCGTCCTACACAGTATACATTATTGATCGCACTGCTCATTGTTCCTTCAGCTCTCTTCCTCTATGAATTGATATTCATACTGCAATGCTGCAATCCTTATTAGGCCTTCCAAAAGAGTTCGCCCCAAATATCCGGACGGTTCGTACAGATCATAATATCGGAATGAATCTCCGACAGGCGGCGCATCTCCTTGCCCTTGTTCAAGGTCCAGGCCATCACCTGCACCCCGCGTTCAATCAGGGATTTGGCCAGAACCGGGCTAAGCCGGTCGAAGCTGATGGATAAGAAGGAGCAGCCCAGCTCACTAAGCTTACCCGCAGGGTCGCCGGATCTGGAGTCATAGATCAGCCCTGTATGGAACCGCGCGTCCAGCTCCTTGATCCGCCGCAATACACCGGCATCGAACGAGGTCAGCACCACTTCCTCGCGCATTCCCTTGGCATTCACCAGATCAATGACCGCCTGCGCAAGACCCGGATACATCTCACCCACCGTCTTCAGTTCAATATTCAGCCGCAGCCGGCCTGACGCCAGAGCGAGCACCTCTTCAAGAGAAGGCACACGCTCTCCGCGAAAAGCACGCCCTTTCCAGCTTCCCGCATCCAGCCGCCGCATGTGTTCATAATCCATATTCTTCACCTTGCCGTGTCCGTTGGTCGTACGGTCCAGGGAATAATCATGGATGACCACGGGGACCCCGTCCTTCGTCAGCTGCACATCAATCTCCATCCAGCGTACAAAAGGCAGCGCAATCGCCATCCGCACAGCGGAGAGTGTATTCTCAGGAGCTTTGCCGGAAAAACCGCGGTGGGCTACACACATATTGTTCATCATTGATACGCACCTCCGGTTATTTCACCGCTTGGGTTACGGTACCGTCATTGCGGACCTTGATCAGGCCGGAAGAAATAGACTGTATTCTGTGCAGCAGCAGCTGCCCGTCAGCATCATTCATCGGCACCGGCTGCGCCAGCTCGGCATCCATCGGCTTCAGCTTAAGAGAGCATTGCCCCTGCTTGCTGCATTCCGCCTGGAATACCGCCGTCTCCCAAGTAGCCGGGATGGAGCCGCGAGTGAAAATAAAGTTGCCTGTGCTGTAAGCGATCCATTTTCCTTTATATGGCTCAATTCCCTGCAGCACGTGCGGATGACCCCCCATCACAAGATCCGCTCCGGCATCAATGAAGTTATGTCCGAGCGCCTGCTGGGTCTTGTCATACTGCTCCATCCGCTCCCGTCCCCAATGGACGACGACAACGACAACATCGGCCTTTTGCTTGGCTGCGGCAATCGCCTTGAGCGCTTCCGCACTGTCATACACCGAGGCAAGGCCGGGCTTGCCCGCTTCCGCCTTCCATTCAATCACCGGCATCACCCGTGTGAAGCCCAGCAAGGCAATCTTAATTCCATTACGTTCGAAATACTGCGCCGAATATGCCTCCTGGCTGTTCCGCCCTGCCCCCACATGAGGGATTCCGCGCTCGCCCAGATGCTTCAGGGTGTCCAGCAGTCCTTCCTCCCCCTGATCCAGCGTGTGGTTGTTAGCCAGATTGACAGCGTCCACACCGGCGGCTTTGAGCGCATCCAGCGCTTTCGGCGGGCCCTTGAACACAAACTGCTTGTTCTTGGCCCCAACCCCGCGTGTAGTAATCGGAGTTTCCAGATTGACTACCGTCAGGTCATCCTTTTTGAACATTCCATCCAGGGCGCTGTAGGAATAATCGTAGCCCTTCTGCTCCAGCAGTGCGCCTGCTTTTCCGCTGAAGATGATATCTCCGGCAAAGCTCAGCTTCACCGTGCCGCCGGAGGTATTCTCCGGCAAGCCTGCGACCAGCCCGCTGCTGCTTCCCGTTGTGGCCTGCGGCGCATCCGTTGGGGTTGCCTGATCCGTTAGCGGCGGTGTAGGCGTAGCCGAGGCTTCCGTGGCCGCCGCAGGCACTGGAGAAGCCTCCGGTGTCTCCTCCGGAGCAGGCTCAGCAGTGGCTGTAGCCTCTGTCCCTGGCGCTTCCTCTGTAGGGACGGCTTCTGTAGGGGTTTCTGTAGGGGCTGCCGCCGTTGCAGCAGCTTCCGGTGAAGGCGAGGTAACGAGCGCCGCTTGCGGAGCAGCAGAGCCCTGCGGGTCCTTGTCGTCCATGAATGAATAAGCGAGCGCAGCGGTAATCATCAGCAGCAACGCCACATTGACCCACGCCCACACCCTTCTGCGCCGTCGCCTGCTATGTTGTCTCTTGCCTTGTCTATTGCCTGATCTCGGCGGATACATGAGTGCAAGTAATCTCCTTTACCCTTAAAGTGTTTCTATTATAGCATATCTATCAGCTGCCGCTCCAAGCCGGGAACGGAACCATTTACTAAATAACCCCGCAAAGTGGGGCTTTAGCTTCGATGATGACTCAGGTGCTTTGCGGGGGAGTCCCATATCTAAAAACGGTGGAGCGCCACTGCTCCGCTCCACCGTTGCTTTTATACTGTAGCTCCCGCCGGTTCCGGCAGCTTCGGGAGGCTGGTTGCGGCACTCTCAGCCGTAAGCTTCGCCTGCTTGATGCAGTCCGGCATCCCGATGCCGTCATAGCCTGCGCCAAAGGCATAGACCCCCGGCAGCTTCTGCGCCAGCTCGCTGCGCAGGCCGGCAATCCGGCCGGGATGGCCGACCGGATACTGCGGCATGGACGACCTCAGCCGGGTGATCTCTGTGAACAGCGGCGCTGCGGTGATCCCCATAATCTCCTTCAGGTCCTTGCGCACCAGCTCCGCCAGCGCGTCATCCGGCAGCTCCACATTCTGTTCATCCCCCGACCGTCCCACGTAACAACGCAGCAGTACCTTATCGTCAGGGCTCGTATGCAGCCATTTGGTAGAGGTCCAGGTACAGGCGGTGATGTTCCGCCCTTCCTTACGCGGAACAAGGAAGCCCGATCCATCGTACTCGGTAACGATATCTTGCCTTGTGAACGCCAGAACAACATTAGCTACTGATACATAGTTCACTGCATCCAGCGCCGAGACATCCACATGGGGACGCAGCAGCTCTGCGGCTGCAAAGTTCTGCACTGTAATATAGATGTCGTCTGCTTCCAGCAGCTCACCGCCCTCAAGCTCCACCTCATAACGGACAGCGCCGGAAGAACCGGCGCCTCCCAGCACCCGGATGGACTTCGCTCCTGTCCCCGTGATTTGCCGGACATCCTGCAGATCATGGATGAGCGCATGCACAAGACTTTGCAATCCTTGACGGAAGGTGAGGAAGGCACTTTTCTTCGTCCCGGTATGAGTCTCCACCGGCTTCCTGCCGGTCGTCATTCCACGGATCAGGCTGCCGTACTGGCGCTCGACCTCACCGAACTGCGGAAAGGTCGCCTGAAGGCTGATCTTGCGCATATCCCCTGCATAGATTCCTGCCAGCAGCGGCTCCGTCATATTCTCCAGCACCTCTGTACCAAGACGGCGCTCAATCAGATCGCCAAGCGACTCATCCTCAGCACTGCGGCGGGGCGGAAGTACGAAATCCATCATCGCCCGCATTTTGCCGCCGAAGGAGACCAGTCCGCTCTTGAGGAAGGGCTTCAGCTCGGTCGGAATGCCCAGTACAAGACCGGCAGGCATCGGATGAAGCTTGCCCCGCTGCAGGATGTAGGTCTTCTTGGCGTTCGGATTCGTGCTTACCAGCTCATGGTCCAGCTCGAGTTCCCTGGCCAGATCGCTCATCGCCGTCTTGCGGGCCAGGAAGGAATCCGGGCCCTTCTCAATCACGAAGCCATCACGGTGCAGTGTTTCGATTTTGCCGCCAAGGACCTTGTCCTTCTCAATAAGGGTAATCTCCGGCTGTACGGCCGCCTCACGGTAGAACTTGCGGATATAGAATGCGGCGCTGAGCCCGCTAAGGCCTCCGCCGATAATAACTACCTTGCGGGGTGATGCGGTCATGGCAGATTCACCTTCAACTGGTTCGCCTTCGTACGCACCACATCGCTGAGCACCGTCATATAAGCCGGATCACTGTTCAGCGAGTCAATCCGCAAGAGACGCATATCGAGCTCGGAGGCAAGCTGCTGCGCTTCAATATCCAGATCGTACAGCACCTCCAAATGGTCGGAGACGAAGCCGATCGGGGCTGACAGCACGTATTTCACCTGACTCTCGGCCAGTTCACGCAGCGTATCAAGAATATCCGGTCCCAGCCAAGGCTCAGCCGTCCGGCCCGCACTCTGCCAAGTGAACTGCCAGGATTCTACCCCTGCCTGTGCAGCAATCGCCTGAGAGGTCTCCAGCAGCTGGTCACGGTACGGATCGCCCATCGCCAGAATGCGTTCAGGAAGACTATGTGCACTGAACAGCACGCGCACTTCCTCGCGCGACGCTCCGGTCTCTTCGAACTCGTCCAGCTTGGCAGTCACTCTCCGGCTAAGCACATCGATCAGCTCGGGATGCATATGGTAGTTCTCTACGAACTCCATATGAATGCCGCAGGCTTCGGCTTTTTCCTTGGCGCGCTTGATATAGGTCCCTACACTCATCACAGAGTAATGCGGAGCCAGCACGATGCCAATCGCCTGGGTAATACCGTCCCGGACCATAGCCTCGACACCATCCTCGATGAACGGTCTGGCATGCTTGAGACCCTGGTAGCAGACATACTGGATCTGCCCGCTGTTCAGCTTAGCCTGCAAGGCTTCCACCTGACGGTCCGTATTCTCTCTAAGCGGAAAAACCCCGCCGACAATCGCCTTATAGCGGTCCTTCAGCTCTTTGAGCTGCTCAGCTGAAGGAGCGTTCCCCCGGCGGATATGCGTATAATAAGCCTCTACATCCTCAAGACTCTCAGGCGTGCCGTACGACATCACGAGTACTCCAATTTTGTTGGCCACGGTTTCCATCCCCTTTTATGAATAATTAACGTCCTATACAGCAAAGAGAGCAGCAAAGGCTGCTGCCATCTTGATGCTATTTCTTCAACTATGCCAGCGGCGGTGCCGACTGTTTCATTGCCGCTGCTGAATACTCATGCACATAATCCGTTAATTCCTTGAGCGTATCGAGTGAAGCTTCAGGGAATAATCCATGTCCCAGGTTAAAAATATACCCCGGTCGCGTAATGCCTTCATCGATCAGTTCCTTGGCCCGGGCTTTGAGCATATCCATCGGCGCGGTCAGCAGATATGGATCAAGATTGCCTTGAACCGCATAGCCTCCGCCGAGTCTGCGCCGTCCTTCGGTGATGCTTACCCGCCAGTCCAGTCCGATCACATCGGCCTGCAGCTTGGTCAAGCTGGGGAGCAGCTCCCCTGAGCTGACACCGGGGAAGTAGATCTTCGGAACCTCCAGATCGGACAATTCGGCAAAAATCCGGGTGATCGTAGGCAACACATACTGCTCGAAATCACGCGGAGCCAGCGCCCCGACCCAACTGTCGAACAGCTGGAACGCCTTCCCGCCGCTGGCGACATGGGCGCGCAGATAGGCGATAACCATATCGCCCAGCTTCTCCATCAGCTTCTCCCACACCTGAGGCTGGCTGAACATCAGCTCCTTGGTGCGGTGATAGGTCTTGGACGGTCTGCCTTCGATCAGATAACTGGCGATGGTGAACGGAGCTCCGGCAAAGGTAATCAGCGGAACGTCCAGCTCCTTATCCAGTATGGCGATGGTCTCCAGAATATGGCCCAGGTCGCCTTCCACATCAATCGGCTTCAGCCGGTCCACATCGTTTGCAGAGCGGATCGGATTCTCGATAACCGGCCCGATATTCTTCACAATGTCAAAATCCACACCGAGGGAGGCCACCGGATTCATGATGTCAGAATACAGAATCGCTGCGTCCACGCCCAGCTTGCGCACAGGCATCAGGGTCACTTCAGCCGCAAGCTCAGGCTGCCTGCAGATCTCAAGCAGCGAATATTTCTCCTTGATCGTACGGTAGTCGGGATCATACCGGCCAGCCTGCCGCATGTACCATACGGGGGTGTACTCCGTGTTCTGCTGTCTGCAGGCACGGATAAAAGTGTCGTTGTAGGTCATGATAAGATCTCCATTAGATTTGATAGATTGCTGTGAAAAACACATATCATTATTATGCCCCTTTTGTAAGCGGCTAACAACCGCATCACCCAAAAGGGAATGACAATCCCATGACATTACTATGACAAGTGTTGCATTGTCCGGCTGAAAAACTATGATATACTGATATAATGTCAATTTTTCGTGAACACTGTATCTTTGAATCCCCTGAAAGGAAGTGAAAGCACTTTGAAGAATTGGGAGACCTGGAAAGTCAACCTCATGGTGCTTTGGTTCGGCCAGTTTCTGGTGAATGCAGGCATGACTATGATTACCCCGTTTCTGTCGCTTTATCTCGCCAAAGATCTGGGGGTGACCGGCGACCGCGCGATCGGGATGTGGGCCGGGCTTATTTTTGCCGCCAACTTCTTGACCTCGTTCATCTTCCAGCCGCTCTGGGGCAAGCTTGCCGACAAATACGGACGCAAAATTATGCTCCTGCGCTCCAGCTTCGGCATGGCGATTGTTATTGTGCTGATGGGCTTCGCCCAGTCCCCGATGCAGCTGCTGCTGCTCCGGCTGCTGAACGGAACCATCTCCGGCTTCAACCCCGCCTCTGTCGCGCTGGTCTCAGGCACCACACCGAAACCGAAGATGGGCTTCGCAATGGGTCTGATGCAGTCCGGCGCGGTAGCCGGAACGATTCTGGGGCCGCTGATGGGCGGCTTACTGGCCGACTGGATCGGGTTCCGCCCGATTTTCTATGTGGTCGGCGCGCTGCTGTTCGTTGCTTCATTGCTGGCGTTATTCCTGGTCAAAGAGAAATTCGACCGGGCAGAAGCAGCACAGGTGCCTCAGGTATCCGTGCTGGAAGGCTTAAAGGAACTGGCGAAGGTGCCGCAGCTTCCCGCCCTGTTCGGCGTGACCTTCCTGCTGCAGTTCGCCATGGTCAGCCCCATGTCGCTGCTACCGCTCTATGTAGAGAAGCTGCACGGCACCACCGTGGACCTTGCCTTCTGGGCAGGTATGGTCAGCGCAGTCACCGGTATCTCGAATATGCTCGCTTCGCCGCTGCTCGGCAAGCTCAGCGACAAGGTAGGGGCGCACCGGATACTGACCTTTGCGCTGATCGGCGCCGCTCTGTTCCTGATCCCGCAGGCGTTCGTGACCAGTGTCTGGCAGCTGATTCTCGTCCGCTTCCTGATGGGCGTCTTCATGGGCGGCCTGCTGCCTAGCGTCAACGCCCTGATCCGCTCCTATACGCCTGACGGCAAGGAGAGCCGGGCATTTGGCTTCAACAGCAGTACACTCGCGCTCGGCAATATGCTCGGTGCGGTGATCGGCGGATTCCTGTCCGGTTATATCGGGATTGAGGGCCTGTTCATTGTCTCCGGTGCATTCCTGCTGATCAATACGGTCTGGGTGCGGATCAAGCTGTACAAGAAGACTGAACCCCGGCTATTCCGTTAACAGGCTGCTTCTCTTATGGGCGGGATAACTGGTGTATGCGGTACGAGCGGTACGACTGGCATGAACGGTATGGCCGGTGCGGTCCAGGCTATTTCACCATCGCCAGCGCCAGGCCGTCATAGGCAGGCAGCAGTGTGCTGGTCAGGCGGGGATCGCCCGCAATCATCTCATTGAAGCGGCGCATGGCCTGGACTGCCGGTCCGTTCTTCTCTGAATTGAGCGTGCGTCCGCGCAGAAAAATATTGTCCCCGGCAATAATCGCCCCCGGCGAAGCAAGCCGGATCGCATATTCCAGATAATTCGGATAGTTCTCCTTATCGGCATCGATGAAGAAGAAATCATACCTGTTCCCCTGTGCTTCGAGCAGCTTCAGGCTATCCAGTGCAGGGCCGATCCGGTATTCCACCCGATCGCCGAAGCCCGCCTGCTGCAGATGGCTCTGTGCCAGCTCTGCATAGTCAGCCTTAAGCTCCAGAGACGTCAGACGGCCTTCCTGCGTGAGTCCCCGGCACAGACAGATTCCGCTGTAGCCGCCAAGCGCTCCGATCTCCAGCAGGTTTGCTGAGCGGGAGAGGGACACCAGCATCGTCAGCAATCTGCCGTAGCCCGGGGCAATGGACACCTCCGGCATGCCGCCCGCCGCGATGGCTGCTTTTACTTGGAGCAATAATTCATCTTCTGTATATAGCTGTTCGCTGTACTCTTCCTGATTCTGCATATGTATTCTCCTCTTGAATGGGTGTGTGTGCCTGCGGACAGGCATTGTGCAGAACTCTTCCTTACCCTATACTGTAAGCTGAACGTTCTGCAGGTCAGATGACAAACCATATAAATTGAACTTGAAAATATACAGGCAGGGAAAAGTGACGGAAGTGAATTTTGGAGCTGTAGGAGCGGCAGCGTCCGCCTGAAAGCTTTCCGCAGGAAAGCTCGCTACGGAAGCATCAGCAGTCACCGGATTTCTACCGCGAACAGCGGTTTAAACAAGAAATCTGGGGATGGGCAGCGGCCGTAAGCCCAAAACTTCTCTGGAGTCACGACGATCCCCTACTGAAAAACTTACAAGTACAATTTATATAGTTACTCTTATTGTACTGGCTATACGTATTTATCCACAAGTTAAACGGAGTTGAGCGCACTTGGGCAAATTACAATTGATCGCCACCGCCCCCATGGGGCTGGAGGCTGTAGTAGCACGCGAATTAAACGAGCTGGGTTATGAGACCACGATCGAGAACGGACGGGTCCTGTTCAGCGGGGATTACATCGACATCTGCCGCTGCAATCTGTGGCTGCGTACCTCGGACCGTGTACTGGTGAAGATGGGCCAGTTCCCGGCCCGGACCTTCGATGAGCTGTTCGAAGGAGTGAAGGCAATAAATTGGGAGGACTGGATTCCCGAGAACGGCGAATTCCCTGTAGAGGGCCGCTCGCATAAATCTCAGCTGACCAGCGTACCTGCCTGCCAAGGGATCGTCAAGAAGGCCATTGTCGAGAAGCTGAAGCTGTCATACCACACCGAATGGTTCCCGGAGAACGGGCCCCGGTATGTGGTAGAAGTGATCCTGCTGAATGATATCGCGCTGATCACCCTGGACACCACCGGCCCGGCCCTGCACAAGCGCGGCTACCGCCGCCAGGCTACGGAAGCGCCGCTGAAGGAGACGATGGCTGCCGCTCTCATCCAGCTCAGCCGCTGGAATGGCCATCGTCCGCTCTATGATCCTTGCTGCGGATCAGGCACGATTCTGATCGAAGCCGCGATGATTGCCTGGAATATCGCGCCGGGGTTGCGCCGCTCCTTCCCGTCCGAGCACTGGCCGGAGATTCCCCAGCGCCTGTGGGAGGAAGCCCGCGAAGAAGCCTTCGATGCGGTGCGTGACGATTACCCGCTGCAGCTGACCGGAACGGATATCGATCCGGCGGCGATTGAGATCGCCGAAGCGGCGGCGAAGAGCGCCGGACTCTCCGGTGAGATCACGTTCAAGCATATGGCGGCGGCGAAGGCCCGGCCGGAAGGCGAATACGGCTGCATCATCACCAACCCGCCTTACGGCGAGCGGATCAGCAATGACAAGGAAGTGGAGAAGCTGACCCGCCAGTTCGGCGAGATGATGCTCTATCTGCCCACCTGGTCCTTCTTCGCCATCAGCCCGTACAAGGAGTTCGAGCAATACTACGGACGCAAGGCGGACAAGCGCCGCAAGCTCTACAACGGCCGGATCGAATGCCAATACTATCAATACCTGGGGCCGCTGCCTCCACGGAAGTAGGCAATATTCAGTCTAAGAAGCCTTAAGTCCCATGAAGCACTCTGTGCTTGCGGACTTAAGGCTTTTTTGCGTTTGCGGGGCCAATTTTCATCGGTTTTTCGATTACATTTGGTCCGCACACCTCCACGCTGCGCATTGTGATCGGTTTTCCGATTACATTTGCCCCGCGCACCTCCGCACACCAAAACAACCCCCGCAAATAACGCGGGGGCTGTGCGATGCTGCAGGGCGCAGCAGATCTGAATTACTTCTTCTCCACCGGCCGTTTGACGAAGGCTTCCGCTTTGGCCAGCACCTCGTCTTCCGTCGGTCCGCTGATGTAGCGGCCGTTGATGTAGACAAACGGGCGTTTGCCGCACGGTCCGCAGTAGGAGATGCAGCCTGTCTTGATCTCGGCATCCGGTGCCATCTTCAGCAGCTTGGGCACGATGCTTTTCATTTTGATATGATTGCACTCGTCACAAATTCTAATATCGTTAGCCATGAAGCAACCCTTCTTTATGTCCGTAAAATACGGGCGGATCAATTAGTGATCGCCATGATTTCCTTTAGACGGATTAGTAATCACAAAACCTTCTTCCGGCAAGTACAGATAATCAATCTTCACACCGTCCAGCAGCGGCTGGTTCGGATCAAGAATCACATCGATATCCTTGTCGGTGGAGACCACAACATCGTTCTCCTTGGGCGTGTCCAGATCCAGTCCGTAGTGGGCATGGTCGCCATGGGCATGTGTAATCGCTACACGAAGCTTAAGCTCGCTGTTGCCTTCAAGTTCCATGGTCTTCTTTATCACTTTAGCCGCGTTGCGGGTAATTTTGACGTTCATTCGATTCCATCTCCCAGGCCTCTATATTTTAAATACTCAATAATTCATTTTAAGGAATACTGGAGGATAAAGCAACCATTAGGAGATGGACATCCACAGTTAAAGGAGCAATCGTCGCTAAAATGTCATCTTCCGCTGTGCAGCGCTGCGTATTTACGGTCCATCCGCGAGACGAACCAGCCCATCAGCAGCATCGTTACGCCAATATCGTCAACCGGTACAAACGGCATGATATCGGGCAGCACCCAGTACAACAGCACCGGAATAGTGAACAATAGCTTGTCGGCCATAGCCACATTAGGCGAAACGATATAATGCCAGGAGCTGCGGAATATATGAGACCATTGTTTGAGTGACAACAGTTTTCTGAATTTCATGAGTTATGCCTCCCTGTGTAATCTGTGTAAGCAGCAAAGGACACCGCCGCTAAGCACCTGTAAAAGGATTGCGGCTGTGCCCTTTGCTGTTATCTTACGCGAATGCGCAGGATTCGTTTCGCTTTTAAGTAGAATTTTATCGAATTCTCCCGAACCGGACCAACATTCACTCCGTCACCTTAACATCGTCGATCCGTGCGGTGCTGGAATGCATCCGCAGTCCGATCTTCCCTCCGGCCGGCTGCGCCGCCGTATCGGTCCACTGGATCAGCTGGGTACCGCCCGCAGATGCCGTAATCGTACTGCCGCTTACCGTCACCTTCAGCTCAGTCCACTGGCCGGGCGTGACGGCAAAGCTTACGCTGCTGACCATCGTGAGCGTTCCGGCTGTTTTTTTGAACAGCTCCGCCTTGTCACCGGAATCATTCAGCCGGAACATGTAATAATTGGAAGCATCCGCATACCGGAACAGCAGGCCGGCGTTGGCGAAGGTATTCAGCAGCTTGACTCTAGCCGAATATGTGTAATTCCTCCAGGAGGCGTCGCCTGTATAGGCAAGCGCTTCTCCTGTCCCGGAGTTCTGTGATAGAGCCTTCGTGCCGTCATCCTCCACACTCCAGGCTCCCCCAGAAGTCGTCCATCCGCTGGAATTGCCATCCTCAAAATCATCCTGGAACAGCGTAACCGGCGGTGTGATCGTACCCTGGAATTCAAATGCTCCGATATCCGGCACGCTGTTATACAGCGGATTCCCGAAGAAGTCCTGTCCTCCGTTGCCTGTAACCGCCGCCCCGGCATTGATCAGCGGAGAGGAGAGCGCAAGCTTATAGCCGTCTGCCGAATCAAGTCCTGTGGCCGTGCCGGGACTTACGAATCCGGGGTTGCCTGTGATTTTATTGGGATCGCTCGGAACATTTGAGTTCAGCCCGTAGAAGCTGTTGTGATCATACGTCATTCTGGGGCTGTTCGTGTATTGTCCGCTGGCACCATTATAAAAGATATTGTTCGTGTAATAGGCCATTCCTGTATTGCTCGCATGGGTCAGCGCCTTATTCTGCGTTCCCGAACGATAGATGATGTTGTTGTAGACATAGAGATTGCCCCCGCCGTTCACCAGATGGAACACCCCGTTAGCGTCCTTATCGTTCTGGCTGATATTATAGCGGAAAATATTATTGTTCGTGTTGTTCATGACCAGCAGGGTACCGCCCTCATTGTCATAGCTGAAATTGTACTGGTAGATGCTGTCGTGCACCTCGATGTCGAAGTCCCAGGGCTGGCCGTCTCCACCCAGCATCCGGGTATCGGAGGCCTCGTTGTACTGGAAAATAGCACCCTTCGTATAATAAGCCCACTGCGCCGCAACGACAGTGATATCCTCAAGATAGTTGACGATGGATGTGTTCACATCGCAGGCTTCTCCGATGGACTTCGTCTTGTTGTATTCGATCAGCGGCGAGGCGCCGGCTCTGACCAGGATGCCGTCCCGGTGGATCTTCTCCACCACATTGCCCCGGATGACCACACCCCGGAAGGCGTCGAACTTATGTGTCCAGGCACTGTTGAAAAAAGCATCCGTCATCGTCTGTATCCCCGTGTCCGCCACGTTAATGACCGTATTGTCCTCGATCAAAATATCTTCCCAGGTGCTCTCAAGTGCTGTATTGGCTCCCCGGGCATGAAAGTTGATGCCGCCTGTGCGGCGGTCTGTGCCGAAGATATCGTGGATGTCGAGATTGCGGATATACATATGCCGGAAGTTCCCAGCCCCTGCTCCTTCGCCTACGACCAGCACGCCGTTTCTGCGCATATCTGTAGGCTGCTGTCCGCTTGTAATCTCCAGATTGTTGATCTCCCAGTAAGAGACATTGCGCAATCTGACCCCGAAGCCTTCACCGCCCACTGCGGTGTTGCCGAAATCAATCACCGGCTTGGCTCCGCTCCCGTAGCGGTCTACCGTAATCGGATTCCCCTCTGCGCCTGAGCCCTTGAGATCCAGATACTGCTCCTTCCATATACTGCCTGCCTTGAGCAAAATCCGGTCCCCCGGGCTGAAGGTCACGCTGTTGACTTTGCCCAGCGTCTTCCAGGCTGCCGCTTCACTGGTGCCGGAGCTATTGTCACTGCCCTGGGCAGCATCGACGTAATACGTGGTGCCTGCCGCCTCTGCAACCGGACCCGATATTCCTGAGATAAGACTGAACAGCAGAAAGCCGATGATACCAAGCAAGGTCAGCCTGCCCGGCCTGCCTTGTCTTGATCTATGCTTCATACGATACCTTGTCATTCGGATCACACTCCCGCAGATTAGTCATAAAGCGGCCCAGGCCTCACCCAGCCAGGCTCCCTGCTGCACCAGCCCGTTCTGAAGCTTGGCGAGATCCACCTTCCGGCTCTGTCCCTCCGCTTCGGCCGCCATCGCCGCCGCCATACCCGCCGCCTGCCCCATGGCGAAGCAGTTCGGCATCACACGCAATGAGCCTTGCACGACACGGTCCGAGGAGGCGGCGCGCCCCGCCACCCATACATTGTCCAGGCCCACCGGCAGCATGCAGCGGTAAGGGACACCGTGCGACTTCCCGGGCGGAAGATGGTGGATATGCATCGCCCCGCTGCTGCGGGCCATATGAATATCGATGAAGTAGCTGTTGCGGGCAATATCATCCGGGAAGGAAGCCATATTCATGAAATCCTCCTGGGTCAGCACGTAATCGCCCACAATCCGCCGCGTCTCGCGGATACCGATCTGCTCCCCGGTGGACACCAGATGGGCCTGTTCAAATCCGGGTACATAAGCCCTGAAGAATTCCAGCTGACGGTGAACCAGTTGGCGTCCCTCTATGGCGCCCCGGGTCAGATCCTCTGCACGGGAGCCGTCAATGCCGAACACATGGCCGAAATTCACACCGACCAGATAATCGGCAATCCAAGCCAGGCCTGAGACGGAGTCCCGGCCCTGCGGCAGCTTCCCGTCCGCCTGCGCCTGCTGGACCGCCTGATGAATCTGATCGGTGTCACCGCTTTCATTCCGGTATTCTTCAAAACGCTGCCGGTCCACATTCGCCAGCAGATAGCATATGGTCGCGGCCTGAAGCTCGCCGGATTCTCCGCCCTTATGGAACGGCGCTCCCGCCAGAGCGGCCAGATCTGCGTCCCCTGTCGTATCAATAACCGTTCGGGCGCGGACCAGACTCCGGCCCGACTTGTTGACGATCACCACGCCCTCAATGCTTCGGCCGGTCTCATCCATCACCGTCTGGCTCGCCACGGTATGGAGCAGCACTTCCGCTCCGCTCTCGGTGGCAGCCTCGTCGTATACACGCTTCAGCACCTCCGAGTCGATGGGCACCCAGTCCAGCTCCGCCCCGAAGCGCTCGCGGAACTCCGGCTCACATCCGGCCTTCATCCGGTCAAGCAGCTCTAAGCCAATACCGCGCACGACAGCCTTCTCCCCGTCGCTGTAAGGACAGAAGGCCGGCACCAGGGCAACGGTGCCCATGCCGCCCAGGAAGCCGCGCTGCTCAATCAGCAGCGTCCGCGCCCCGCTGCGGGCCGCAGCTATCGCCGCCGCCACACCGGCAGGCCCGCCGCCCGCAACCAGCACATCCACCTCGCGGGATACCGTGATCTCCTCCGCAGGCAAGGTAAATACAGTTCTCTTCATCGTTCTTCCTCCTTGAAGCTATACTTAGTACTCCTCACCATTATAAGAAGGCGGAGGCTGCAACAGCGTGCAGACTGATTGCCTGTTGCAGTGGACAGTTTTGACCTTTATGGCTTGGCGTCATCCGTGGATGGCTCTCTGCCCTGCTCCTCCACCGGACCGCCCTTGAATTCGCTGGGATTCCGGCCGCTATATTTCTTGAACACCTTGGAGAAGTACGCCCGGTCGGAGAAGCCGAGGGTATAGGCGACATTCTCGACGGTCTCCTGCGGGCGGGCCAGCATGGTGATGGCCATATTCATCTTGTACTGGTTCACGTAATCGGTGAAGTTCACGCCGGACAGCTTCTTGAAATAGCGGGAGAAGTAGCTGGCATTCAGATGCAGATGCTCTGCCATGTCGGTAGAGGTGACCATCCGGTCCACATGCTCCTCCAGAAACTCATCCACGGCCTGAAGTCGGATATCCTTCTCCTCAGCAGCTGCGGGGGCCAGTGTATGCTGCCGCCACAGATGCCTCAGCTCCCGCTTGGTCAGGCTGGCCGCCTCCCCGATATGAACCGTCTGCTCCAGCTGCGTGAAGAAGTCCTCCTCGGCCAGCCCTCCGGCTTCGAAGGCCAGCTGGCGCACCAGATCCCCGCAGGTCTCCTTCACCAGCCGGGGCAGCAGCCGCTCTGCCGATGCCTGCTGGGTCCACTGATTCACAGCCAGATCAATCCAGGCGGCCTGTTGATCAAGAAGCGCCAAAGACAGCATACCGCGTTCCTTTTCCCCGCGCCGTTCTAATGTCTGCCCGAAATCCGCATGCTCCTCAAGCAAAGATACAAGCTTCACTGACTTATAAAAGTTATTTTCCCGGCAATCCGTAAATGTCTTGTATAACACATCGAAGCTGCGGACCGGTACACAGGACTCCGAATAGAACCCCCGCAGGGTAATCTTCAGATACTGCTCCACCTTATCCTGTACCGCCTGCATGAATTCAGCCAGCTTGTTCTCTGTAACGCCGGGGTCCGCCACATTCCAGACCAGATAAATATCGGCGTCCCTGCTCATAATCGGTGTAATGGAAGCCTCAGCAGCAGACAGCTCCAGTGCAATATTGTTCACGGCTGAATGGATCAGCGGAATATCCTTGTACCGGTAACGCTCAGTGACAGATGCGGCATCCATATGAAGGAATCCATGACGCAGAAAGGGGTGCTTCCAGGAGATGCCCAGCCGTTCACCGAACTCCAGGGTATTCTCCTGGCCCGCCGCACCCGACAGCAGCTGCTTCAGGAAGCTCTGCTTCAGCACTTCCTTATTGCGCTCAATCGCCTGACGGAAGGAGTAGCGCTCCAGCAGTTCCTCCCGGCTTTTGAAGCGGCTCATCGCTTTGGCGAGACTGCTCTTAAGCTGCTCAGGCGACAGCTCATCCTTGATCAGATAATCATCCGCCTCCAGTTGGATCGCCCGCTTCGAGTAATGGAAATCCTCATAGCAGGTCAGGAAAATCAGGCGAACCTCCGGCTTCGTGATCCGGAAGGCATCCGCCAGCTCCAGCCCATCCATCCCCGGCAGCCCGATATCCACAATCACAATATCCGGCAGTGTGGTATGGAACTGCTCCAGTGCATCCTCACTGCTATAAGCCGAAGACACCAGCTGCAGATCCAGCCCGAGCGGCCCGAGCAGATATTCCACATATTCCAGCATCGGGACATCATCGTCAATCAGCATCAGGGTCATCAAGGGGAACCGCCTCCTTCTCCCGGGTCACTGGGATATATAGGGTGAACGTCATGCCATCTTCATCTTCTCTTGCCTGCGCGCTCAGCCGTGCGCGATACCCGTACAATACCTGCAGACGGCGTGCCGTGTTGACCAGCCCGACTCCTTTTTCCGGCCAGAGCGCAGTGTCTTCACTTCCTTGCAGACGTCGGTTCAGGCGCTGGAGCTTATCCTCCGGCATCCCGCGGCCGTTATCGCTGATGCTGATGCGCAGCAGATCCGACTCGAACGCTGCTTCGAGCCGGATCGCCGGATGGTCCGGACGGGCGGAGAAGCCGTGACTGATTGCATTCTCGACAATGGGCTGGAGCAGTAGCCGGGGCAGCATCACAGCACCTTCCTCCTCTCCCACCTCGCATTCCCAGGCGATATCCAGACGGTTGCGGATCTGCATCACCTGCACATAGCTGCCCAGCACCCTGCATTCCTCCGCCAGCGCCAGCGGCTTATCCACATGCACATACACGCGCAGCAGCTTCATGAGCGCATCGATCATGGCGCCATGCGCCGGGTCCCCGCTCAGCAGCAGATCCACCTTGATCGAATTGAGCGTATTCAGCAAAAAATGAGGCCGGATCTGCGCCGCCAGCGCCTGAAGCTCCAGCTGCCTTTTCTCCTCCTGCTCACTCTCGACCTGCTGCAGCAGGCCGTTCATATCCTCCAGCATCTGATTGAAGGCCGCCGACAGCACCGCCACCTCATCCTTGCCCTTGACGGGTATCCGCACCGCACGGTTGCCGCCGACATACTGCTTGACGCTGGCCCGCAGCAGGCTGATCGGCTTGTTCATATATCCGGCCCACAGCATGGACAGGACCAGAAACGCCAGGAAGAATAGTCCAATCAGCGAGATTGACACCAGAAACTCCCGGTTGATATGGCTGTCGATGGAGCTGCGGGGCGTCTTGCTGGTCAGCAGCCAGCCGACCTTGGGAATACGGACCTCACTGACCAGCAGCGGGCCTTCATCTGCATTAGCCGCTTCTCCGGTGACAGCAATGCTTCTCCCCTTCTGGTCAACCAGCGTGAGCCTGCTTACCGCATTGCCTGTGTCGAGCAGGCTGCGGAAGTAGTGGCTTGGAATGCCTACATACAACGTGGCAAGCTTGTCCTGATTCAGCGGGTCGGTAATGAAGCGTACCGCATAATAATAATCCGGTGCAGCGGGGGTGCCGCCGTAGGGGAACCATTGCAGCGACACTTTTTCCCGCTCATCCAGCCTGCTGCTCTCCTTAAGAAGCTTCTCAGGCAGTACAGAGAACACCGGAATATTCTGGTTGCCGATCAATATCCGGTTCTCCCGGTTGACCAGCATGATCTGAAGATCAGCATCGAGCGACTGCACCGACAGGATATTGGCCGTAGTCTTGAGCTTGTTGTAATGGGTATACACTCCGTAATTTCCGAAGCTCCCGGTATTTTTGAGATAACGCAGACTCTCCAGCACGGCCGGATCATAAGCCTCAGAGAAATACACCGAGACAAACGAGATGCTGTCCACCGTTTTTTCCATTTGACTGCCGATGACCTTAAGTGTCTCCTCATTCGAACGGGCGATCTTCTCACTCACATTCTCCCGCACAGAGGTATACGACCAGAACGTAACGACAACAAAAGGCAGCAGGATCAGGATCAGGAACGTGTATTGCAGTCTGCGATGGAAGGAAAAACGGCTTAACCATTTCATAAGAATTCCACCCCGCACTGTAATGAAAGCTTCAACGTCCCTATTATAATCCAAAATCCCTGCTGCCTTTGCACTTCATCCGTTATTTCTGATTGGCAGAAACTACCTTCTCGACTTCCGCTGTCATCTCATTCTTGACCTCATCGAAGCTGCGGTTATCCAGGATGAAGCTGGCGAAGCCGTTCTCCACAATCGCTTTCAGTTCGCTGCCGTAGGGCACGCTGAAGGTGTCCGGCATTTTAATATTCGGATCGAACAGCGTCTTGGAGAGGGAGGCGGTATCGATCAGGTCTGTATTTTCCCCGAAAAAGCTGTTGATCAGCTCCGCTCCGTCCACGCCCTTGAACGAAGGAATCTCCTTGGTGAACTTGTAGGCTTCCTTGGACATCCAGCGGATGAAGTCATACGAGGCTTCCTTATTCGCTGATTTCGCGCCCATGGCCAGGCCGCCGCCGGAGATATTCGTCATGCCCAGTTCCTTACTGTCCACCGAACGCGGCAGCGGAGCGTACATGCTCTGGAACTCATGCGGGAATTTCTCCAGGTTCAGCGCCGCCCGGACAGCATAGCTTGGCACGGCCAGCATACTGGCATTTCCGGCAAAAAACTGCTGCAACACATGGTAGTTCGAGGCCAGCACATCGGCATACGGCTCAGCGCTCTTATCTTCCTTCTCCATCGTGCGGCGGAGGTTGAAGAAGTATTCGAAGGACGGATCGTCAAAAATCGGCTTCAAGTCTGCGCTAAGCTGCGGATGCGGCTTCTCGGTGTATGCGATAATGTTCGGATATTCGCCCCAGGTGTGGAAGTACGTTCCGAAGTGCTCGGGTGTCGTCAGCTTCTTGGCATACTCACGGAAATCATCCCAGGTCCAGCCCATCTCCGGCAGGGTCAGCCCTGCGGCTTCCAGATGATCCTTGTTGAAGACCGTCAGCCACTGCGTGGAGCTGGGCAGAATGCCGTAGACCTTGTCGTCCAGCTTCAGCAGCTTGGAATATTCATCCTCGGGTTTGATGCTCTCCTGTTCAAAAAAAGAGTTAAGCGGTTCCACAACTCCCCGCGAAGCGCGCTCCAGCAGCTCATCCTCGTTACCGGTCATAAAGACATCGACCACTTCGCCGCCTGCTACCAGGATGTCCAGCTTCTTCATGAAATCCGTACTGTCGCTGTTCTGGACCAGGGATTCATATTCCACTTCGACTTTATCCTGAGCTTCGTTGTAAGCCTGCACGGCCTGGTAGATCGGCTCTTCCGGCTTATCGGCCTTGAAGGTGTAGAATTTGATCTTGGCTTTGCCTGCGGGCTGGGCTGTGCCGGCGGTTCCGGCAGACGGATCAGCCGAGGCTGGTGCATCGGTTGCTGCTGAGGTGTTGCCCCCATTCCCGCCGCAAGCGGTGACGGAGAGCATGAGGAGCATACTGGCAAGCATTAATGGTAGTTTTTTCAAAGCAATTCCCCCTTGATTTGTTGTCTGCAGGCTCATTATACAATCTAAGCTTTGCGCACACCGTGTACAGCTATGCGGTGTGCGCGTACACTTTTTTGACCTTTATCCTTTGACCCCGCCGATGGCAATCCCGTTAATGACCTGCTTCTGGAGGATCAGGAACAGCACCAGCAGCGGCAGAATCGCGGCGACGGAGGCCATCATCATGACGGAGATCTGTGTACCGAATTCCTCCTTGAAAAATTGCATCCCGAGCGGAATCGTATACAGCTTGGTCGAATTCAGCATAATCAGCGGCCCCTGGTAATCATTCCAGGTCCAGATGAACTTGATAATCCCCACTGTTGCCAGAATCGGACGGCTCAGCGGCAGCACCACGCTCCAGAAAATCCGTAAGAACCCGGCGCCGTCCAGCTCTGCAGCCTCCAGCATATCATTATGAATCCCGATCATGAACTGGCGCAGCAGGAAGGTGAAGTAGCTGGAGAACATCCCCATCAGGATGAGCGCGGCGTGAGAGTCGTAAAGGCCCAGCTCTTTAATCATAATATAGCGCGGCACGAGCGTTGCCTGCTCTGGAATCATCATGAACGCCAGCATCAGGGTGAAGATCAGAGCTCTGCCCTTGAAATCCAGCTTGGCGAGCGCATACCCGGCCATGGCCGAGATGACGATTGTCGCCAGGGTGGAGATCAGGGCGATTTTGAGCGAGTTCATATAAAATAATCCGAATGCCACATCACCCATCCATACCGCCTTGAAGTTAGAGATCAGATTCCAGTCGGTGGGAATCCACTGAATCGGGAAGGTCCAGACCTCCTTCTCCGTCTTCGAGGCCGCCGACAGCATCCATACCAGCGGCATCAGGAAGAATACCGAGCACAGGGCGAACAGGACCGTGAAGATCAGATTGCCGGGCTTAAGTTTTTTCATTGTCATTGCCTTTCGTTCCTTTCGCCTTGGACTAGTAATGGACCTTGCGGTTCTGGGTTATCCAGGTAATGGAGGTCACCAGCATAATGATCAGGAACAGCACCCAGGACATCGCGGAGGCATAGCCCATTTTGAAGCGCTCGAATCCTTCTTCGTAGATCTGGTACACGATCACAGTGCTGGAATAGTTAGGCCCGCCGCCGGTCAGGAACTTGATCATATCGAAGATTTTGAAGGAAGAGATCGTGCTCGTTATGGCCAGGAAAAAGGTGGTCGGCCCCAGCAGCGGCAGCGTAATCCGCCGGAATTGTCCGATCCCGCTGGCCCCGTCAATCGTCGCCGCCTCATACAGCTCCTCGGGAATATTCGTCATCCCCGCCAGGAAAATAATCATCTGATAGCCCAGCAGCTGCCAGACATAGATAATCATAATGGCAATCAGCGAGAAGCTGGTATCGACCAGCCAGCGCGGCGGTTCGGATACTCCAAGCTGCATCAGGATCTGATTGACCGGCCCCTTGGACGGATGGTAGAGCGCTTGCCAGACTGCGGCGATGGCTACCGTGGAACAGATATAAGGTACAAAGAAGGCAACCTTAAAGAACGTCTTGGCGTACAGCTTCTTATGGATCAGCGCCGAGAGCACCACCCCCAGCAGCATCGTGACCGGCACCGTGCCGACAGTAAACAACACATTATTCTTCAGGGCCAGCAGGAAGCGGTTGTCCCTGAACAGTTCAATAAAGTTATCTAGACCGACAAAGTTAATCGCCGACAAGCCGCCGACCAGGTTCCACTCCGTCAGGCTGAGGAACAGGCTGAACAGCAGCGGGAACACGGCGATGACGAGCATCCCGATGACCTCCGGCGCAATGAACAGCCATCCGGCTAGCTGCTCCCGTCTCTTGCGCGTCCAGTAGGTTCGCGCTGCGGGCTTAACGGTCTTGCGGGTAACGGCAGATTGACTCATCGCGCGCTCCCCTCAGCTGCTGCGCCGCAGGAGGCCGTCAGCGGGCTTTTACAACTAACTAATGCATATGTTTCGTACTCCATCTCGCCCTCACTTTCCCGGCAGACACTTGGGCTGTCCTATAAGCCTAGGCCGCCTGCCGCTCATCTATACGCTAATTTTAGCAAGAGACCCGGAGGAGTACGGTATAGCTTTCATACGGGTTGATGTGTATTATTTTGACTCTTGGGGGGATGGGGATGGCAGAGTTGGATGGATGGGAGTGGGTATGTTGGGACGTGTGGGGCTGGGGAGGTGGGGAGGTGGGGGATTGACTTTGGCTGGGTGGTTGGTGATGGAATGATGGGGATTGATAATGGGTGCTGATGAGTGGATTACTTGCAGGTTGACAGCAGGGAGTTGGGCTAGCATTGGAGGTGTGAAAACTAACTTTGGGGTTGGGCAGCCTGATCAGCATACTCAGAGGGATTTATACACTACATTTACTCACCTGGCCCACTTTTGAGGAATTCAAAGGGATTTATACACTACATTTGCTCGCCTGGCCAACTTTTGAGGAATTCAGAGGGATTTATACACTACATTTACTCACCTGGCCCACTTTTGAGGAATTCAGAGGGATTTATACACCACATTTGCTCGCCTGGCCCACTTTCAGGGAAATCTAGGGCACTTTTGCTCTTCATTTCCTCATCTAGCCAAACCTAACCCACTTTTGCTGAAATTCAGGGGCACTTATGCACCTCATCCCACGCAAAAAAAGGATACAGCCGCAAAGCATCAATTGGTCAGGATTGCGGCCGTGCCCTTTGCTGTTATCTTACGCAAATTTGCAGAGATTGTTTCATTTTTATTTCAAATTTGACAAAATCGTACTGAGAATTAGGCCTGTGTCCAGCGCCATATCCTCAAAATCAGCCACGGGCAGCGGATTCTTGCCCACTCCCAGCTCAACGGTGAAGCCCGGCTTGCGGAAGCGCTCGATGAACCAGTCCTTGTAGCCGGCATCGCTGCCGGTCAGCTCCACCGCCCGGTAGCCGCTGGCTGCCGCCAGCCGGGCCGACCATTCTTTACTCTCCGGCGGCTCATAGCCCCGGTAGTTCCAGTAGATCTCAGCCCCCTGGCTGTGCAGCGAGACGGCCGCATCGCCTGGAACCCGCTCGGCCAGCGCCCCCAGCGCCGCCGCCTCCGGCTCACTGAGCGGTGCCGGGCCGCTGTAATCGCGCGGAGCCGGGCCGGGCACCTGCCGCCGGTCACGTTCCTCTTCCCAGTGCGCGGGGAACTGGTCTCCCAGATCGACGCCGCGGATGTTCGCCTTCCAGTGCCTGAAGCTGCGCCTGCCGCAGTTCCACCTCATCAGCTGCGCATAATGAGGATGGTCCGGCATCGCCCCCTCCTGCACCAGCTCAACGCCGTCGGGATTCGCCATGGGCACAGCCCAGAGCGTCCAGTCCCGGTGCCAGTCCGCAGGCTGACGCCCATGCCAGTCCGCACCTGACGCATAGGCAGCGGCATATTCTTCAAGGAAGCGCATCAGACAAGGGGCCGTCAGCCACTCATTGGCATGCAGCGCAGCATTCACATGCAGGTGGCGCGGGCCGCTGCCGATCCGCAGCAGGCGAAGCGGCTTGCCGAGTACACTGTGGCCTATAACTTCGCTGCTGACACAAGAATAGCGGGCTGCAAGTCTTGCAGCATCCGCCTCTATCTCAGCCGGTCCGTATTCCCCGCGCAGATAGACCTCTGTCCCCCTGGTGACTGCCGGAATTACCAGCACCTTACCCGGCAGGCAGATGCGTCCCGAGCTTATCCCGGGATTCAGCATCTCCAGCTCATCTACGCCCACCCCGAACAAGGACGCGATGCTCTGCGCATCGTCCCCCGCCTGCACCGCATACCGCTTGCGCGGTGCAGACGGCAGGAACAGTACCTGGCCCGGATATAAATAGGGCTGGCTTCCAGCCCATGGATTTCCTTGAATGACGTGCTCTGGTGTCAATCCGTGTCTTGCGGCGATACGGCTTACGGTATCTCCTCTGCGGGCAATGTATTGCTGCATAGGTCTCATCCTCCCGGCCCTCTTGTGCCGACGTCCCTTACATCCTGCGTGATGACATGCGGGACCCGGCCCTCATGCCTAGTATATGAGCAGCAACAGCGGGTCATGTGGAAATGTAACAACTTGGAGGTTTGTCCCTATTCAGTTCGCCGCTGTAATGCTATCATCCTACAGAGTGGATACTTGCCATACAACGGGCGTCCGGCTGATCTGCTCTCCCAGCCAGTCCCGGGCGATCCGCTGGAAGATCTCCGCATCTCCGCTGCAAAAGAACTGGTGAATCGGACTCTCATCCCCGCGCGCCAGCTGGCCCTTATCGTAGAGGATGGTGCTGATCTCCCGCGCCGTCTCATCGGCCGAGCTGATCAGCTTGACGCCCGGCCCCATCACCTTGCCAATCGGCTCGACCAGGAACGGATAATGGGTACAGCCGAGAATCAGCGTGTCAATCGGCTCGTACTTGATGCCGTTCAGTGATTCAGCCACCGCCAGATGGCTCTCCTCCGAACGGAATAACCCCTGCTCCACGTAGGGAACAAGTGCCGGGCAAGCCTGGCTGACCACCTGAACAAAGGGAGACAGCTGCTTCAGCGCCGCCGTATAGGCACCGCTTGTAATCGTACCGATAGTCCCGATCACGCCGACCTGTCCGCTCTTGGATGCGCTGATGGCAGCGCGGGCACCGGGGTGAATGACTCCGATCACAGGAATGGCTACCTTGGCGGAGATATAATCAAGAGCTGCTGCTGTTGCTGTGTTGCAAGCAATGACGATCATTTTAGGATTAAATTGAATTAAGTAGTCCACGATTTGTTCAGTGAACAATTTCACTTCCTCAGTGGAACGGGGTCCGTACGGGGCTCTTGCCGTATCGCCGAAATAGATGATTTTCTCCCGGGGGAGCTGTCGCATCACTTCCTTGACAACGGTCAATCCTCCTACACCTGAGTCTAATATTGCTATTGCCTGCTGCACGAACACACCGCATCCTTTAACTCGTTTTGTGTAGCTTATGTAAGGCTGGAATAATGTGTACCAGGATTTCATCCCCAATTGCAGATAATACTCCATTTACGGGTTCAGTTCAAGTAGGGAGCTAGAGGAGCCACAATACAGACCCGCCCGAAGCATGCCGTAACACACAAAAGCCGCCTCCCGCCTGTGCAGCGGAAAACGGCTCCATTCCTTTTACATCAAGCTTAGGACAGCTTCCCTGCGGTCTTGCCGTCCTCGATAGCCTCAGCTACAGCTGCATCTGTGCCAGTCACAGCTTCGATCTCAGCCTCCACCACTGCCGCTTCCTCAGCAGCCTCATATGCAGCCACCTCGTCGCGTACAGCTTCCACTGCATCGGTAACTTCCACAGCCTGCTCCGCAATGCCGCTTACGGTAGCCACATCTGCTTCTTCCACCGCATCCTTGACGGATTTGCTCCATTCCTTGACTTCGCTTACTACGGAGACTACTGCTTCTTTCGCCTTACCATAGATCTCTGTAGTTTTCTCGCTGGCCTGGCCGGCAATCACCTGAACCTTATCCACCGCATCCGTTGTGCCTTCGGCAATATCCTTGCGCAGCTCCTTACCCGGCTTAGGGGCGAACAGCAGCGCTGTCACCGATCCTACAATACTGCCGGCAAGTACGCCCCAGAGCAAGCTTTTGCTATCTTTTTTCATCATCAATCTCTCCTTTGGATTCTATTGTGCCTCTGCCCGGCCACCCGGGCGATCGCCTATTTCTGCTATATCATAAGCATAGAGAGGATGTCCTGTGACTGCTCAGCCCTTGATTTCGGAAGTTTTCTGCCTGGGATTCGGCGTAATTGCATAACGGCAGCATTGGCCGCCTTCCGCCATACACTCACTGCGCGTCACCTTCGCCTCCAGCAGCTCCTCGAACAAATGCTGCTCGCACTGGCAGGCCTTGCGGTACTGGGTAGCCACCTGACGGATGGGACAATTATACTCCCGCAGTGTGTATGAGCCGTCCTCTTCCTTGCTCCACTCCGCCATATAGCCCCCGGCATTCTGAATCGTTGACAGCTCTGCAACCCGTTCCTCCAGCTCACGGCTCTGCATCACCTTACTATAATGGGCAAGCATCCGCCGCTTGCGGCCTTCAAACAGCATATTGACCGCATCCGTCCCGCTCCCGTGGTCCAGCTCCCGCAGCAGCTCCAGTGCCAGATTGTGATAGCTTTTGGGAAAATGATCCTCCGCCTGCTCGGTAAGCGAATATACATGCATCGGACGTCCCATGGCCTGGCGCACAACCTTGGTCTTGGCAAGGGACTCCTGCTCCAGCTGAAGCACATGGCGGCGGACACCCATCTCGGTAATTCCCAATTCCTCAGCAAGAGCGCTGATCGTCAGCGGACCTCTCATCTTCAGCAGCGTCATAATCATCCGCCGGGTTGAACCGCTCTCCTGACTCTTCTTCGCCATAAAGGACCTCCTTTCTGTCTGTATGCACACAGCCCCGGCTTCAGTTAGCCCGTGACCCCGCTGCCCAGCTCCTGATCCAGATACCTGCGAACCTCGCAGGCGAACTTCTCCAGAATATCCGGCAGCGTCCGGGTCATGGGGTGCAGCTTCTTGCGTTCCCACACGAAATAATCCTGAACCAGCGGCTTACGCAAAGCGACCAGCGAAGTCAAATCCTCGTAGATCCCGCTGTCTCCCAGCACCTTTTCCTCATGAATAATAGATATAATATCCTCGTAGCTTCCGGCATCACGCATAATGAACCCGTCAATCAGGCAGCTGCCCACATCCGTCACGACTTCAACGGCCAGATGTAAGCACCGTTCCTGCACCAGACCCAGTAGCGTACTGCCATCCCAGGAAGTAGCTGCATATGCTAGACCTTCGTTAAGATCAGGGATCTGTTCAAGGATAACTTCTATTTGCTTCCGGTTGACATAATACACAGCTGACCCTCCACCCTGCGGTATATAGTGACCTTCCTTAACATGAACTGCCGTTATTTCCCCCGTCTGCCCCGGCGCTTCAGCCAGAACACCATCACAACACATGCCGCCATAAAAACAATCAAATACGTCAATGCTTCCATCGGATACTCAAGCTCGCGCATTCCGCTCACCGCTTTCCGTGATTAATGGATTCCAGCCTTGTAAGTACGTGCCGTCTCAGATCTCGTAATCGACCGCTACCGACAGCTCCTTGACCTCATTGATATGGGCAATGACTTCCTTGTGGGCCGGATGCACCTGATACGCCTGCAGATCCTCCATCGAGGCCACAACCGTGACCAGGGCAATATCGAACGAACGCTCCGAGTGAATCAGATCGGCTCCGACTTCAATGGACAACAGCTGCGGAATTCTTCCTTCCATATTACGGAGGACTGCAACAGTCTCAGCGACCTTGTCCGGGGACCGGTCCTTTAATTTGAAGAAAACAATATGCTTGATCATCTATCCCGCTCCCAGTCTGTTTAATGTGAAATGGATTACTCAAAATATATCATAAACCGCAGCATTACTGAAACAATCTTGGTTCATGACCAAAACAGGAGCTTTGCACTCTGGACGAATGCCGTGATGAAATGGTAAAGTCATAACAGTTAAACTAGATGATCCGTCACTTCATTAAATCAGTACACCCGGAGGTATTATGGCTAAAAATCAGCAAGAAACACATAAAATTCAGGCCTGGTCTCTGATCAACCGCAAATATCTTGGACAAGGCGTACGGGTCAAAAGATTTCGCCGCCCCAAACGCAGCCAGATCCGCAACCGCGTTCTGCTGGCCATCCTGATGGCCAAGGACATGAAGCTCTCCCGGCTTGCAGAAGAGCTCTCCGTCTCCTCACGCAGCGTAAGCGCATGGGTATATGAAGGACGTATTCCCTCCAGAACCAATCTGGACAAGGTCTGCCGCCATTTAGGCTATCCGCCCCATATCCTGTTCAATGAAGCTCTTCTGCGGCAAAGTCCGATTGTGTGCCAGCCGACCCCATCCCGTTTCATGAAAAGAACGCTCGCCCATTCACCGCAGCACAACGCGATTCTGACCGGACTCTGCATGGTTTATGATTTCTCCGTCACCGATGTCAGCATCTGGATCGGCGTCCATCCCGGCACCTTCCGCAAGTGGCTGCACCATTGTCATCTGCCTACCCTGGCGCTTCAGGAGAAAGCCGAGAACTTCTTTCGCATTCCCCGGCATATCCTGTTCGCCGACTGCGAGCTGCATTAACTTCATTTAATAGGAAGCCGCAGGAAGAAGAGGGAACACCCACAGCATCAGGTTCACAGTAGGGTCCTTCCCGCCGCAGGGAGGGGCCATGTTGACGTTTCTTTCGCAGAAGGCAGTTACCGTTTGAGCGCAAGGATCGTTCTTAGTATGTATTCATGAGTCCCGCCCTGCGGACTCTGTAGCGATTCGGTAAAGGAACCTGTCTCCAGAATCTCCGTCCCGGCAAAATGCTCACGCAAATCGGCATCGCTGAAGAAGTGGGCATATTTATTCTCTTTATATTCAAAAGTGCCCGGCTCCAGCTCTCGTCCGCAGCCTTTATGGGGGTCTTCATCGGAGAAGCTGGTGAAATAGAGCAGCCCTCCGGTCCTGACCTGACTGAGACTGGCCTCAATCAGCCTGCGGCGGTCCCCGGCGAGGAATAAATGCAGAACATCGTAGCAGTAGACGGCATCCACAGGCTGCCCCAGCTGCGGCTCCAGTGCCGAGCCTGCAATAAAGCTAGTTCCCGGGTCCCATGCTGCGCCCAGCTCCAGCGCCGGCTCACTTAATTCTATGCCGTATACTGTAAAATCAGCAGAGAACACCTTGGTATTCCGCCCATACCCGGCACCCGGAACCAGTACAGTGGATACTCCTGCCTCCTGGAATTTCCGCTTCGCCCATTCTGCCGACGGACTTGGCTCACTGCCCCAGATCATCCCCTCCTGCGCAAATCTTTTACTCCAATACTCGGTCATGCAGCTCCTTCTTTCCTGCCTTAGAATAGGTATCTATGTAGTTCCAGCTTCTCTATCATAGTCCACTCTGCCCGATCCGGCAAAGTCTTTGGACACAGCAAAACGGCTGTCTCCTGTAGCACAGAGAGATCAGCCGCCTTGCCTTTATAGCATCTATGAAGTCAACAGCCTACCAGCTGGACTTGGTAACGCCCGGAATTTGGCCCTTATGGGCCAGCTCCCGGAAGACGATCCGGGATATCTTGAATGTACTCAGATAGCCACGCGGTCTGCCGGACACGCTGCATCTGTTCTTTTGGCGGGTGGCTGAGGAATCCCGGGGCAGCTTCTGCAGTGCCATTACATCGCCTGCCGCCTTCAGCTCTCTGCGCTTGTCAGCGTACTTCGCCACCAGCTCCTGCCGCTTCTGTTCCTTCACAACCTTTGATTTCTTGGCCACTATAGATCAGCTCCTTCGTTCTTATTCGTTCAGCGCCTGGATCAGCGCTTCAAGATTCTGCCGCATCAGACTCAGGTAATCCAGATTATGGGCAGCGTCTTCCTCTGTTAATCCTTCGATTGGATTCAGCAAGGCGGTCTTGGCTCCTATTTCCTGGGCAATAGTATCAGCGACACTGGAGGAGACCAAGGTCTCGAAAAAAATCGTAGTCACCTTATTCGCCTTGGCGAACTCCACAATCTTGGCCATCTGTGCAGCAGACGGCTCCTGCTCCGGCGACAGCCCGGCAATCGGCACCTGCGTCAAGCCATATTGCTGTGCCAGATAACCAAAAGCGGCATGCTGCGTAATAAAGTCCTTGCGCTTCGTGTTCTGAAGCCCGGCTCTGAAATCCTGATCCAGCTTCTCCAGCTTGGCGATATAAGCATCGCTGTTAGCGTGGAAGGCAGCAGCATTTCCGGGAAATGCCGCGGAGAGTGCTGCTTCAATGGTCTTAACCTCCTGGATAGCCATCACCGGGTCCAGCCAGACATGCGGATCGAGACCGCCATGGTCGTGATCATGGTCGTGGTCAGCTTCTCCCGCAGCTCCCTCTTCATGGCTGTGCTCATGCTCATGCTCGTGCTCATGTTCATGCTCTGTTCCTTCGATAATCTGGAGTCCTTTACTCGCCTCTATCGTAATCAAATCACTTCCGGCAGCACCGTCCACAATCTGCTGCGCCCAGCCCTCCATGCCTGCGCCATTATAGACAAGCACATCTGCATCCGTAATATCGGCCATATCCTTCGCCGTTGGCTCCCAGTCATGCGGCTCGACTCCGGGCGGGACCAGCACCTCCACATTGGCGAGGTCACCGGTAATGCTTTTCGTAAATTCATACATCGGATAAAAGCTAACCTTAATGTTCAATTTATCTGCTGCGGGTACAGATGAAGCTTCGGCCGCAGCCGATGGTGAAGCCGCCGGACTACTAGACGCAGCTTTCGTCGCAGTGTTGTTGCCGCAGCCGGAGATCACCAGCATGGCGGTCAGGGACAAGGCGGCAAGATGACGGATTCTGAATGTGAATGTGGACTGTGCGCTCGAATTGGATATTGCTATGGATTTGAATTTCAACATATGTTCTGAGACCCCTTTTCTTCATTGGCTTTGGAGGAATACAGGCTCCGGCGGCTTTGCAACCGGATCAGCTTCTGTACGGTAATGGCAGCTAGCAGAAATACCAGCAGAATGAGTGCAATCGTGCCTCCTGGAGGCGTGTTGATATAGTAGGAAGCTGTAAGCCCGCTGAACACACCGGTCAGCCCCACGCCGACGGAGATCATTATGGCTGCCGTGAAGCCCGATGCAATCCGCAGCGCTATAGAAGCGGGCAGCACAATCAGAGCGGATACGAGCAGCACACCCACCACCGGCATAGCTGCGGCAACGGTCATGCCGGTTAGGACGGCGAACGAGAAGGACAACCACCCGGTACGTACACCGCTGATAGCGGCCGTCTCTTCGTCGAAGGTCAGGCTGTACAATGGGCGGCGCAGAATGATGAAGTAGAGAAGACCGGCTGCGGCCACCACGGCGATCAGCTTAAGCTGAGTATCACTTACGGCAACGATGGAGCCGAACAGATAGGAGCTGAAGCTCTTGGTCAGATTCTGCTTCAGGCTCATCAGAACGACGGCCAGCGCCAGGCCGGAGGTCATAATAATAGCAACCGGAAGCTCGCTGTATGTACGGTAAGAGCGGCGCAGCTGTTCAATAATCAGCCCTCCTGCTACAGCTACAGCGAATCCGCTCAGAGCAGGATTCCATCCCAGTACGGAACCCAGTGCTACTCCGGCAAGGGAGACATGAGACAGCGTATCGGCCATCAGTACCTGCCTGCGCAGCATCAGGTAGACTCCCAGCAAGGGTCCAATCAGCCCGATCAGGCCTCCTGCCCAAAATGCGCGTTGCATGAATTCGTAACCAAGCATGTCCAGCCCTCCTGCTCCTTGCGTTCCAGCGTAATCACGGTATCCAGATAGGAACTTGTCTCTTCCAGGCCGTGTGTAACCATAATGACGGTTCGTCCGTGGCGGCTGACATAATGCCGCATCAGCTCATAAAATCCGGTGCGGCTGGCAGCATCCATCCCGGTTACCGGTTCATCCAGTACCAGCACCTGCGGCTGCTGGGCCAGCGCGCGGGCGATACAGATCCGCTGCTTCTGCCCGCCGGACAGCTCACCGATTCTCCGGTTACGGTACTCCCACATCTCCACCTGCCGCAGGCTGCTCTCGACCAGCGCCTCCTGTTCCTTAGTGAAGCGGCGGAACAATCCCAGCCCTGAATAACAGCCGGAACGGACCAGCTCAATCACCTTGCTCGGAAATCCGGCATTGAAGGAGGCTACCTGCTGCGGCACATACCCGATTGTAAGCCTGCCCCCTCCGGTAATTTCCCGGTTCAGCGTAACCGTTCCGCTCCAAGGTTTCAGCAGGCCCAGCATCAGCTTCAGCAGCGTGGTCTTCGCTGCCCCGTTCGGACCGGTAATCCCAATGAACTGTCCGGCCTCCAGATCCAGCGACAAGCGGTCAATGACCGGCTCATCCCCGTAACCGAACACCACATCCCTGATGGATGACAAAATCATCGTTCCTCCCCCTTTCTTTCCGGCACGTTGTGGCACTGCCGTGCTTGCTCCGTGCCTGATTCCGTGCTTGGTCCTACGGCTGCGTCTATTGTTAGACACTTGTAATTCGGCCCAACCCTGTTCCACGGATTAAACAAACGAAGTATTAATTATTATTCGTAATATTTACGATTACGTTTCAACTTCATTGATATTATCGTAATCATTACGATTTGTAAACTGAAAACTGCAAATTAATCGTAATCGCACTGATTAACCTTATTCGATCCGAGTTTTTCGCTTACATTCGCCTTTGTCCACGCGCCTTCGTAGCGCCTAATCCTTATACAGCACAAAGCCGGAATCCGCACAAAGGATTCCGGCTTTGCAGACTATCATTTACAGAAGCAGCTATTCCTGTCCGGCAGCAAGCAGTTCCTCGACAGGCCAAGGAAGCGGGTTGTTGAATGCCGTCCAGTCCTGCTTCATCTCCTCTGCAGTCAGCAGGCAGCGGTCCAGGCGGGCTTCGATATCCTCGCGGTTCATCTGGACTCCGATGAAGACGATCTCATTCAGCCGGTCTCCCCACTGATCGTCCCACTTCGCCAGCACATCCGGCTCCGCAGCCAGCACCTCCTGCTGCTGCTCCTCCGGCAGGGTAGCCAGCCAATAACCGGCGGGTCCGAACTGGATGGACGGCCCTGCCTGGCTGATGGTCGCTGCCAGATCACCGCTGGCTGCCAGCCAGACCAATCCTTTTGCCCGGACAACCTCGGAGGGCCAGTTACTGAAGAAGAAGCTCAGCCGCTGCGGGTGGAATGGTGCTCTCCGGCGGTAGACGAAGGAGGTGATGCCGTATTCCTCAGTCTCCGGTGTGTGTTCCTCTTTGGCAAGCTCGGCGATCCAGCCGGACGACTGGCTGGTCTGTTCGAAATCGAACAATCCCGTATTCAGAATCTCGGATAGCTCCACTTGTGCGTTCACCGTACGGATAATCTTCGCCCGCGGCTGAAGTCTGCGCAGAACGGCCTCCAGCTTGTTCAGCTCTGCTTCCTCCACCAGATCGCACTTGTTGAGCAGCAGCACATCACAGGTCTCGATCTGATCGATCAGCAGATCGACGATATCCCGGAAGTCGCCTTCACCGGCCGTCATATTGCGGTCCAGCAGACTGTCGCCCGAGGCGAAATCATGCCAGAAGCGGTTGGCATCGACCACCGTAACCATCGTGTCCAGCCGGGCCAGTTCCGTCAGGTCGATATCCAGCTCAGGGTTCGGGTAAGTGAAGGTCTGGGCCACCGGGACCGGCTCGCTGATGCCGGAGGATTCGATCAGTATGTAATCGAAGCGCCCCTCCGAGGCGAGATGATTCACTTCGCGCAGCAGGTCATCGCGGAGGGTGCAGCAAATGCAGCCATTGGACATCTCCACCAGCTTCTCCTCTGTGCGGGAGAGGCTGCTGCCGGATTTCACCAGATTCGCATCCACATTCACCTCACTCATATCATTGACGATAACGGCTACCTTCAGGCCCTCACGGTTATGCAAAATATGGTTGAGCAGTGTAGTCTTGCCGGAGCCAAGATATCCGCTTAGTACTGTTACAGGAATTTTGTCCATTGTAGTCTCCTTGTACATTATATTTTCAGAATAACGCTGCTAAACAGCTTAGCGGGTCTCCCGGTGCAGTGTGACACGCTTCAGGCGCGGGCAATATTTTCTCATCTCCAGACGTTCCGGTGTCGTTCTCTTATTCTTCGTGGTGGTATAGTTGCGGTCGCCCGTCTCCGTACAGGCCAAAGTAACGATTACTCTCATTTCAATCAAGCTCCCTTCTATTTAATCGTAATTATTACGATTTACACATTCTACACGCTCCATCCCTCCGCTGTCAACAGCTGTCCCCGAACATTTCGGCTCTCTTAGATTAGTGTTCTTTCCTGAATAAGCTTGACGTATAGATGGAATTACAAGCGGAAGCGGCTTGGCCGCCTTCTTATGGGGACGGTACTATTGGAGCGGGAGAGTGAGCCATGAAGATACCTGTGATTATACTTAGCGGATTTCTGGGGAGCGGAAAGACAACCCTGCTGCTGAGTCTGCTGAAGGAGAGCAAGCGGAGAGGGCTTAACCCGGGGGTAATCATGAATGAGCTGGGCGCAAAGGATGTGGATGGCTATATCCTGCAGGAGAGTACCGGCACAAGTGTGGAAAAGCTGCTGGACGGCTGCATCTGCTGCAGCCGCAAAGAGGAGCTGCCGCGCAGCCTGAGCGCCCTGCTTATGCGCCGCCCGGACATCATCTACATCGAGCTTACAGGGGTAGCTGACCCGGATGAGATCGCGAAGTCACTGCTGGCACCCTCGCTGGCAGACCGGCTGCAGCTGCACCACGCCATTACGCTGCTGGATGCAGAGAATACACTGGAGTACAGCAGCCGCTTCTCGTCCGACAAGCAGCTCGTCCGCACCCTGCGCAAGCAGATCACCACCGCTGATCTCATCATCGTCAACAAAAGCGATCTGGTAGAACCGGAGACTCTTTGGAAGATTGAGAAGATGGTCTCCAAGCAAAATTCGGAATCCGAGATTGTCTTCACCCACTACAGCCAGATTAATCTCGCTCCGCTGTTGACAGGCATCGCCGTACGCGGATATAAAGGCTCTGCTCCCCGGCGCGGCCCCGGCAATATCAGCGGCGTCACCCTCCAGCGGATGAACACGGGCAGTAACAGCGGCGGCAGCATAGCGGCAGTACAGGAGCCTGAACTCGGGACGGACGCCTCTTTTTCCCAAGTCGCAGCAGTGACGTTAACCGTTCCCCAGGCATGGGCCGGTAGCCTCCGGCAGGAGGAGCTGGAGCAATTTTTGCGGCAATGGGGCTACAGTCTGCTCCGGGCCAAAGGCCATGTGCGGCTTGCAGGCCGGGATTCCGTGCAGCTGGTACAGCTCGCGGGTAACCGCATCTCCTGGGAGGCTTCAAGCTACCCGGGCCAGCCTTATATCGTCTGCATTGGCCTGAATCTGGACGAGAAGGCAATCAGCCGCAGCTGGGCGGCCTTATTCAGCTAAGCCCCCTGTGCGGGAAGGAGCCGATAAACCCTTGACAACCCTTACTCGGATTAAAATATTGCCGCTGCTCTTTTCCGCCGCTTTTCTGCTCACAGCGGGCAGCCTGTGGCTGCCCGGGCATCTGAGCCTGCTGGACAACGGCTATGTCGACACGTTCAAAACTGCATTCCTCGGCATTCTGCTGGAGGCCTTGCCGTTTGTTCTGCTGGGCGCGTTGCTCTCCTCCCTGCTCCGCGTCTTCGTGCCGGACGAGCTGATCTCACGCTGGATTCCTCGCCGCGCGGTTCCGGCGATTCTCTTCGGCTGCCTGCTCGGGATCCTCTTCCCCGTCTGTGAATGCGGGATGATTCCGCTCGTCCGCCGCCTCATGCACAAGGGTATGCCGCTCTACGTGGCCATCGTCTTCATTCTGTCCGGCCCGATTCTCAATCCGGTCGTCTACGGGGCCACCCTAACGGCCTTCCGCTCCCATCCGGAGTTGGCCTACACCCGGATGGGACTGGCTTTTGCCGTAGCGGCATGCATTGGTCTGATTATCTACGGCACCGTCCGCAGATCGCCGCTGCGCCTGTCCATCCGCCGGGAGGGAAGCGAAGAGCAGCATGGCACACTACGCGGGGGCCGGGCGGCGGCGGTCCTGGTGCATACGTCGGATGAATTTTTTGAGATGGGCAAATTCCTGATCATCGGCTGTCTGCTGACTGCGGGCATCCAGACCTTCATGAATCAGAGCAGCCTGTCCGCCATTGGAGACCGTCCGCTCGGCTCCTACGTGTTCATGATGGGACTGGCCTTCGCACTCTCGCTCTGCTCTACCTCCGACGCCTTCGTTGCGTCCACCTTCCTGCATACCTTCCCGGCCGGGGCGCTGCTCGCCTTCATGGTGCTGGGACCGATGCTCGATTTCAAGAACGCACTGATGCTGCTCTCGCTATTCAAGACCAGATTCGCCCTGTACCTGTTCTTTCTCATTGCCGCGGCCGTCTTCACCGGCTCCGTGTTCGCTTCATTCTGGCTGTAGCTGCCCCCAAATCCCGAATATCTGGAGGAGGATTTGCATGAATAGCTCCGGAAGCATCCGGTTTCACTATGTACTTAGGGCGGTTATTCTGCTCGCCTTCGCCCTCTATATCGGACATCTGGTCCAGCAGGACGCCCTCCATTATTACGTTGCGCCTAAGCTGGCCCGCTGGATCCGGTTATGCCCGGTTCCGCTCTCTCTGATGGCGCTCAGCCTCGGGCTCCAAGCTGTGCTTGGCCGAAGCTCCGCCCTCTGCGACTGCGAGCACCGCCTGCCCCGCTCACTCCTGGGCAGCTCAGCGCTGTACAGCCTGTTCCTGTTTCCGCTGCTGCTCGGCTTCCTGCTGCCCGACCGGGCACTCGGCAGCGCCGCAGCGGCCAAGAAGGGCCTTGCCCTGTCCTACACTGCAGTAGAGTCCGTCACCGGGGCAGGCTTCACGCCGGCCAACCCCTATGAGGCCGAATTTGCAGAGCTGGCAGGACAGCTCTACAGGCAACCCGTCATCCCTGTGTTCCCTGAGATTTTCTCGGAAACGCTGGGCGCCCTTAATCTCTACAAATCGCAGTTCGAGGGCAAGGAGATCTCCGTATCCGGCTTCCTGTACCGTGAGCCGCAGGGGTCCGGCCAATCCGGCTATGCAGTCAGCCGCTTCCTGGTTCAGTGCTGTACGGCAGATGCCACCCCCTTCGGTATTCTTCTTACGCCGGGTACACAAATAAGCCTGCCCGCCGATACCTGGATTGAGGTTCGGGGCAAGCTTAATGTGACGCTCCATGAGGGAGTAGAGACGCTGCAGATCGCTCCGCAGAGCATAACCGCAGCGGCAGCACCGTCCACACCTTATGTGTACACGAACGCCGATGCCGCAGCGGCTTGGAAAGAGCTGCAGCCTTAACTAGATGACCGCGTCGAGCGCATCGTCATCCTCCAGCGAAGACTCCGGGTTCGAGATCTCCACCAGGAGACGGGCCGGAATACAAATAATCTGCTGCTTCGGCCTGGAGATGAATCCCATATCCAGCGCAATGGTGAGCGTGGCATCGGAATAGGTCATCTGAATGCCATAATCGTATACCTTCAGCGTATTGTGACCATATTTGGTGCGGATATCAATAATCTGCTCTTCCTTGGTCAGCTGTACAGTCTTGTAGGCATTGCCGTTCACGGTGATTACAGCCTCCAGCTCCCCTTGCTTATACGGATGATTGTGGTTAGAGAACCACTTGTAGCCGTAGATGGAACCGGAGGCCAGCAATACAATGAGAATCAGCAGGAAATCTCCGCGCTTCATCGTTTTCACTCTATTGACCCTTTCGCTTGCCATTATTTATTCGTAATATTTACGATTTATATAATAGTAATGCAGACAAGGGAAAGCTGTCAACGTGAATAGCGCTTGCTTTGCCTGCCAGCTATCCGGCCTTTTATATTACAAGACTATCTGCGGATGCTGCCCGACCATTCCCTCAGCACTCTGTCCAGCTCTTCTCCACGGATCGGCTTGGGGATAAAGTCCTGCATCCCTGCCCGGAGGCACATCTCTTCATCTTCCTTCCGGGCAAAGGCAGTGGCGGCAATAATCACCGGGGACAGCCCCATCGCCTCGCGGATCTGCCGGGTCGCTTCAATTCCGTCCATGCCCGGCATCTGAATATCCATGAACACCAGATCATAATGCCGGGACCGTACAGCTTCCACCGCCTGCTCCCCGTTCACTGCCAGGTCAGAGGTGTAGCCGCGCTTTTTGAGAAAAGTCTGCAGGATCTGCTGGTTCACCGGATGATCCTCCGCGACAAGGATAGACAACGGGCCGTATTGACCCTCGGGATGATCCAGATTGAAGATTCCGCCCTTATACTCCTGAGTGGCAGCAACTCCTGTCAGCAGTGCTTGGCCCGGCTCCTCCACCGAATACATCACGCCGATGGTGAAGTAGAATTCCGAGCCCTCCCCTTCGACGCTGTTCACACCGATAGCTCCGTCCAGCAGCTCGACCAGCTTCTTGCTGATCGCCAGCCCCAGTCCCGTCCCGCCGTACTTGCGGTTGATCGAAGGGTCCAGCTGGGAAAAGGACTGAAATAACAGGTTCTGGCTGCCCTGCGGAATGCCTATACCGGTATCGGTTACCGAGAACCTCAGAATCAGTGAGCCCGGCTCCCCGGCAGCCTCCAGCTTCACACAGACGCTAAGCTCGCCTTCTTCCGTGAACTTGACCGCATTGCCGACGAGATTCACCAGCACCTGTCTCAGCCTGGTTTCGTCGGTGATGATAACAGCCGGAATACCCGGCTCAATATGGCTGCGCAGAATTAGCCCTTTCTCCTGGATACGCGGATAGAATAGCTCACATACATTTTGAACAACCTGCCGGATATCGACCGGCTGAAGATCCAGCGTCATCATACCGGATTCAATTTTGCTGAAATCCAGCACCTCGTTGAGAATATGTACCAGCGCGGCACCGCTTTTATTGATAATCTGGGTGTAATACTGCTGTTCCTCCGTAAGCTCCGTTCCCGACAGAAGATCGGCCATCCCGATAATTCCATTCATCGGCGTACGCAGCTCGTGGCTCATAATCGCCAGGAACTCCGACTTGGCCCGGTCAGCCTTCTCCGCAGATTCCTTGGCACGCTCCACGGCCTTCTCCTCGGTGATATCCCGGAAGACCACCACAGCCCCCTTATGCTCTCCGTTATCATATAGTGCCGTCATCCGGTATTTGACCAGGAAGCTGGAGCCGTCCTGACGCCAGAAGATCCCTTCCTGCTCCTGCTCATAAGAGAGCTTGGTCTTGAGCAGCTCCGCCAGCGTCCGGTGTCCCCCGGGATACAGCTCACCGTCCATCCAGGTCTGCGCTATCGTATGCAGCTTGATATTGCCGGCCAGCTCACCCGGGTTATATCCGAGCATGACCGACGCAGCGGGGTTGATAAATACAGTCTCCCCCTCCAGATTCATGCCAAAAATCCCCTCAGATACAGAGTTCAGGATCAGCGCATGCTCGTAGCTAAGCTTCTCGATCTGCTCCAGATACCGCTTAGGCTCTGTAATATCACTGGTAATGGCGAATACGCCGACCACTTCAGAATCAATGAGCATAGGGACATAAATCATCCCTACCTCCACCCTCTCGCCGTCGTGACGGATCACCCGGGTATCGAAGGTCTGGGCCATGCCTCCGGCTGCCGCCAGAAACCGCATATTCACATGCTCCAGCTCATCCTCTTCAATAATCTCACAGTAACTGGAATGCATCAGGGTCTCCCTGCTGTATCCTGTCAGCTGCTCCAGACTGGCATTCATTGACTGTATGTATCCCTGCAGATCCATGGCACTGATGGCAGACGGGTTATATTCGAAAAGCGACTTATACCGGTTCTCGCTCTCACGCAGCTGCTCCTCCATACGCTCGCGCTCGGTCACATCCTGCACCATACCGCGGATCAGCTGAACCTTACCGGAGGCATCCAGGATCACCTCCCAGTGTGCGTAGAGAGACTTACGCTCCTCACTACCCTTCACTCTGAAAATCGCCTCGCCCTTAGACCCGGACTTCAGCGTATAATGCAGCTCTTCGCGCAATCTGTCCAGGTCCTCCGGCACTACACAGTCAAACAATTGAGCATAATGAATCACGGTATGATTTCCGCAATTCCCGCCTAATTCAAAGATAGCCATCAGCTGGCTGGAGGCGATCAGCTGCTCATGTACGGAATTCCATTCCCAGGAGCCCATTTGTCCCAGCTCCTGCGCGGCAGCCAGCATATCTTCAACCTTCTTCCGCTCGGTGATATCATGGGCAATCGTCAGGATCTGCCGCACTTCACCTTCACGGCCCCGCACCACCTGAAAGGAGCTCTGGGTCCAAAGATAATGGCCGTCCTTATGCCTGACCCTACGTGTAAAGGTGTCACTGTCGGAGTAGAGCTTCCCCGGCTCGGTCATTTCCAGCGCATCCGCTTCATGGTAATATTCCGTTTTGTTGCGGCCGATCATTTCGCTTGCCGGATAACCCAGCAGCGATTCGACTGACGGGGAGACGTAGCGCAGCGTTCCATCGGGATCGGCGAATGAAATCATATCCGGGGTGTGCTCCGTAATCAGCTCGAAGAGCTGGTGATCTTCCTCTATCTTCTTCTCCGCCATCTTGCGCGCGGTAATATCAGTCATCTCCGCAACCAGATGGGAGGGACTTCCAGTCTGTTCATCAATGATCAGAAAAAGATGCAGGGCAACCCAGAGCATCTCACCATTCTTATGTACGAACCGCTTGTCGGTATCTACAGCCATATCAGGACTGTTTATTAAAGCATTCATAATCTGCCCGTGATCCAGGGTATACCCTTCATCCGGAAAGACGATATCCTGGTAACGCAGCTCCTTGAGTTCGGTCTCGGTGTATCCAAACATCCCGCAAAGCGCAGGGTTGGCCATGAGCATAGTACCATCCGTAATGGCTACTGCCGCATATCCTATTGAGGACCGCAAGTACAAGTGCTTAAATAGTGTGTCGGACAAAGCTAGAGCCTCCTCTGAGAAAATGGGGGACATAATTTAGTAACATTATACCTTTATTTCGGAATTTATGCTCCAGACCTAAAGTCCCGCTAATGAAGATACACAGGGCAAGCTTGCCGCTGGAAATGTGCATATCCACACACAAAATAACCCCACAAAGCCATCCATGCCGCTGACGCGGCACCACAGAAAATGGAAATGGGGAAGTAAAGTTATTTCCAGGGTAGGCTTCGCAGTATTTTGGTACATGAAATAAATAATTTGGGTGATTGCCGGACTGGGCGTCTCTTATATTGCCAAAAAGACACCTATTCTGCTGATTGCGGACTGAGTGGCCGTTATTGGGTCTAGACGAACCGAAAACAAGAGCAAATAAGTTAGTTAAAAGCACCTCAGTCCGCCGAGCGTGCAGAATAGCCCAAACGTCTGAAATAACGGCCTCCCAGTCCGCATGGATTGCAGTAGCATGGATGATGTATGGCTGCGATAGGCAACAAAACTACTGAATTCTACGTACGTACCCAAGACTTTACAAAATAACCCCACAAAGCCATCCATGCCGCTGACGCGGCACCACAGAAGATGGAAATGGGGAAGTAAAGTTATTTCCAGGGTAGTGGGGCTTTAGCGTAGGTGATGACTCAGGTACTTTGCGGGGACCCCAAAACATATAAATTCTACAAGTGGAAACGATACCGTCCTTTTAAGGACGGTATCGTTTCAGCGAGAAATAGAAGGATACTTTATCGTGTGCAACATATAAAGTCTTATATTTTCAAAAAAACCGCCCTGGTCACTTTCATGACATCAAGGCGGCGGTTATAGGTTAGTCCAGTCTCCTGCGCGGTAGCCAGAAGGCACAGAAGAGTACCAGCGTCAGCGATAGACCGGCAAGCAGCCACTTGCCGTTATCCCATGGCTCTTTAAGCAGGCCGAATAGGTAAAAGGGCCCGGTCAGCTTGCCCTTGGTGGTGAAATCCAGCAGGTACCAGGAGAATCCGGCAATATATCCAGCCGAGAGGTTACCGGCCAGAAGAGTGGCCGTCAGACCGGCTGACCCGATCACAATGGCGGTGATTGCCGTCCCTCCCACCATCGGCCACAGCTCAAAATCTGCGCCGCTTCCATGTATCCATGTGAACAAAGCAGCAACTGCAAGGAAGATATAGAGAGCGGTAAGCAGCCAGCGGAACAGAAACAACGGAAGATGACGTACCCGCTTGGCATACAGTACCTCCTGGATGCCTCCATCCTCCAACAGACCTAGATGAGGGTAGACTATCAGTCCCAGCAGGCTGACTAGGAATTCTCCCAGCTTCGCAACCTGGAGCCTGTCCATTAATACAGGGTCTATGAATATCGGTACGGCTGCCAAAAGTACCGCTGACAACAACCAGGAATAATGCACTGTCAGCTTGAGGTTGTAGCGGGCGAGCGGAGCGATGATCTGCCGGCTCATCTCAGTGCTCCGGGCGCGGAGACTGCAGGAGTCCGCTTCGTCTTTTTCCTGCCAAGTGACTGTGCCGAATCCAGACGGCTGCGGTTTCTTTCCCAGAGCCAGGCTGCTCCGGCGGTCAGAAGAATGGCCAGCAGCAGATAAAAGCTGCGGTTAAGGGCAATCTCATCTGCCCAGCCCTGATACAGATTATAGTCATTAGGTGAATTGAAGCGGATGAACAGCCGGTTCAGCCCATAGGAGCCCATAAGCGGCAGTACGGATACGAACCACCAGACGATCTGCAGGGCGATCGGCACAATGCCCCGGCGGAACAGCATGGAGCCGAACATCCCGAAGGATACCGAGATCCATAGGGTGGGCAGCAGCCACCAGGCCGTATAACTGAGAAAGGTCCCTATGGCCTGCGCCGTCTGACCTGTAAGCCCAAGCGTATCCACCGTCTGCCAGCCCCCGATGACAGCCAGAATGAGGTAGACCAGAGAGAGCATGATCCCTTGGGCGATAAACTTAGACCCGACATATACCCACGGGGAAACCCTGCGGCTGTAGATCAATTCATTCATCCGGCTGGAACGGTCCCGCAGCAGCAGGAAGGCAGACAGAAAGACCGGGAAGATCCCTGCCGGCAGTGACATATAGTCACTGAAGTAACGTGCGGCTCCGGGCAGCAGTTCCCCCCCGTCCACCTTCGCATTATACTCCGCAAGCTGCGCTTGCTGTGCCTTCATGGCTTCGTCTACAGACGTTATAGCATAACCGTAGTTACTCAGCCCTTGCTGATACATACTGCTTCCGCCCAATTCGCTGTTCAATGCCTCAGCGATCTGGTAAACCTCATCCATGGTATATTGGCCGGGGTCCTTCAGGACTTTATCCAGCTGCGAGATTGCAGCAGTGAAGGCCGCCTTCTCTCCCGCATCCAGCTCCACCTCCATCGGGAAGCCCAGCCTGAGCTTCTCACCGGTTCCCGCATTCAGATCCCGCTGCATATGAATCTTCATCTGTTCAGCCAAGCTGCGGGTATCCCCCGGAGTAGCCCAGCCGTAATAAGGCTGTTCCGCAATCCCCATATTCTGCGGCGTATTTATTACAGGAGGGCCGAGCTCTCCCCAGGTCTCCTCCGTAGCATAAGAAGTGAAATAGAAGAACACGCTGGCGATCACAAACAGATAAAATACCAGGCTGCGCAGCGTCATGCGCATCTCCTTGCCAATCAATGCCATCATACGAACGATTCCTCCCTGCGCATCAGGTGGAGATATGCATCTTCGATGGACGGTGCGGTCTGCTGCGCCCCGGCAAAGGGCTGCTCCCCGGCCAACACCCGGACCCGCATGCCTGCACCCTCCGGCACGGCCGACAGTACCGGGAAGCGGTCGCGGTCCCGCTCCCACTGCGCCCGGTCCAGCTCAGCGATCCAGACACGGCCGGCCGCAGCGGCGGTAAGATCGCCTATTCTGCCGTGATACCGCAGACTTCCCTTTTGCAGTACAGTCATCTGCTCGCAGGTGGACTCCACATCTTCAACGACATGCGTGGAGAGGAGAACGACTCTCCCTTCGGCGAACCGTCCCAGCAGCCGCCGGAACCGTATGCGCTCCTCGGGGTCCAGCCCCGCTGTCGGCTCATCGACGATCAGCAGCTTTGGCTCATGCACCATGGCCTGGGCTACGCCCAGCCGCCGCTTCATCCCGCCGGACAGCGCCTTGACCTTCGTCCGGCGCTGCTCCATAAGGTTCACTTGCTCCAGCAGATCATCTATTCTCCGCTTCCGCCCGGAACGGCCGCCTATCCCGGACAGCAGCGCAAGATAATCCATAGCCTCATAGACAGTCATTCCGGGATAGAAGGCAAACTCCTGTGGCAGATAACCGACCATCTCACGCACCCGGGCTTTATCCTGCAAGGGAACCCCGCCTATCTCTACCGTTCCTGAGCTTGGCGTTAATAGGGTGGCGAGCAGCCGCATCAGCGTAGTTTTGCCTGCCCCGTTCGGCCCCAGCAGGCCGTGAATGCCCTCGCCAACCCGAAAGCTGATATCCTGCAGTGCCGTCTTGCTTCCGTAAGTCTTGGTCAAATGATTAATGATTAGCTCCATTTCATCTCTCTCCCTTTCCTGCAACTCCCGTTCAACCGTCGTTCTCCAGACCCCACAGCAATTCAAGCTTCTCGATCAGCAGACCTGCTGTAATCAGAAGGAGCGACAGCGCAACACAAAGCCACTGATCCACCTTACCGATCCAAATCATCAGGGCGAATATGGCTGTAACGATTGTGATGCCTGAGACTGTAAGAATTTGGCGTCTGGCCAGCACCTTGCGGTTATGCAGCACTCTCTGTGCTTCACGCTTGTCGTATTCCAGCAGACGGGCCTTGCGGTAGACCTCATCCAGAAATAACTGTTCCTGTTCCGTTGACTTCACAATCCCACTCCTCCTTCTCGTAGATCTGCCTCAGCTTCTTGCGCGCCCGGTGAAGCAGCACCTTGAAGCTCACTTGATTCCGGCCCATCACTGCGGCCGCCTGTTCATAAGACATCTGTCCCACATCCACCAGATAGACTGCCTGTCCGTAATCGGGCTTCATCTGATGCAATCTTCTTCGCCATTCCACATCCTCTTCCCGGATGATAGCCAGCCGTTCAGGATTCCCCTCATCCGGGTTATGTACGCTGCTGCTCTCCGCCGTATACGGCAAGCTCTGCTGCCTTGCACGCTTACGGACCGAGTCAATGCTCTTGTTGCGGAGAATGGTAAACAGATAGGTTTTGAAGGATGCCCGGTAATCATACTTCTCCGGGTACACCAGCAGATAGGCGAAGCAGTCCTGCGCCAGATCCTCGGCGGTATGATAATTCCCGGTCAAGTGGTACGCAAACCGCACAGCAGGCTCCCGGTATTGCCGGACCAGCCATTCAAACGCCTCCCGGCTCCCTTCCGCGAACCTGATTAGCACCGCCTCTTCAATCAGCAGAGAAGCCGCCGCCTCATCCTCCGTCACCTGATCCACTGCCACAAGACCTTCTCCTCGCTCACT